>DATNBQ010000285.1:0-8412 GCA_035571955.1 Urbifossiella sp. | reverse complement strand
GAGGCCGTCGGGCATGATGGATGTCTTCAGCGGCGACGCTTCAAGCAGTTCTGTCGCCAATACCCGGACACGCTGCCCCTTCTCGTTCAAGTAGAAAGATTCGTCCAGGTTGGTATGCACGAGCAGCCCGGTGAAGGCCTTGCCGTCCGCGGTTTCGATCTTCCACGTCTGGAAGTGCGGGGCGACAACGGCGCTCGGCTGGAGGATCGATTCGACGATCCACTTGCGTTCGGTGCGGCCGATCAGGCTCAGATCGGGACCGACGTTGGCGCCGCGGCCATCGACGCGATGGCAACTGGAACAGTTGGCGAGTTTCGTGTTTTCGAAGATGCGGCGGCCGGTCTCGGCGTCGAACGGCCCGTCCAGGCGCTTGAGCCAGGCCTCGGTATCCGTGGCCGGCGGTCGGCCGGCAGCGGGCTTGAGGTTGGTGCGGTCGGCGAGCGCTCGTTTGGCCTCCGCCGCGACAACGGCGCCGCCGCTGCCCGCGAGTTCCTGGAACAAGGCAGTATCCGGCTTGATGGCCGAAAGCGTCAGGATCGCTTGCGCACGGACGGCGACCGGATGCTTCGCGTCCTTGAGGATTGCCGTGACGGCTGCTGCAGCTTTAGCGTCGCCGCGATCCTTGAGTGCCCGCAACACTTCGATTCGGAAGTCGGCGTCATCTTCGGAAAGCATCGCTGCAAGCTGGTCAGACCTCAGTTTCTTGTATGCGGCGGGGATCGACCGAACAGCCATCAATCGCACAGCCCGCGCCGCGGTCTTATCGCTCAGCTTGCCGAGGAAGTAATCGGCGAGGCCGTCGTCGTTGACGGGCTTGTCGTCGAGGCGGGCGAGGGCCGTTGCCAATGCGACGAACAGCCGCGGATCGATCTTCGGTTCCCGGAACATCGTTCCGACGCGCGGCTGGAATTCCGTCACCTTCTCATCGGAAACCCACTTCACGGCCAGGAACCGCACGTCCGGGTCGGGATCGTGAAGGTAGTCGTTGAGCAGCTTTTTGCGGACCGCGTAGCGGGGATCGGAACCGCGTGCGGCCAGCAAAAACGACAGTCGTTCCCTGGCGGACGCATCGTCCGGAGGGATGGGGCTTCGCGATTGCCGCACGATGGCGGCGTGGCGCAGGAATGGATCGGAGTCCGTCAGCATCGCCCGATAGGGGCTGAGCCCGAGGTTGTCGTGAAAGCCGGTGACGGCCGCGGCCCGGATCGATGCGGGATATTGCTCTTTCAAGAACTCCGCGACATTACTCCGGTGTGCGGCCATCGCGCGAGCGGCCATCGCCCGCAGTGAATCGTTCGTCGGCTTGCCGAGCAAGGCCCGCGCGTCGTCGGCCCGGTAATCGGCATCCACGAGGGCCGAAAAGGCGGTCGCACGGAATCGCGTAATGTTCGACGCGAGTTGTTCGCGCAGCGCCGCCCGGCCCCTTTCGTCCTTGGCCAGTTCGCGAGCCGCAGTTTCCCGCGTCTTGCGGTCGAGGCTCAGGATTGCATCCTTCGCATCCGTGGGCCGCGCTCTCGGAATGGCGTCCTTCATCCGCACGTGCCACACCGCTCCCTTGCCGTGCAGTTCGTAACTCCGCGACACCCAGTCGCTGACGAACAGCGAGCCATCCGGGGCGACGCTCATTCCCGATGGCCGAAATTCCTTGCCGCCTTGAATGAACGGCTTGCGGTCCGCCCCGAAGCTGGCCCCGCGCGGCTTCAGTACATAGCGCTCGACGCGGTGGTCCGCCCACGCCGGCACCAGCAAGTTGCCGCGATACTCCGCCGGCAAGCCATCGGATTCGTAACTGATCACTTCGCAGGGCGATTCACCGGTACCGCAGACATACGGCAGCGTGCCCGGCAACTCGCCGTTCCACGCCTGGAACACGTGCCGCCCGGCCCGTCCATAACGGAACTGGAAACCGTAATCGCCCCCTTCCACGACGTGCACCAGGCGGCACGGAGGCGACGAATCCGGATCGTTATCGACCACGAAGAGCCGGCCGAAGATGTCGTGGCAACTGCCGAATGGGTTCCAGAAGCCGGTGGCGATGCGGCGCAGGTCCTTGCCATCCGCGGTGCAGGTGAAGACCTTGCCGCCCTCGGTGTCGGCGATGGTCGTGCCGTTGCCAACAAGCTTGTAGCTGGCGCCGAGGTTCTCTCCCATGCCGAAGACGAGATCGCCCTGGAAATTGAAACTGAGGCCGGAGAGGCCGTTGTGAGGATAGTTGCCGGCCGTATCGAGAAAGACGATGCGGGTCTTTTCGTCCGCCTTGCCGTCGCCGTCGGTATCGCGAAGGCGGATGATCTCGTTCCGCGCGGCAAGGTAAACCGATCCGTCGAAGTGCACCGCCAGGTCCATGGTTGCGGTGGTGCCTTCGTAAAAGGTCGTGAACTTGTCCGCCTTGCCGTCGCCATCGGTGTCTTCGAGAACGCGGATGCGGTCGTGCTTTGGCCCCTTGTAGTTCTTCGGCCGGAAGTGCGTGTGGCTTTCGACGACGAGTAACCGCCCCTTCGAATCGAAATCCATGGCGATGGGATGGACGATGTCCGGGGCGGCGGCGAACAGCTCCACGACGAGCCGGGGATCGGCGGACCGCGGCGGTTCTTCGGCTCGTGAGGCGACGCTGCAAACGGCGAGAATCCCCAGCGAAAAAATGCTCTTCACGGCTTGCTCCCGGAACGCGAACGCCTGTCCGTGTTATATCCCGATCGGGGAAACCGGCGCAAGTTGAATGTCGGCTATTGACGACAGGTGTGCAAAGACACTACCGGAAGCACGTCTTTCACCTCCCCCCCTTGTGGGGGAGGTCGCCGAATGTCGTCTCGCAGAGACGACGTTCGGCGGGTGGGGGGAATCGTTCTGACAAACCAGACCCCCACCACAAGGGGGGAGATTGTAGATGATTGGCTGTACGTCATTGACTTACTGAGTCTCAGCAAGTCGGATGCGCCAGGCTTTCCAGTGCCGCTTCCAGATTGCGGACGTACGCCTCGGCCTGGGTGACCGGGCTGGCCTCCATCATCTCGCGTAAGCTCGAGCGCAGGTCGGCCAGCCCTTCGCGCTGCTCGCTCCAGATCGCCGCGAGTTCCACGAGTTTCTCCGGCGTATCGGCCACGAACTCCGGCAAACCCACGTTGTTCAACAGGCTCACCCCTTGGCGAGAACGGTAATCGCTTCCGGCAACCGTCAGCACGGGCACGCCCATCCACAAGGCATCGCAGGTGGTCACGCCGCCGTTGAACGGGAACGGGTCGAGGGCGAGGTCAATCGGTTGATGCGCCTCGAAGTAGTCCAGGGTCGGCAAGCGATAGACGAGTTCGAGGCGGTCGGAAGCGACGCCGAGTTCCGTGAAGCGATCGGTGATGATCCGGGCCGTGGCCGTGGAGCGGCCGATCAGCAGCACGAGCCGCGATCGCGGCACGGCCCGCAGCACTTTTGCCCAAGCTTCGAGGCAGGCCTGCGAAAGCTTGGCCGGGTTGTTCAGGCAGCCAAAAGTGAAGCTGCGCCGCGACGACGCCGGCAAGGCATTTGGCGTGGGAACGCCCTCCGGAGGCCGGTAAACCCAGGCAATCTCCGGCAAACGCAGCAACTTCTCCACGCAAAGCGATTCCGTTTCTCCCGGCGGATCGGCATACGCATCCGTGATGCGGTAGCCAATCGATTTCACTCCCGTGGTGGCAGGGTAGCCGAAGAGCGTGGCTTGCATGGGGGCCGGTTGGCGAGCGAACAAGCTGAGGCGATTCCCCGCGGTGTGCCCGCTGAGATCGATGAGCACGTCGATTTCATCGGCGCGGATCATTTCGGACGCCGTCGCATCGCTGAGGCGGCAAATAGGCCGCCAGGCGTCGGCCAGTCGCCGCATCCGTTCCGTCGCCTCGTCGCTCCTGGCCGCATTCGGATAACAGGTGACGTGCACGCGATCGCGATCGTGGTGGGCGAGCAGCAATTCGATGAGTCCGGCGGCGGTGTGAGTGCGGAAGTCGCCCGAGACATAACCGATCTTGAGGCGTCCGGTCTCGTTCTTGAAGCGCGGCGGTTCGGCGGGCGCCAGTGAATCGGTGTACTGGGCGGCCCACGCCACATGCTCGTCGCGCAGCTCTGCCGGCGAAAGCTCCGACGCGTAGCAGTACGCCAGCAGCAGGTTGTCGCCGGTCCGCGGTTCCGGGCGGATTTCCAGCGATTTCTTCAAGGCCGCGATTGCCTCGGGAATGCGGCCCTGCTCCGTCAAGCTGGTGCCGAGGTTGCTCCAGGCGTCCGCATAATCAGGGCGCAGTTCCGTGGCCTTCTGGTAGTGTTCTTGCGCTTCGTCGGCTCGGCCCACGGCCTCGAGCGCCACGCCGAGCGAATTGTGGGCGTCCGGGTAGTTCGGCTTGAGTGCGGCGGCCAGCTCCAACTCGGGTATGGCCCCGTCGTAGTCGCCCTGCGACGCGAGAGCCAGGCCGAGGTTGTGATGCGCCCGCGCTTCGTCCGGG
Organism: Urbifossiella sp.; assembly: GCA_035571955.1. Classification (GTDB taxonomy): domain Bacteria; phylum Planctomycetota; class Planctomycetia; order Gemmatales; family Gemmataceae; genus Urbifossiella. The sequence continues at coordinate 3,952 of DATNBQ010000285.1, read as the reverse complement.
CACTGGACGATGAAGTCGCGGAAGGCAGCGATTGCTTCATCCAGATGGCCGGTGCGAAAGAGGGCGTCGCCGAGCAGGTTGTAAGCATCGGGGAACTGCGGATCGATCGCGACGGCCCGGCGAAAGTAGTCGATGGCCGAGGCCCAGTCGCCGGCATCACTCACGGCCAGGCCAAGGTTCAAGTAAGCGCGGGCGTTGTTCGGCGCGATCGCCAGCGCGGCTCGATAGGCGTTCACGGCATCCTGCGGCCGGTTCAACTTGCGGTACGCGTTGCCGAGGTTGAAGTGGGAATCGACTTGCTGCGGGTTGGCGGCGATGGCCGCGGAATAGAGTTGAACGGCTTCTTGCGGATTGGTTCGGGCGAGAATAACGCCAAGATTGGAAAGCGCACCGGCGTGCCGGGGGCTCGCTTCGAGAACGCGGCGATAAAGCGCCTCGGCGCCGGCCGCGTCCCCGGATTGGTGTCGCGAGACGGCCTGGGCGAACAGGTCATCGCTCGGTTCGGTCATGCCGCCAGCCGGATGGACTCATTCACTCGCCGACGTAGGGGAGAAGCCCCATGAAGCGGGCCCGCTTGACCGCGATGGAGGCAGCGCGTTGATACGTGGCGCACAGCCCGCTCCGCTTGCGGCTATACAGCTTCCCCTGGCCGGTCACCAACTTCTTGAGGTTCGGAACGTCCTTGTAGTCGACGAATGCCGGCCGCGGGCATCCTTCCTTCGTGCAAAAGCGGCAGCGGTTCTGCTGGTTCTTCCCGAGGTCTTTCATCCGCACCATGAGCCGCACCTTCGTAGGAATTCGGAAACACTTAAGTTAGAAACTGGGCGGAGCCGCGGCAACCGTTGTCGATTAGCCGCGACCCAACGGGGAGCGCGTATCATTCCGGTGGCACAGGCGTTCTTGCCTGTATTGCCAACGCGCACAGGCAAGAATGCCTGTGCCACCAATGAATCATTGTCCCAGGTAAACCGAGTTATCTGCCGAGACAAAGCCGAGGCGGTTCGCCTTCCGCGCCGTCACGAACGCACCGGGGCAGAAGCCGGGATCGGGGACCACGTCTTGATAGATCACCGACTCCACGTGGCCATCGAGGAACGAGACCAACCCCACCGTGCCGGTATGCCGGAAGGCCGTGAAGTTGAAGCCGAAGAATCCCCACGGCTGGTCGGCCACTTGATACTCGTTCGGGTTGCTCCCCGGCCCGCGCAGCGCCGTGCTCTCTTGCAGCGAGCCATCCGGGTTCAAATAGACGGCATCGCAGAAGGTCAGCGTTCGCGAGGTCGCCGGCACCGCCGCCATCTTCTTGTCTTGCAATTCGGCGTTGTAGGCATACCCGCCGGTCACGCCGCCGTACACGAGAGTCACGGGCGGAGTCTGCATCACCGGGCACTTGGTCACCGAACTATTCGCCTCATAGTACGGGCTGATGGTGCCATTTCGCACGTCCGTGGACGGGGTGAACGTCGGCGGCGGGCTGATCACCAGGCCGAACCAGTATTGCGTCGGGTATGGCGGGCTGAAGGATGCCGCGGTGGTGACAGCGGCCGCAGGCAACTTCTGGTTCACCGATTCGTAATTGTGCAGGGCGAGGTCGAGTTGCTTCAGGTTGTTGGCGCACTTGATGCGGGCGGCGGCGTCGCGCACCTTCTGCACCGCGGGGAGCAGCAGGCCGACGAGGATCGCGATGATCGCGATTACAACGAGCAGTTCGATCAGGGTGAAGGCGAGACGGACGGGGAGCGGACGCACGGAATCCTCCTGCCGGGTCGGGCAGTGGGGCCGGTGCCTCGGCTCCTGCTGCGCGGCCGGTGCGCCCGCCCGATGCGTGCGCGAAGTCCCGTGCCTGCGCGACGCTCGGAGCCGGAGCATGGCGGCGACTGCGACAGGCAGGTCTTCTGGCTTTCGGCATTCGCCCCGGTTCGCCTTCCCACGGTCGCCCGCAGTGGCATCTGAACCGAAGCCTGGCCGATTACAGCGGCGGCCCCGCGCCGGATTCGCACCGGCTTCCCTCTTCGTCTCGCCCGCCCGCGCGGCCACGAGAACCTGTCAAGGGGTTGAACCTACGAATCGAAAAACGACTGGCAAGGGGAAAGGAACTCGCTGATTGGCGGGTAACGTTTTTGGCGTTTTTGGCATTCTGTGGCCATTTCGAAACCCCATCAAAACCAGGGATTTTGCCACAGGATGCCAAGAATGCCACATTGCCAACACACCGAGTTGGCATTCTGTGTTCCTTTAGAATATGGTCGTTTTCGAAAATGCGAGTTTATGGCCAGCATGTGGCCGGAATTGACCGATTTGAACGGTTCTTAACCCATTATTGCCTTGAAAATCCCGCCTTTTGGTAGATTTTTAGGTCAATCCACGACCACTTACCACTTGCCATTACTTGCAACCGCGGCATCCGCGCGAAGGGCACTCTTTCCAGGTTGTTCTGGAATTAGCACTTGCCGGGTGCCATCTCGACTTCGTACAAATAGTACAGGGGCAATGCCCTTTCCCTGAAAGGAGGGTGAAATGACGCTATTGAGCCGTAAAGCGGACTACGCCCTCCTGATTTTGTCGTATTTGAACGAGAAAGTGGGGGGCGGCACGGCGCGGGCCGCCGCCGAGAAGTTCGGCATCAGCCGGGCCTTCGTCGCCAACATTCTCAAGGAACTTTGTCAGAAGGGGTTCGTCGCCAGCCACCGCGGCGTCAAGGGCGGCTACTCCTTGGCCCGCCCGGCCGACAGTATTTCACTTGCTGAGCTGCTCGAGGCCATCGAGGAAGGTTTCCGGCTCACGATGTGCAGCCCCGACCGCCACGGCGTCGACGACGATTGCTGTTCGCTCGCGTCCGTTTGCACGGTTAAGGGAACAATGGCCGACGTTCACCGCCGCCTGCTGGCCGTGCTCCACAACGTTTCGCTGGCGGAACTTTTCGATCCCAACGTGCCGAAGCCGCAACTGTTGGGGCCGCTTCCCATGCTGGCCGGCTGTTGCTCGCAGCAATCGCATACCCATCACGAGCCGCTCGCGGCCTCGCGAACCTAGGAGTCTTTGACACTCATGGTGACGACGCCGATTTACATGGACAACAACTCCACGACGCGGGTCGATCCGCGCGTGGTCGAGGCCATGCTGCCGTACTTCACGGAGAAGTACGGGAACGCGGCCAGCCGCAGCCATCCCTTCGGCTGGGAGGCGGAAGCCGCCGTGGAAGAAGGGCGCGACCAGATTGCCGGGCTCATCGGCGCGTCCGCCAAGGAGATCATCTTCACGAGCGGCGCCACGGAGAGCAACAACCTGGCGATCAAGGGCGTCGCCGCCATGTACAAGAAGAAGGGGAACCACATCGTCACGCAGGCGACCGAGCACAAGGCCGTGCTCGACACCTGCAAGCGGCTCGAGCGCGACGGCTTCCAGGTCACGTACTTGCCGGTGGATAAATTCGGCCAGGTGCACGCCGAGCAAATCCGCGAAGCGCTCACCGACAAGACCGTACTCGTTTCGATCATGGCCGCCAACAACGAGATCGGCACGCTGCAGCCGATCAAGGCCATCGGCAAACTGTGCAAGGAGAAAGGCATTCTCTTCCACACCGATGCCGTGCAGGCCGTCGGCAAGGTGGCCATCGATGTCGAGGCGATGGGAATCGATCTGTTGAGCTTAACCGCCCACAAGATTTACGGGCCGAAGGGAATCGGTGCGCTCTACGTTCGCAAGAAGGACCCGCGGGTGCGGCTCGAACCGCAGATCGATGGCGGCGGCCACGAGCGCGGCTTCCGTTCCGGCACTCTTGCGGTGCAGCAGATCGTCGGACTCGGCGTCGCCTGCGACCTCGCCCGTGAGGAGATGCCGACCGAGTCGGCCCGCCTGCTCAAGCTTCGGGAGAAGCTCCGCCGTGGCATTCAGGACCGACTGAGCGACGTCTACCTGAACGGCCATCCGACCGAACGCCTGCCCGGCAATC
>DATNBQ010000284.1:0-3600 GCA_035571955.1 Urbifossiella sp. | reverse complement strand
AGAAGATCTTCGTCATGGACTCCGACGGCACAGGCGCGAAGAAACTGACCGAAGGCGACTTCCTCGATTCCTGGCCGGCGTGGCGGCCGGACGGCAAATCGATCGCCTTCGTTTCGAACCGCACTGGCAATTACGACATCTGGTTGCTGCAGGCGGACGGCACAAAGTTGGTGAATCTGACCGCCGACGCCGGCCAGGATACGGCGCCGGCCTGGAGCCCGGACGGCAAAAAGTTGGCATTCATCTCGACCCGCCACGGCGGCAGCGACATTTACACAATCGAAGTGAAGTAGCCCATCACACCTTGGCGGCCGCGTAGCGATGCGTGGGAACCGGGCGGCCGGGGCGCAGGCTCTGGCTGGTGCGGAACTCCGGCCTCACGCCGACTCGGGCGCATTCGTCGCGGATCGCCCGCTGTACTTGCGCTTCCAGTATTGCCGGGTCGATCGCCACGCGGGCATTCACGATCAAGTCCGCCTCGCGCGGCCTCAATCCACTGGGTAAGGACAGCTTCGCCGCCGTGTCGCTGCTAACGACGTTGCCGACGGCGAACGCGCCGGCGTCGTCCATGCCGATCAACTTCAAGTGGGCCACCTCGCCGCCGAGCTTCCGACAAATCGCGGCCAGATCCTTCAGGATGGCCGTGAGTAAGGCATCGAGATCGAACGGCTTGTCGGCCGCGAGTCGGACGCTGGCATTGAGCCAGCCGAGTTCCGCTTCGCCCTCGGCGTAAGTGTCGTAATTGATGTCGAGCACCTTGCGGCCGAAGCCGCCGGACTGATCGAGCAGTTGCACGAGGGCGTCGAAGCCCTGGCCGGTGGCCGCTGAAACGCGGAGGATCGGCACGCCGGGATAACGCTCTTCCACGAGCCGCACCAGTTCCTCGAGCTTGGCCGGTTCGAATTCGTCGATGCGGTTAATCAGGATGGCGTCCGCTTCCTCAAGTTGCTTCTTGAAGATGTAAGCGGCCTTGGGGCTGAAGCCGCCGGCGGGTTGATCCTGGAGAATGCGGATGCCGTGGCTCGGCTTGAAGAGCACGGCGTACGGAGCCACCTCGAATCGCCCGCCGTACAGGTCCTTCAGCGGCTGGATCACCGTGGCGACGAGGTCCGTGCAACTTCCCACCGGTTCGGCGAGAATCACATCCGGCCGGTCCGACGTTTCGAGCGAACCGACGCGCGATACGAGATCCTCGAAGCGGCAACAGAAGCAGGCGCCGGGAACTTCCTGCGTGGCGAACCCCTGACCGCGGAACGCATTGGTATCGACGAGATCGTGGGCCTGATCGTTGGTGACGATGCCGACGCGTTGGCCGCGGGCCTGGTAAAGCCGAGCGAGGCGGGCGAGCGTCGTCGTCTTACCCGCGCCGAGGAACCCGCCAACCATCACGAACCGAACGGACATTGGAGTTTACCTCAAGCAGTGGGCTTCAACGCCTTGTCGGCGATGTCGGTGCGGCAGTGCATGCCAGTGAAGCTGATGCGTTTGACGGCTTGGTAAGCGTGGGCCTTGGCGGCGGCCAGGTCGTCGCCGAGGGCCGTGACGCCGAGCACGCGACCGCCATCCGTCAACACTCTTCCCTGCGCGTCCAGCTTCGTACCGGCGTGGAAAACCTTGACGTCGGGCAGTGCATCGGCTTCGGCGATGCCGGAGATGATCTTGCCGTTATCGAACTTGCCGGGGTAGCCGCTCGATGCGAGGACGACGCAGACCGCCGGCCGCGGATCCCACTCGATGCGGCCTTCCAACTCGTGAAGCCGTTCTTCGGCGACCGCTTCCAGTAAATCGAGGAGGTCGGTCTTGAGGCGCATCAGGATTGGCTGCGTTTCCGGGTCGCCGAAACGGGCATTGAATTCAAGGACGCGCGGGCCCTGGTTGGTCAGCATCATGCCGGCGTAGAGAACGCCCTGGAAGGGGAAACGGCCGCGCTTCATGGCATGCACGATCGGCACGAACACGGTCTCTTCGAGGCCGGCGATGAGTTCGGGCGTGGCGGCCGGGGCCGGGCAATAAGCGCCCATGCCGCCGGTGTTCGGGCCGCGGTCGCCGTCGAAGACGGCCTTGTGATCCTGGCACGCCGGCAACGTCACAATGGTGCGGCCGCTAATTAGGGCCAGCACGGAGAGCTCTTCGCCTTCGAGCTTTTTCTCGACGACGATGCGGCGGCCGGCCTTCGCGCCGAATTCCTCGTTAGACATGATGCGGTCGACGGCGCGGCGCGCCTCGGCGTTATCCTTGCAAACGATCACGCCCTTACCGGCCGCCAACCCGTCGGCCTTGACGACCACGGGATAATCGCGGCTCATCACGTAAGTGTGGGCGTGTTCTGGATGGTCGAAGACCTGGAAGTCGGCGGTCGGCACGTCGGCATGCCGCATCAGTTCCTTGGAAAAGACCTTGCTCGATTCGATGCGGGCGGCATCCTTCGAAGGGCCGAACACCTTGATCCCCGCCACGCGCAGGAAATCGGCCAGCCCGGCCGCCAGCGGATCCTCCGGCCCGATCACCACGAGGCCAATCTTTTCCTTGACGCAGAAGCGGGCCAGGCGGTCGCGATCGCTCGGGTCGATGGGAACGTTGCCGGAGCCGTCGACGGCAGTGCCAGCGTTCCCCGGCGCACAGAAGACGCGCTCGACCCGACGCGTTTGCCGCAGCTTCCACACCAGGGCATGCTCGCGGCCGCCCTTGCCGATCACCAGAACATTCATGGCGTTAATGTATGACGCGCGCGGAAGCTAGCGATGCTTTCCCAGCGTCGGCACAGCCCGGAAGCCGATGCTGAAGCGGTTCCAGCCGTTGATGGCGACGACGGCCAGCGTCAGGCTGACCAGCTCGTCCTCGCTGAAGTGCTCTTTGGCCTCGGCAAAGACCTCGTCCGGAACGTGATTCTGGTTGACGAGCGTGACCGATTCGGCCCAGGCGAGGGCGGCCCGCTCGCGATCGGTATAGACCGGCGCTTCGCGCCAGGCATCGAGCAGGTAGAGGCGTTCCGGCTTCTCGCCCTTGGCCGTCGCTTCGCGGAAGTGCATGTCGATGCAAAAGGCACAGCCGTTGATCTGTGAGACGCGCAGCTTGATGAGTTCTTGCAGCGACGACTCGAGGCTGGTGGCGTTCACGGCCGCTTGCAGGGCGAACATGGCCTTGTAAGCCGGCAAAGCCGCGGCCTTGGCAGGATCGATGCGAGCATCCATGATGCGGTTCTCCGGATAGTAGTGAGGGAGCGTGAAATCGGGTGCAACTTCGGGACCGATCCGCTTATAGTTTCTTCTTAGGTGGCACAGGCAAGAATGCCTGTGCACCAGAAAGCACATTCTTATCCGGAGGCAGTAGTGTTGGAAGTCGCGGAGGCACTGGCGATTGTGTTGGAGCGCGCCCGGCCGCTGCCGACGGGTGCCGAACCGCTGTCGGCCGCGCTCGCCCATCGTATTCTCGCAGCGAATGTTCATGCCGATCGCGACTCGCCGCCATTCGCCAAATCGCTCCGCGATGGTTATGCCCTTCGCGCAGCGGATGTCGCCGTAGCACGAGCGCTTCCTATCGTTGAAGAAATCGCCGCCGGGGTGATGCCGCAGAGAGCGATCGGCACTGGCGAAGCGGCCC
>DATNBQ010000283.1:0-2414 GCA_035571955.1 Urbifossiella sp. | reverse complement strand
GGTTGGTACTTCCGCCGCACCGAACGCGCCTTCGCGGACATCATTTGACCCCGTTTAGCCGCGACCCAGCGGGGAGCGCGAAGTTCTCAACCCATGAATCTTGCGATTCGAGCCCTGGGTGTTTCCAAACAATATCGGCTCGGCAGCGGTGCGCGCGGCGGGTTCAACACGCTGACCGAAACGCTGGCCGGGGCGCCGCGCCGCATTTTCAACAGTGTCGCCGGTCGCGATTCCATTCGCCCAGCGCACGATGCCCACTTCTGGGCTCTCAAGGATGTCTCGTTCGACGTGAAGCCCGGCGAAGCGGTCGGCATCATCGGTAAGAACGGGGCGGGTAAAAGCACGCTGCTCAAGATACTCGCTCGGATCGTCGAGCCGACCGCCGGCCGCATCGAACTGCGCGGCCGCATCGGCAGCCTCCTCGAGGTCGGCACCGGCTTCCACCCCGAACTCACCGGCCGCGAAAACATCTTCCTCAACGGCAGCATCCTCGGCATGTCGCGCCGCGAGATCGCTCGCAACTTCGACGCCATTGTCGCCTTCAGTGAGATCGAGCAGTTCATCGATACGCCGGTGAAGCGCTATTCGAGCGGCATGTACATTCGCCTGGCCTTCGCCGTCGCGGCGCATCTCGACCCGGAAGTCTTGATCGTCGACGAAGTGCTCGCCGTCGGCGACGCGACCTTCCAACGGCGCTGCATCGATCGGATGCGCGAGTTGGCCGCCGGCGGCCGGACGATTCTGTTCGTTAGCCACAATATGGACCTGATCCCGCGATTGTGCCGCCGGGCCGTGCTGCTCGATCGGGGGCAAGTGGCGGACGTTGGCGATGCGGGCAGCGTGACGCAGGCGTATTTGAACCGACTGGTGGCCGACGCGCGCGGCGGCGACCTGCGCGACAAGCCGCGAAGCGGCGACGGCCGGGCCCGCTTCATTCGCGCCACGCTCATCGACGACGCCGGCCAGCCGACGCATCAGTTTACATCGGGAAGCGATCTGACGATCCGCATGGAAATCGAATCCAAACAGGCGATTCCCAGCGTCGCGGCGGCGGTCGTGCTGCGAACGCTCTACGGAATGCGGGCAATCACGAGTTGGACGCAGGAAGCCGGGTTCGCCGCGGCCCTGGAGCCGGGAATCCAGACACTGGAATGCCGGTTCCGCAAGGCGCCGCTGCGGCCGGGGCACACGATCCTGGTCGATCTGTGGCTGGCGGCCGGCGCCGTCATCGATTCCGTGGAAGGCGCACTCGTGGTGGACGTGGCCGGCGACGAACGGCACGCGCATCTTTCCACGAACGCGGACCAAGGAATTGTGGTCTGCGATTATCAGTGGAACAAGGTGTGATTGGTGGCACAGGCATTTTTGCCTGTGCTCCGTTTCTTGCACAGGCAAGAATGCCTGTGCCACCAATCCTGACCTTCGCGGCCGAGAACCAAAATGCTCAAGCGGTGGGCTGTCGCGATCTGTCCGTCGTTGCCGTCGTACCGGGCGCGGTTCGGGCAGTGGCTCGGCTATCGACGGCAAGAAGCGCGGATCATCGGTGTTTCAGCGACCGCCCGGCTCTGGTTCGCTCGTAACCTTGAAGCGGGCCGCAAAGGCCGCCTGGCCCACATTCGTCCGGCGGGGTTCCGCTACCCGCTTTACTTCCGCCCCGGGGGCAGCGACCCGCACGTGATCGATCAGGTGTTTCTTCGCCAGGAATACGCCTGCATTGCCGACATTCCCGGCGTCGAATTCATCGTCGACTGCGGGGCGAACATCGGCTGCTCCACGTATTACCTGTTACATCATTACCCCAAGGCTCGTGCCGTGGTGGTAGAACCGGACCCGGCGAACATGACCGTCTGCCGACGGAATTTGGCGCCGTTCGGCCAGCGAGTGACGTTCGTCGCCGCCGGAATCTGGTCGGCAGCCGGGTCGCTGGTTATCGATCGCGGCCGCGGCGCCGAGTGGGCGATTCAGGTGCGCCTCGCCGAAGCCGGCGAACGAGCCGACATTCCTGCCGTGACCATCCCGGACCTGATGGCCTTGGCCAACTTCCCGCGCATCGACGTGCTCAAGATCGATATTGAAGGGGCGGAAGCGGAACTGTTCGGACCGAGTTGCTCTAAGTGGCTGCCGGCAGTTCGCAACATGGCGATCGAGCTGCACGGCCCCGAGTGCGAACGCATCGTCGAGGCCGCGATGAGCCGGTCCCAATGCGAAGTCGGTCGCTCCGGCGAGTTGACCGTTTACCGAGGGATTACTTCGCTGCCTCGATAATCGTCACCGAGCGGCGCGAAAGAAACCGCCGCGGGGTAAGCGTCTCAATTATGGGTAACGCTAACGAGGCTCAGCCTCGGACCGTCGAGCGATGCTCGGCGTGCATTCGGTTGACCATTCTTGCGGGAATGTTACGCTTTTTACGACTC
>DATNBQ010000282.1:0-14304 GCA_035571955.1 Urbifossiella sp. | reverse complement strand
GTTCTGGCAAGACATCGCCGGCTGGGCGGTGCTGTTCAACCTCGTGCTCACGACGTTCACGCTGCTCTGCGTGCTGCATTTGAAGCGGGAACCGATGTCGGCGATCGCCTGGAGCTTGACGGTCATCGCGCTGCCGCTATTGGGGCCGATCTTCTTCGGACTGTTCGGCTACCAGACGATCCATCGCCCGATCGAGAAGCGATTGCGGCGGCGGCAGGCTTACAAAAAGCTCGCCACCGAGGTCCCCGCCGAGGCCAAGACGGGCGACGGCGCCCCGCCCGTGGCGATTCCCGAGCGCTGGCAACTGCTCGCCAAACTCGCCCATCACCCCGATGGCTTTCCGGCCACTGCGGGGAATCGCTTCGAACTGTTCACCGAGGGGGAAGCGGCCTACTCCGCCATGATTGCCGCGATTGAGGCCGCAAAGCACCACGTGCACATGGAGTTCTTCATTGTCCGCCCGGACGAGTCGGGGCGGCGTTTCATCGCGGCGCTCACCGCGGCCCGCCGTCGCGGCGTCGAGGTTCGCTTCCTTTACGATTCGGTCGGTTCGTTCTCACTGCGCTCGTCCATGCTTCGCGAGTTGATCGCCGCGGGTGGGAAGGTGGCCGCGTTTCTTCCCGTGTTCAATCCCGTTTACCGGATGCGAATCAATCTGCGGAATCATCGCAAAATCCTCATCGTCGATGGGCGAATGGCCTTCAGCGGCGGGCTGAATATCGGCGACGAATACCTCGGCAAGAACCCGCGCTTCGGCTACTGGCGCGATACCTTCTTCCGCCTGGAAGGGGCCGCGGTGGAATCGTTGCAGCGCGTCTTTTTGGAGGACTGGCACTTCGCCACGGAAGAAGCCGTTCGCGGGGCGGCATACTATCCGCGCGCGATCGCCCGACCCGGAGGGGTCATCGTCCAGGTCGTGCATTCGGGGCCGGACGCCGATTACAAGGCGATCCGCGAGACTTACTTCGCGGGGATTCTTCGGGCACGCAACCGGGTGTGGATCGCCAGCCCATATTTCGTCCCCGATCCGGGCTTGCGCGATGCCCTGGTGCTGGCGGGCCGGGCCGGCGTCGATGTGCGCTTCCTCGGCCTCTTTCGCCCGGATAAATGGGTGCCGTTCCTCGCGGCGCGGTATTATTGGACAGAGCTACTCGCCGCGGGCGTCCGCGTTTACCAGTACTCGCGCGGCATGATGCACAGCAAGTTCATGCTCGTGGATGGCGAATGGGCTTCCGTCGGCACTGCCAACATGGACAATCGCAGTTTGTATCTCAATTATGAAGTGAACTGTTTGATCTACGATGCCGCGGCGGTATCCGAGATGGAAGAGGCATTCGAGCGCGACCTGGCAGTATCCGTGCGGCTCGATGCGAGTGTCTATGGCTCCCGCCCGCGAGCCGCCAAGTTGGCCGAGAACGCCGCCCGCCTGCTCTCCCCGATCATCTGATCGAGAACGCTCATGGTCCCATTGCAATTCGTGAGGCGCGTCGCGCTCGGCTCCGCGGACTCCGCCTCGCGGCTAGTCCTGGCGGTTTTGCTTCTGCAATCGTCGGTATTGGCCGCGGAACCGGAGGCGGCGGCACGGGCGACGTCGCCGGCCGCTTCCTTTGTCAGCCGGGCCGCCAGCGCGACGGAATTCTTCCCACTCCCCGAGAATAGCGAACTCTGCACCGGCGACCTGATCGTCGCGCTTCCCGGCGCTTCGTTCACTTCGAAGAACGGCAGCGTCGCCGTGAAGTCACTCGCTGACTACGACGGTAAGTCGCCGCTGCCGGTTCTCGAAACCGCATTCACGCTCAATGAAGCCAAGGACGTCGATCTCGACATTGCGCTCGATCGCGGCCGCGTCGATTTCACGAACGTCAAGGCGGAGGGCGCAGCAGTTGTGCGCGCCCGCTTCTGGAACCAATCGTGGAAGATAACGCTCGATGCGAAGGGAACGCGAGTGGCGTTGGAACTGTGCGCGCGGTGGCCGGCCGGATCGCGGTTCAAGCTCGCCAGCGGAATGGATAAGCCGCCGGAACCAATCGCGTCGCTGGTTCTACTGGTCATCAGCGGCTCGGCGGCAGCGGACGTGGGCGGCCTCACGCTCGGGCTGAGCGCGCCGCCCGGCCCGGCACTCGTCGAGTGGGATAGCGTGGCCGGCGTCCGGCCGCAGCGCCAGAAATTGGACAAGTTGCCGGCGTGGGCCGACCCGGACGCGTCGCTGTCGCCGCATGGCAAGAAGGTGGCTGAGGGGATCGAGAAGTTTCGGAAGGCTCGCGCGGAGAATGCCGCCGGCGCTTTGAAATCCTTCATCGATTCCGCCGACCCCATCGAGCAGCGGATCGCCTTGGTCACGCTCGGGGCCACGGACGATCTCGTCCAGTTGCTGCAAGCCCTGGCGGCCGCCCGCAATCTCCAGGAATGGGATTTCGGCATCGCAGTGGTCCGCCACTGGCTCGGCCGAACGCCCGGCAACGAACGCAAGCTCTACGACCGCCTCGTTTCGCCGGTGCTCGGCTTCACGCCGAATACCGCCCGGACCATCATTCAACTTCTATTCGGGTTCAGCGCCGACGACCTTCGCCAACCCGAGACTTACGAAGTGCTGATCGAGTACCTCCGCCACGATCAACCGTCGATCCGCAATCTGGCGGCGTGGCATCTGGTGCGGCTCGTTCCCGTCGGCAAGACTATCGCATTTAAGCCGAACGGCACCAAGGCCGAGGCCGAGACGGCGTACGGCCAGTGGAAGAAGTTAATTCCCTCGGGCATGCTTCCGCCCCCGCCAAAGAAGAAGTAAGATGAATACAGGAGTCAGGGTCAGGATTCAGGAACAGAAGTCAGAAGCAGAAGCCCGCCTGGGGACATACCCATGAAAAGCCACTTGCAATTGGCCATTTTGGCAAGCCTCGCGGCTTTGACCGCTTCCGCATCGCCGGCGTCGGCCCAATTCATTGGCGGCGGCTTCCGAACGCCCGGATTCCACGTACCCGGCGTCAACTTCAACTACGCCTCGAGCGCCCGCTTCTCCGTCGGCGGACTTTCCTTCGGCTACAACCTCTACGGCCCGGTCGGTTATGGCATCGCTCGCCAGATGTTCTCCCAGCAATATAACCCGGCCCCGCCGCGCTACAGCAGTTACATGAGCGGCGGATTTGGCTCGAACCCGGCCGCGGCCCGCAATTTCGGCCGCGCCCAACAGGCCGCCGCCTACTCGCGCTACACGACCAACACCCGATCCACCCGCAACGCCATCTACGACCAGTGGGCGTATGAACGGCTTGGCGTGCAAGGGCTCACGGCCGTGCAACCGGGCAGCGACGAAGCCCCGCCGGAACTTCTTAAGGCACTCAGCAACGCCAGCGAAGCCGAGATCGCTTCCGGTGAAGCGCTGAACCACATCGTCGTCGGTATCGTGGCGGCGGAAAAGAAGGGACGCGCCGAATCGGCGTTCCTGCCGCCGAACCTGCTGGCCCAACTCCGCTTCACCGGCCCGAACGCCGATGCCATCAACATGCTCCGCCGCGTTGGCCAACTGCAGTTCCCCAAGGTATTCGACGACCCGGCATTCGCGGAATTGAAGCCGGTGCTGGAAAAGGATCTGGCGGCGGCGGCGGCGCCCGTGCTCGTGGGCAAGGCGGCCGACCCGACCAAAACGGCCAAGCTCGCGGCCGATGTTGCCAGGGCACGCGCCATCCTCGATCCCATCACCCGCAACCTGGAATTCGAGGACGCCACCGCGGCCCGACGCTTCCTGAACCACCTCGATTCGCTGGTTGCCGCTCTGAAAGCATCCGGTTCATCCGGCCTCGTTGACCCACGCTGGTCCACCGAGGGGACGAGCGTGGCTGACTTAATCAAGTACATGGTCAAGAACAAGCTGCTGTTCGGCCCGGTAGCGAAGGGCGAGGAAGATGCCTATACGGCGCTGCATCGCGGCTTGGTCGGCTACTTGTACGTCCTTACCGAGGGCCAGAAGAAACCCGCGCCAAAGACGAAATGACGAATGTTTAGCCGCGACCCAAAGGGGAGCGTGTCAGTTTGGATCCTGGTGGCACCGGCATTCTTGCCTGTGCGAGCTTTCTTGCCACCAAGCTGAGTTTCCCATGCGATTGACTGGTCTCGTTCCCGCCGCGCTCACGCCCTTCGACGCTCGCGGCGATCTCGCCCTGAATGTTGTCGGACAGCAGGTGGAACGGTTCTTGGCCGAGGGGCTCGGGGCCGTCTTCGTGGCCGGAACGACCGGCGAATTCAGTTCCCTGACTATCCCGGAGCGGCTCGCGCTGGCCGAGCGGTGGCTGAACGCATCACGCGGGACGAAACTCCGCGTCCTGGTGCACGTTGGAGCCAACGCCCTGCGCGACGCCCAGGAACTGGCGAAGCATGCCGAGAAGCACGGTGCCGCGGCCATCGCCACGGTCGCACCGAATTACGTCAAGCCGAAGAGCACCGAGCAACTCGCAGCCTGGTGCGGACAACTCGCCGCCGCCGCCCCGGCCACCCCGTTCTACTTCTACGACATCCCGGTCATGACTGGCGTGCAGCTTTCGATGCCAGAATTCGTGCAGCACGCCGCGGCCATTCCAACTTTCGCCGGCTTGAAGTTCACTAATTCGGACCTGATGGCGTTCCAGCAACTTCGCCACGCGGAGAGCGGTCGATTCGATGTGGTCTGGGGCTACGATGAATTCCTGCTGGCGGCACTGGTTCTGGGGGCCGAAGGGGCGGTCGGCAGCACGTATAACTTCGCGGCCCCACTCTACCAGCGAATCATCGCCGCATTCCAAAGCGGCAACCTGAGCGCGGCCCGGGCCGAGCAGTTTCGTTCGGTGCAGCTAATCGCCTTGATGCAGCGGTTCGGGTTCCAGGCGTCGGCGAAGGAGGCGATGCGGTGGCGCGGCATCGACACCGGCCCGGCCCGGCCGCCCCACGAAAACCTGACTTCCGAGCAGGCAGCCCTGTTCCGGAAGCATCTCGAATCGATCGGCATTTAACCCGCGGCATCGGTCGTTACCGATTCCGCATTCCCACTTCATCGCTTTGGGTATAATCCACTTCAGCCGTCCTGCCTTCCGCCCTCGAGTTTCCCGCCATGCGTTACATCTGCCGGGGCTTGCTCGTCTTATCTCTGTTCCTCCTTGCGTCGTTGGCATCCGCGGACGACCTGACCACGACCTCCGGCAAGAAACTGACCGGGACTCTGGTCGCTGTCGAGAAGGACGGGGTGTCGTTCAAGATCGGCGACGGCGCGGTCAAGGTGGCCGGCAAGGACATCGTGTTGATCGACCTCGGCCACAAGCCGCTGTCTATCGCCAAGGACGTGAAGTACCAGGAGATCGAGCTGACGGACGGCTCGAAGTTGCGGTGCGCGAAGTTCTCCATCAAGAAGAAGGCGTTGGCGATCGACCTGATGCCGGGGCCGCCCGGGGTGGTGGCGCCGACCTTCGATTTGCCGCTATCGAGCGTCTTTTATGCCTGCCGCAACGCTCAGGATGCGAAGATCGCGGCCGAGTGGAAGAAGATGTTACCGACGCGCGGCAAACGCGACCTCTACGTGGTTCGCCAACAGGACGGCTTGAACTTCGTGCAGGGAACGCTGATCGAGGGCAATGCCGAGGGGAATCGAATTCTCTTCGAGAAGGAAGACGGAACGAAGGAGGAGTTATTGCTGTCGCGGGCCACGGGCGGGCTGGTGTTCAACCAGCCGCTGCCGGCCCAGGCGCCGCCGACCGTCTGCAAAGTCAACGATGTGTTCGGCAACGTGTTGCTCGCCCGGTCGGTCGATCTTTCCGGTTCCGGCATGAAGTTGACGACGGTCGCCGGCGTCGTGGTGAACTATCCGTCGCTGGCGGCGATCGCCCAACTGGACTACGCTCGCGGCAACATCGCCTACCTTTCGGACCTGACCCCGAAGGTCGACGCGCCGGAGTTGCCGCCCGACGAAGCGGCCAAGACGTTAAACGTCAAGGCGCCGTACCTCGTGGACAAGGCTCCGGCCAACGCCCCATTGAGAATGGATGGCATCGAATATCCCAAGGGACTGTGGGTTCCGGCCGACACGGTGCTGACCTACACAATTGCCGGCGAGTATCGCGAATTCAAGGCGACCGTTGGCATCCTGGACCAGGTGGGCGATAGTGCCGCCGAGACGACCGTGACCATCGAGGCGGACGGCCGGGCGGTGTTCTCGGACACGATCCGCCGCAAGGACAAGCCCAAGGGCGTGACGCTGGACGTGAAGAACGTGAAAGAACTGCGGATCGTTGTGGAGGCGAGTTCGCCGTTTTTCAACGGCAGCCAGGCGGTTCTGGCGGACGCAAGAGTCCAGAAGTGATTCGCCGCGAGGCGGAGTCCGCGAGCCGAGCGCGAAGGCAATCCGATGAGTGCCAATACGACCTATAAAAGTTTGGCCGAGGGACTGCCGCCCGACGTCGCGCGGCAGATCCACCCCGATTGGTACAAGAACGAAGCGGACTACTGGGCCGTGCGCGACAGCCTTTTGCCGCAATACGAGAAGCAATGGATTGGATTTTCACAAGGAATAGTTATCGCTGTCGGGCGCAGCCCCGTGCGTGTGCTTCACGAAGCTCACAAGGCGGATCCGCACGCTTTTTTTGTTTGCGTAGGTCACGAATACGAACCAACCCGCATGCGATTGACGGCCTTTCCTTATGACACTGGCTATCCCGGAGAGCCACTGCCGGTAGTGAGCGTCGAATTTCAAAGCGTCTCGGGGCAGACCGGAGTTCTTTTTGACAGGGTGATCCTGGATACTGGATCCGATGCCAGTGCAATTCCCCTGGCCGACTTCCGACGGTTACAACTTGATCCCACAGCTGCGAGCCCTGTTTATATGGCTGGCGTCGGCGGAGCTCTGGTCCGAACGGTTCAATTCAGTGTCTGGGTGGTGCTCGATGGAACGGAGTACGATTGCCGACTTCAAGTCGATAGCCTTGGCACCGAGCGGATTCTCGGCCGCGATGTCTTGAATTGCATGGACGTGTTGTTTCGCGGCCCGGCCGCGGAAGTGGTGATCAATCCCTAATCGGTCGCATGAGACGATCCTATGATGCGCAGTGTCGCGATTGCCGCCTTGGCTCTAACCGCGTGCCTAATTCCCGGGGCGTCGGCCCAGCCGCCGAAGGCAGTGCTCGATGCGGAGGCGGAGCGCGTCTCGGTTGTCGCCCGGATCAGCCCGGCCGTGGTCGCCGTCTGCATCTATGGCGGGCAAGCGATCGGTTCCGGCGTCGTCATCGATCCCGAGGGGTTCGCCCTCACCAACCATCACGTGACGCAACCGGCCGGCAGCATCATGCAGTGCGGCCTCGCCGACGGCCAGCTCTACGACGCCGTCATCGTCGGCCAGGATAAAATCGGCGACGTCGCACTCATCAAGCTCATTCCCAAAGTCGAAGGCAAGCCGTTCCCCTTCGTGCAACTCGGCGACTCGGACAAGGTGAAGATCGGCGACTGGTCGCTGGCCATGGGCAACCCGTTCTCCATCGCCCTCGACTTTACCCCGACCGTCACTTACGGCCTCGTCAGCGGCACCAACCGCTACGAGCCGATGGGCAGCCGGCCCGGCATCAGCGAATACACCGATTGCATTCAGGTGGATACGTCCATCAACCCCGGCAACTCCGGCGGCCCGCTGTTCAACATGAAGGGCGAACTGATCGGCATCAACGGCCGCATCAATTTCGAGAAGCGCGTCCGCATCAACTCGGGCGTTGGCTATGCGATTTCCATCAATCAGATCAAGAACTTTCTGGGCCACTTTTACGCCGGCATCGACACCGATCACGCCAGTTTGGGCGCCGCGGTGGGAACGGCGGACGAATCGAGCGACTTGCAGAAAATGGTCGTGAAGCAGATTCTCGAAGAGAGCGACGCCTATCGCCGGGGCTTGCGCGAAGGAGACGTGGTTCTGAGTTTCGCGGGCCGCAAGATGACGAGCGCCAACCAGTACAAGAATATCCTCGGCACGCTGCCGAAGGAGTGGCGGGTGCCGATCACGGTGCGGACGGAGAATGCGCGGCGGGAACTGCTGGTGCGGGTTCAGAACATCACGCCGGGCGAGAAGGAGCCGGCAATGGGCGGGCCGATGCCGCCAATGCCGGTTCCGGCGCCGCGTCCGAAAGGGCCCTCGACCACCAGTTCGCCGGCCGCCAAATTCCTCAAGCAGAAGCCGGGTTACGTCAATTATTACTTTAACGAGGTGCAGCGCGATAAACTTCTCGCCGCCGCCAAGAAGCACGGCGACTTCTCCTCCGCCGGCGCCTGGCTCGCCGAGGGCAAGTACGATCTCGGCCAACGCAAGGGCGAGATCAAACTCGAAGTGAACCAGAAGAGCGACGACCCCTTCGTCAATATGCAGATGAATATCGCCCATTCATTGCATCCCTTCCGCGGCGGCGTGACGCTGCGCGAACAGAGCGAACCGATCGGTTCCGGCGGCCTCATGATGGCCCTTTATCACTATCACCGATTGTTGACAATCGGCCCGAAGGGGTTCGAGGGCGAGTTCGTCCACGCCGGTTCCGAACCGTTTTATCCCTATCCGGTCGACGGATCGGCCCCGAAGTCGCTTGCCTCGCTTCGCGTCGATACGAATGTCATTCGTTCCAAGCACGGCTCGGTGATCTGCAAGTGGTACTTCGCGAAGTCGGACAGCCAACTGCTCGGCTTCGAGACGTTCCTGACCCGCGACTCGGACCCCTGCGAAGTTTACCTGCACGATTACAAGGACGTGAGCGGCGGCCGCTCGTTGCCGCATCGCCTGGAAGTCCGCTTCGGCGACAAACGCTACGGCTTCATCGACATCAACAAGCACACGCTGAAGTGAAGCTGGATTGGTGGCACAGGCATTCCTGCCTGTGCAAGTAATGGAGCACAGGCAAGAAGGCCTGTGCCACCAAAGCAGAGCCGCCAAGCGGCCTCGCGACTCACGCTGTTTCCGCAACCCTCGAACCATTGAAATGCATATGCGATACCGTCTCTGCATTCTCGCACTTGTCCTAATGGCGCCGAGTGCCGCCCGCGCCGCCGAACCGTTCGACAAGGTCTGCGCCGACGTGAACACCAAGATGGTGAAGATCTTCGGCGCCGGCGGTTTCACGCGCCTGAACAACTTCGGCACAGGGATCATCATTTCCAAGGAAGGGCATATCCTCACGGTCGCCAGCCAGTTGCTCGATACCGCGGACCTGGTCGTGCACCTCTACGACGGCCGGCGCCTCAAGGCCGAGGTCATGGTGATCGAGCAGGAACTCGATGCGGCGATCCTCCGCATCCGCGTGGACGGCAAGAAACCGGAGGAGCCGACCGGTCTCGATTTGCCGTATTTCGACTTCGCCGAGGCGGCCAAGCGGCCGAGCGCCGAGGCCGGCGACTGGATCATCGCTTTCACCAACGAGTACGAAATCGCGCTCCGCGACGAACCGCTCAGCGCCATGCGCGGCGTCGTTGCCGCTCGCACCAAACTCTCCGGCAAGGTCGGCGTCTTCGACTTCCCGTACAACGGCGACGTTTATGTGGTCGATCAGATCACGAATAATCCCGGAGCGCCGGGCGGCGCGCTCACCACCCGCGACGGCAAGCTCGTCGGCGTCATCGGCCGCGAAATCAAGAACACCCAGACCGAAACCAATCTCAACTACGCGATCCCGGTCAACGCCGCCGTCACCGTCAATTACAAGATCAAGGAGAAGGACAAGGAGCAAGAAAAGACGGTGACGATTTCGTTCCCCGATTTCGTGGCCCGCGGCATGAAGGGAACGTACAAGCCGACCAAGCGCGACCCGTCGATCGTTAAAGGCGAAGGCGGCTGGACGGGGATCGTGTTCGTGCCGAACATCCTGGCGCGAACGCCGGCCTACGTGGAAGATGTCGCGCCCGATTCGCCGGCGGCCAAGGCCGGCTTCAAACCGGACGACTTGATTAGCTTCGTGGAAGGGGAACCGATCGTGAGCATCGCGGCATTTCAGGACTACCTGCGGACGCACACGCGGCCGGGCATGACCATCCGAGTGGACGTGCGCCGCGGGGAATCGCTGCACACGCTGTCGATCGCGCTGGGAACGCACCCGCCGCGTTCCGCGCCCGCGCCCGCAAAAAAGTGATTAGCCGCGACGCGGAGTGTGCGAAACGGAGCGCTACGCCGAGGAGTTATGATGCCAACCACAGCAACGAAACTGTTGACCGCCGAGGAATTCGAGCGGCTTCCCGACCCGGGCGACGGTTCCCGCCAGGAACTCGTTCGCGGAGAGGTCATCACCATGCCCGGCCCCAACTGGCAACACGGCGAGATCGCCTTGGCCATCGGTTCAATCATCCGGGCCTTTCTTCGAAAGAATAAGATCGGCCGCGTCACGGTGGAAGGCGGCAACGTTACCGAACGGGGTCCGGACACGGTCCGCAGCCCCGATGTCAGCTTCATGAGCAAGGAACGCATGCCGCTCGACGAGACGATGGACCACTATGCCGAGGGTGCCGCCGATCTTTGCGTCGAGGTGCTCTCGCCGTCGAATACGCGCGCGGCAATGAACGAAAAGATTGCCGAGTATTTCGCCGGCGGCTCGCGGCAAGTTTGGGTCATCGATCCCAAGAAGCGAACGGTAACCGTTTATACCGATCCGAAGGCAAGTCGCATTGTCGAGGACGACGCGGTGCTCGATGGCGGCGACGTGCTGCCGGGGTTCGCGTGCCCCGTCGCGGAATTCTTCGAATAACCGATTCGCTCAATGCGGAGTCTGCGGATGGCGTCGCGGCTACCGATGATCATGAATGCAAAACATCGAGCCAGCCAGCGATTTCTGACCCTCTCCCCGTTGGGGAGAGGGTGGTTTGCGAGCGCAGCGAGCAAACCGGGTGAGGGGTTGTATCTGCATAATAAGACCCCCTCACCCGCCATCTCGCTACTGCGAGATGGGCTGGATCGATGTCATTACTTTGGTGATTGTCAGTAGCCGCGACGCGGAGTGTGCGAAACGGAGCGCTACGCCGAGGAGTTATGATGCCAACCACAGCAACGAAACTGTTGACCGCCGAGGAATTCGAGCGGCTTCCCGACCCGGGCGACGGTTCGCGCCAGGAACTCGTTCGCGGAGAGGTCATCACCATGCCCGGCCCCAACTGGCAACACGGCGAGATCGCTGCAAACGTCGCTGTCGCGATCAAGTTGTTTCTTCGCAAGAATAAGATCGGCCGCGTCACGGTGGAAGGCGGCAACATTACCGAGCGGGGTCCGGACACGGTCCGCAGCCCCGATGTTAGTTTCATGAGCATGGAGCGCATGCCGCTCGACGAGAAGATGGACCGCTATGCCGAGGGCGCGGCCGATCTTTGCGTCGAGGTGCTCTCGCCGTCGAATACGCGCGCGGAAATGAACGAAAAGATTGCCGAGTATTTCGCCGGCGGCTCGCGGCTGGTTTGGGTCGTCGATCCGAAGAAGCGGACAGTGACAGTTTACACGGGCCCGAAGACCAGTCGAATCGTCAAAGACGACGCGGTGCTCGATGGCGGCGACGTGCTGCCGGGGTTCGCGTGCCCCGTCGCGGAATTCTTCGAATAACCGATTCGCCGCGACGCGGAGTCTGTGGAGCGGAGCACTCGGCTTCGCGGACTTCGCCTCGCGGCTAACCGAAGATGGAGTGAGAAACTATGATTCGTCCCGTTCGGTGCAACGCCATGCTTCTCGCCTTGGTTGCGGCCTCGGCGTCCGCCGCGGAGCCGGATGTCAACGCCGGCATCGAGAAGGCCATGAAAGCGGCCGTGGCGCGGACCGCGCCGTCCGTGGTGAAGATCGAGACGGCCGGCGGGCTCGAAGTGGTCGGCGGCGGCAAGAAAGCCGGCCCCCCTTCCAAGGGCATCCACTTTGGCACCGGGGCCACCACCGGCCTCATCGTCGATGCCGGCGGTTACGTCGTTACCAGTTCGTTTAACTTCGTCAATAAGCCGACCGACATCTTCGTGACCGTGCCGGGTCGGCCGACGCGGCTCGTCGCCAAGATTGTCGCCGCCGATTCCACGCGGATGCTCACGCTCTTGAAGGTGGACGCCAGGGATCTTCCAGTACCCACGCCGTGGCCGAAGAAGGACGCCAAGGTCGGCCAGTGGGCGCTGGCGCTCGGCCGCACCCTCGACACCAATCTCGAACACCCGCCGTCGGTGAGCCTCGGCATCGTCAGCGCCGTGAATCGCCTGTGGGGCAAGGCGTTTCAGACGGATGCCAAGACATCGCCGACCAATTACGGCGGCCCGCTCGTCGCCATCGACGGCCGCGTCTTCGGCGTGATCGTGCCGGCCTCGACGCGGGCCGAAGGCGAAACCTCCGGATTCGAATGGTACGATTCGGGCATCGGTTTCGCCATTCCCCTGGAAGACATACTCGCCAAGTTGCCGGAACTCAAGAAGGGAACCAACCTCCGCCGCGGCCTGCTCGGCATCAATCCGAAGAGCGCCGACGCCTACAACTCCAAGCCGGTCATTGGGGCCATTCAACCGGATTCGGCCGCCGACCGCGCCGGCCTCAAGGTCGACGACGCGATTCTCTCCATCGACGGCAAACCGGTTCCGAACTTTTCCACGGTGCAGCACATCCTCGGGCCGAAGTACGAAGGCGACATCGTGCAGTTGAAAGTTCGCCGCGGCGACAAGGAACTGGAGTTCGCCAAGGTGCAACTGCTCGGCACGGCGACGGCGTACGTAAATCCGTTCTTCGGCATCTTGCCGCTCCGCGACGATCCGGCGGCCGGCGTGGTCGTCCGCTTCGTCTATCCGAAGAGTCCCGCGGATGCGGCCGGCGTCAAGGAAGGCGATCGGATCATGAAGATTGGCCCGGCGGTGGCGGGCGCTCCGCTCGCCCCGATCCGGTCGCGCCAGCAACTCGCTTCGACAGTCGCCCAACTCCGCCCGGGCAACGACGTCAAGATCGAGGTCAAGCGCAAGGACGGCGGCAAGCTCGACACCTTGACCGTGAAACTGGCGACGATCCCTGAAGCGGTTCCCGAGAAGCTGCCGATGCCTTCGAGCGCCGGCAAGGCCCTCGAAGGCGGCCCGAAAAAGAAGGGCAAGGGTAAGGGCCCGCTCGACGACGCCAAGGACGGACCGTTCCGCCCCAAGAAAGGCGCCGCGGAGAAGACGGCGACCGGCTATATCGAACGCGTCGATGAAGCCGTCGGCCGCAAATACTGGCTCTACGTCCCCGACAACTACGACCCCAACGTTTCGCACGGCTTGTTAGTTTGGTTCCATCCCGTGGGGCAAGGCGGCAAGGACGGCGAGAAGATGGCCCGCACCTTCCGCGAATTCTGCGAGGATTATCACTTCATTCTGATGGGCCCGAAAGCGAACAATGCCGAGGGATGGCTGCCGAGCGAGACGGAACTGCTCATCACGGACATTCGCAAGGTGCTCGGCGAGTTCACCTTCGACCGCAGCCGCGTGGTGGCTCACGGCATGGGCAATGGCGGGCAAATGGCCTTCTACGTGAGCTTCCATGCCCGCGACGTGTTCCGGGGCGTGGCGACGCTCGGCGCCGTGCTCGGCACCCAGCCGAAGGAGAACGTCGCCAACCAACCGCTAGCCTTCTTCATCACGGCCGGCGACAAGGACCCGATTTTAAAGGATGTGGAAGCGAGCAAGCAGGCGCTGCAAGAGAAGCGCTTTCCGGTGATCTACCGCATGATGCAGGAGAGCGGCAAGGAATACTACGACGTGAAGACGTTCATGGAAATGCTGCACTGGCTCGATTCGCTGGATCGCATTTAGGCAGCAGCGGGAAATTGATCTCCCATAGTCAGCTGGCTTTGTGGTAACACGCAGATCTCATGGAGGAGACTTGCGATGGAACCACTCACCGACGAAACCCGAGAGACCATTCTGTCCGCGGCCAAATTACTCACAAGCTATCGGCGTCGGCGATTCCAAGCCGAAGTCGCCAATAAATACTGTGGCGGCTCGGCCCGCCGCGCCGAGACCATTTTCGGCTGGGGACGCGCTGCCGTCGAGACCGGACTCAACGAACTCCGCACCGGCATTCGCTGCCTCGACGCCTACCACCTTCGCGGACGCAAATCGACCGAAGAACGCTGCCCGGCAATCGAAGAACAGGTTCGCCGCCTCGTCGATCCCCAAAGCCAGGCCGATCCGAAGTTCCAGACCGCGTTGGCGTTCACGCGGATCACGGCCAAGGCCGTCCGCGAGCAGTTGCAAGCCGACCCCGAGTTGAAGGACTTCGTCCCTTGTCGCCAGACCGTGGGCCGACTTCTCAATCGTCTTGGCTATCGGCTCCGCCGCGTCCTCAAGGCCCGGCCCGAA
>DATNBQ010000281.1:0-7135 GCA_035571955.1 Urbifossiella sp. | reverse complement strand
ACGCCGTTGCGCAGTGCATCCGCGCTGGCTTCCGGGAACGCAAAGAAATCGTTGACCATCTTGACCGGTGTATTGGCGAGCAGAGACGTTCCGTCGAAGATGGCGACGCGTGGGCCGCCGCCGAAGCCGGCCGCCACAATTAAATCCGGGGTTCCATCGCCGTTCACGTCGCCAATGGCGGCCCGGGCGCCGCCGCGGAAGTTCGGGTCGGTGATCCCGAAGAAGTTCGCCGGTTCGGTCAGGCCGCCCGATGTGAGTTGGAAGAGGCTTACCCGCGGGCCGCCGCCCTGGTCCGGCGTGACCGCGAATTCTGCCCGCCCATCCTTACTGATGTTCCCCGCGGCGACGAACCCGCCGCCGAGGAAGTCGCCCCCGAATGGATCGAAGGGGGATACCAGCACCGTGGTGTTGTCCGCGCCGCTGACCACGGCGACCCGAATCGGCGTTCCCGGTCCCGTAACCACGATCGTGTCGGCAACTCCGTCTCCGTTCACATCCGCGGTTGCCGTCCGAACATCGACCCCGAGGTTCGCAAATACTGTGATCGTGGCGGAAGGGGATGTCGCGTACTGGCCGGAAGCGGTTGCGGCAAAGATCGCGGCTTGCCCGTTGAATGGGCCAGAAACGACGAGCGGAGCGGGGATCGGCCCGGATGCACCGGGTTGAAGTTCGAACGCGCCGAGGTCCACCGCGTTGTTGAAAACGCGAGCGGTGCCGCGTTGATCGGAGGCGAGTCCGGCGGCCGCGGCATTGCTTCCGGCATCGATCGCCGGGCTGCCGGGTTCGAGTGCCAGCGTTTGTGTCGGGCCGCCATTATTGTGAAGCGGTCCCAGGTTGGGATTGGCAACCATTGCGGCCGGCCCCGTCAATGTTCCACCGATGTTCACCACGGCTGCCGAGACGATATTGGGACCCGTGGAATCAATCGTCGCCGTGCCGTTCACCTCTTCGTTGTAAACATCCGATTGGGGAAAGGAGCCGTCCTGAATAAACGTCGTTCCTGAAATCAGGTCGCCGGTCGAGTTGGCAAGGATGGTATTGGCGATGGTCGCGAATGCAGTGGTCTGAAGAATCCCGCTGAACTCGGCAAGATTGTAAAGGGCGCCGCCATCGGCTGTGCCGGCCGTCGATCCGCCGCCGGCATCGACGAAGTTTCCCGCGAGGGTGTCGTTGACGAGAGTCACGATTCCATCGAGGTTAAAGATGGCGCCGCCTCCGGCCGCACCGCCGGCCAGGTTTCCGAGTCCGCCGCTGGCGGCGTTTCCAGCCAGAGTGGAATTGGCGATGGCGGCCGAACCGCCGGAATTGAAGATCGCTCCTCCCAGTGCATTTCCACCGACGCCGTTGCCGCTAGGCGCCAGGATGTCCGCGGGAAAAATCGTATCGGGTGCGAAATTGGCAAGATCGCTGCCGCCGCCTCCGGTGAAAGCGGGCCTGGCCTGGCTGATGGCGAACGATCCCGCGAAGGTTCCCTGGCCGCCTCCCGAGGTGAATCCGCCGCCGCTTCCGGTTTGAGCGCCCGAACCGCCATTGGTGACTGCAACTCCGCCCTGGGCCTGATTGCCGCTCAGGGTGCTGTCGTTGATGTGAAGCGTGCCCTGGTTATAAATGGCGCCGCCCATTCCTGGGCCTCCCGCGCCATCGATTCCCGCCTCGCCGGCCGCCTCGCCATTTCTCAACCAGAGGCTTTCGAGTGTGAGATTGCCGGCCGCCGTCACCATAAAGAGACGCATGGCGGGCGCAGCCGCGGAACGGGTGAGCGTTTGCCCGCTCCCTTCGATGGTGATCGGCGTGGAGATGGCGAATGCCGAGGCGCCAACGGTTTCATCGCCGATCGTGCTGAGCGCAAGGGTTGCGCCCGCCAGGCTGGGATCGAAGCCGATGATATCCGCATTGCCATCCGCCGTCGCCAGAGCGATCTCGAACCGCAGGCTTCCGGCGCCTGAGTCGCTTGTGTTCGTGACCATGAATGTCGAGAGGCAGGTCCGGTCTTCGAGGAATTCGACGCGAAGAAGAGATCCCGGTCGAGGGCGGCGTGTCATGGTGGTCGATCTGATCGTGGGAATCGGCCGGCGTTTGATCTGAAATGCGGATTACGAGCTAACTTGCTCATACTCGTTCAATTTTTTTAGCATTTCTGGTCGGCGGGAATAGTCGAGAATTGAACCATTCCATGAAACGAAGGGACGGAGAGCCGGAAAGTTGAGACACGTCGAGACCGTGATGGCCTTCTCACTCGATGAGAGCTCACTGGAAATGCAACCGTCGCTTGCGCTGGCGATCGAACTGTATCGCGGGGGCAAGTATTCAGCCGCGGCAGTGATCTGCCGGGAACTTCTATCGATCGATGCCAGCATGCCAGCGGTGTTGCATCTGCTCGGTCTCTCGCAGATACGCACTGGCGCCGCGCGGGAAGCCGTGGAACTGATCGCGCGGGCCATCGAGTTAGAGCCGGCTGCTCCCGATTATCATGTGGACCTGGCGGAAGCTCACCGGGCCTGCGGCGACAGCCTCCCCGCGGTCGAGTGTTGCGAGCGGGCTCTTCGGCTGAATAGCCAAAACCCGGCAGCCTACAACACTCTCGGCCTTGCTCATCTGGACCTTCAGCAACCGGAAGAAGCCGCGAAGGCATTTCGAAAGGCCATCGAACTGCGCGCGAACTTTGCCGCCGCTCACAATAACCTCGGCGCCGCGCTGCTCGCCACGGGTGCCTCCGGCGCGGCTGATCACTTCCGCAAAGCAATCGAACTGTCGCCGTCGTTCGCTCCGGCACATGGCAACCTCGGACGCTGGCTCCGCGACCACGACCGGCCCCGCGAAGCAATCGCTTGCCTTGCAGCCGCGGCGGAACTCGATGCCCACAATGCCGTGTACTGGGAGGATCTGGCCAATTTGCACTGGGAAGCGGAAATGGTCTTGGCTGCGATCGCTTGCTGGGAACGCGCCCTGGCCATCGACCCGAACCGTCCGGATGCCCGCAATTCACTGGGCTGGGCGTTACACGTCGATGGCCGCCTCGCCGAAGCCGCCGTGTGCTATCGAACGGCTCTGCGGTTGGCACCCGACTTCGCCCCGGCCCACGTGAATAGCGGCGTTCTCCTCGAAGAGCAGGGTAATCTGGCCGGGGCCGAGACTGCGTACCGCGAGGCGATCCGTTGTCAGCCACGCTATGCGCTGGCTCTGGCCCGACTCGCCACCTTGCTGCGCGGCAAGATCACCGATGCCGATCAGCACTCGATTGATGAATGTCTCTCGAATGGGCAACTCGCCGATCGTCCGCGCGCCCGCTTGCTTTTTGGTCTGGCACACGTCGCGGATGCCCGTGGCGACTTGGCTCGCGCTGCCGACTGCCTGCACTCGGCCAACGCCATCAGCTTGCAAGAGAATCAGCGGTGTGGGCGGGTGTATGACCCGGCCGCGCACGACCGATTCGTCGATGGCGTGATCGAAGGGTTTTCGGCCGCGTGGTTCACTCGAACGGCGGGAATCGGTTCGCCGACGCGGCGGCCCATCTTCATCTTCGGGCTTCCCCGTTCCGGCACGACACTCATCGAACAAATCCTGGCCAGCCATCCCCTCGTCCACGGGGCGGGCGAACTCGTTCTCGGCTCCCGGGGATTCGAATTGATACCCCGGTACCTGGGCCGGAACGAGGCGCCCTCGCAATGCCTGGCTCACGTCGATGCATCGACCGTTCGGCGGATGGCGGAACAACACCTTGTCCTTCTGAATCGACTGGCACCGGAGCGCGTCGAACGAATCGTGGACAAGATGCCGGACAACTATCTTTACCTCGGCTGGTTGGCGACGCTGTTTCCCAGTGCCCTGTTCATCCACTGCTGCCGCGATCTTCGGGACGTCGCGCTATCGTGCTGGATGACCGATTTTCGAGCGGTGCACTGGGCGAACCATTTCGAACACATCGTGGCCCGATTCCGCAGCTACCAGCGCATGATGCACCACTGGAATTCGGTCTGCCCGGCGCCGGTCCTCGAGGTGCGCTACGAGGAAACGGTCGCCGAGCCGGAACGCGTGGCCCGCAGACTCGTGAAGGCTTGCGGGCAGGACTGGCGTCCGGAATGCCTGGAGTTTCACCGCACCGAGCGAACCGTTCGGACCGCCAGCGTGACCCAGGTGCGCCAACCGATCTACCGTTCTTCAGTTGGCCGCTGGAAGCGATATGAAGGCCAACTTCCTACCCTATTATCGGCTCTATCGGATTGAGTCGGTTCTCGGCAAGGCAGTGCGCCAAGATTTCCGTGCTGGTTCAAGGACGGCCAAGTGCGTCAAATGCGAGGCAAATTGCTACCGGGTTATGATCTGGATCAGGGCATTCATCTTGCGTGTCTTCACGCCAATCGCCGTCTGGAGTTCTTCGATGCGAGAAGCCTCTCTTTGTCGCCGCGCCTCGTCGAGGAGTTTCTGAAGCCTTGCGATATCTTCTCTGACTTGGGGAAGGGTCACGACGGCGTTCGCCTTTTCCCATTGCCTATGATGGGCAGCCAGCAGTTCGCCCCGCTTTGACAGCGCTACATCGTTCCATTGCCCAGATCGTTTCAAGGCGTCAATCAGGCACTTCAGACAGCTCGCGCAAGCGCGAGGCGTCACTTGCTTCATGCAAGCGTCGATCGATGCGTCGATCGATGTAATCCGTCCCGTGGAGTTGCACTGCGTTTGGCCGGGCCAAGCTGGCTCTTTGGCATTCGGGAACATCCGCCGAAATTCGGCGTTCATCCGCGGGATGACGCGTGGGAGATCATCTCCAAGGCGATTCGCGACTTTGATGAGGGCATACCGCGCGAATAACTCACGCGGGCTTGCGCCAGATTGATCGGTTTGGAATTCCAGTCGATGCGGTCGGCCGCCTCGTTGAGCCCGGTCATCGCGTCGACGCTGCGATAGTTCTCCTGGAGGATGGCTTCGATGCGGTGGCCGACCAGTCCGAGTGAATAAATGAACGCGGCGCCGAGTACGGTCAGGAGCGCGAGCAACGGCGCGAAGAGTAGTCAGAGCCGGTAGCGGAGCGCCATGGCGTTCTCACAGTCCATATCGTTTTCGCTTGCGGTAGAGCGTGCTGGGGTCGATGCCGAGCGTCTGGGCGGCCTCTTCGAGTGACGAACTGGCGGCGAGCACGCGACGGATATGTTCGGCCTCCAGGGCGTCGATCGGCACATCCTGGCCGAGTGCGACCGCGGATGACGGCGCCGCGAGGACCGAAGGCGGTAGATCGCCCATGTCGATCCGTTCGCAACGACAGAGCAAGACGGCCCGTTCGATCGCGTTGCGAAGTTCGCGGACGTTGCCGGGCCAGCGATGCCGCTCGATTGCCTCAACGACGGCCGAAGTGAAACCGGCGATTGGCTTCTTCTCGCGCCCTGCGAATTGCTGCAAGAAGTGTTCGGCAAGCGAAACCGTATCGCCGCGATGCTCGCGCAGAGGCGGCATCGTCACTTCGATCACGTTGAGGCGGTAAATGAGATCCTCGCGGAAGCGGCCGGCTTTCACCTACTCCTCGAGGTTGCGATTGGTGGCCGCGATGATCCGCACGTCCGCCGTTCGCGGCTTCGCTTCGCCGACGCGCTCGAAAGTTCGGTCTTGCACGAGCCGCAGCAGCTTGGGCTGCAGCGAGAGGGGTAAGTCGCCGACTTCGTCGAGGAATAATGTGCCGCCTTCCGCGGCGGCGACCTTGCCGGTGGTATCGCGGATCGCGCCCGTGAACGCCCCCTTGGCCGCTTCTGATCGCCCAGCCGTTCACGGCGGACGAGTATTTCTGGCCGCGTCCGTCGGCGGCCAGCTACAACGCGGCCGCTTCCGCCGGCTCCAACTGGAGCGCGAACAACCCGAAGCTGCGCGGCCGCGTCTGCCAGCAACTCGGGCCGCTGGTCGTGTACAAGGCCGGCAGCAAGTCCGCAGGCTCGGATTCGGCCAACCGGCGAACTCCCCAGCAAGACATGGTCGCGTGGTACGCCGCAATCGCTGAAGAGAATCCGAGACTCGAACCGACCGCGATTCCCGCCGCCGTCTTCGACCGCTGGCTCAGCGATCCGGCGAACGCGAACAAGGCCGCGGATTTGGAGTCGGTCGCGGCCGACATGGTCATGGCGTCGGGGTCCGGTCTCGATCCGCACATTACATTGAGGAACGCGCTCTCGGTATACCAGCTCGATCGCATCGCCCGAAAGCGAACGCCGCCGCACGGCGACTGGTTGCGAACCCGCACTGAGATCGCGGAGTGCGTGGCCGCCTCGGCTTTTTCGCCGCTTGGCGGCTTGGTCGGCGAACCGCTGGTAAACGTGCTGGAATTGAACCTCGACCTGGACCGGCGCTGGCCATTGTCTACCGCCCGGATGCTGCCTTGAGCAACTTCGGGTCGTCCACACTATAAACCCGCGCTCGTGAGCTTGACGTCGCTGTCGTCATCGTCATCATCGTACTTCTTGCCCTTGGTCTTCTTCTTCCTTTCTCTTGTCCTCATCGCCGGGAAACCATGCAGCCTCCGGATGGACAACAAGGATGAGGCGAAGGGCAAGAAAAAGAAGAAGGCCAAGTGACACGATCGGCCCGGCTAACGTCCGCCCTTGTCTTGCGACGGCTCTGTTTCCGTCTGATGATCGTCGAGCGAAAACGCGAGGACGAAGCAGCTTCCTTCACCAAGATGACTGACGACGCTCAGCGGGCTGCCGAGGGTTTCCGCGAGACGGTGGGCGATCGAGAGCCCCAGGCCGACGCCGCCTTTATTCGCCTGGAGCGCCGCGGCAGTGCGAAAGAACGGCGTGAAAATGTGGACCAGGTCGCCTTCGGAAATCCCCGGTCCCTGGTCGCGTACTTCCAGTCGAAGCGATTCTTCCTCGCGACATAGCGTCAGTGCGATGTCACTTCCCGGTGGAGTGTACTGGCAAGCGTTGTCCAGGAGAATGTTGACGACCTCGCCGAGCAGAATCGGATGAGTCATGACGGACAGAGAATCCTGGACGCCGACGAGACGAATGTCGCGGAATCGGGGATGGTCGGTCCAGGCCGCCACATGCTCGGTAAGCCAGGCGGCCAGATCGAGGCGCTCGCGGTGTTCGAGTGCGGCATCGGCGTTGGCCCGCGTCAAGAAGAGCAGCGCTTCAATGATCCGCTGAAGATGCGT
>DATNBQ010000280.1:0-24971 GCA_035571955.1 Urbifossiella sp. | reverse complement strand
CCTGGTCTGGCTATTGATTGCGTCGCCGGCCGCGGCGCACGAGGGGCCGCCGTTCCCCATCATCATGGATCAACGGGCCGGGCCGTACTTGGTCTCCGTCTGGACCGATCCGGACATTGGCACGGGCACGTTTTTCGTGATCATTTCGGCGGCGCCGGGAACTGAGTTGCCGGGGGAATTGCAGGTTCAGGTCTGCGTGGCCCCGGCGAGCGGCCGACTGCCCGAGGTCTGTTATTCCGCCGCACGTCAGAACCTCCGCGACAAAGTGCAATACTTCGCCGAGGTGCCGTTCGACCAGCAAGAGATGTGGAAGGTGCGCATCCGCATTGAAGCCGGCGGGAAGGCGGAAGAATTGTTTGCCGAGGTGGAAGCGACGCCCCCCGGCTACGGCCGCTGGGATCTCTTAATCTACAGCTTCCCGTTCGTGCTCTTCGGCGGGCTCTGGCTCTATGCGGCGTTGCGGCGGCGATTCACGCGAAAAAGGAACCTGGCGAGCCGGGAGCGTGAGCGACCGGAGTCGCAAAACACTCCGGTCGCTCACGCTCCCGGCTCGCCGGCTAATCATTCGTCAAAGTCGGAACATGTGGATTTCACGGTACTTTCGCATTCACCGGACACGCGGGCGGGGTAGAATACGAGCGGCACGGACGCCAGCGGCGGGAACTCGGGCTATGTTTGTTTGCCCGGGGCTCCAGACGCCACGCCAAGACGCGACACCTCGACCTAGCCCCGGGTCGACCCTACCTGCTGTCGCGAGGTGACCCGTGAATTCGGAACGGCTTTCGGCTCATCTCGACATCGACCAATACGGCTCTTACCGTCTGACCGATGCGGTGCGCCCCGGCCCTGGATTGGCCATTCCGCCGCGCGAAGGCTACCGCATCGAGACGTACCGCGACCGGGAAGCGAAACTCCGTTTGCCGATGCTCTCGGCCGCCGTTTCCGCCGAACGCATCTTCGACGCCTTCTTGTCCTTGATCGAACCGGTCGGCGAAGTGGTGCACGTGGTCTTGGAATCGAGCCACGGCCGCCGCCAGGACGAACATCGCGACCTTCGCCGCAGCCATATCGACTTGCCGGTGCTGCTCAGCCATTTTTGCGAGTTCGAGGATCTGTTAACGCACGATGGCTGCACGGGCGTCGCGGTGCTGGCGGAGAACGGCGAGCCGATCGAAGTGCAGTTCGACGAGCACAAACTGTTCCACGTCTACGCGCCGGAGTTGAAGCCATTTCGCCGGGCGCTCAAGAAGCTCGGCGTGCCGCGGCTCAAGGACTTGCCGCTCATTTCCGAAGCCGAACACTTCCATCACTCGACGGATGATTACGCCGATTCCTTCCGACAGCTCTGCCTGCGCGTCGGCGTCGGCGATTTCGACCGCGTCTTCAGCGACGAGAGTTGGTAACCGGATTCGCACGCTCCCCCTCGGGTCGCGGCTAAACGAGTAGACTTCCGCGCAAGCTGCCGGATATACTGCATTCCATTCGGATGGCCAACGGCCGATCCCGCTTTTCGTTACATTCTCGGACGCGCCGACCCGCCCACGCGTCAATTTTGGGTGGCACCGGCTTCCAGCCGGTGTCTGTTAAAGCAGCACCGGCTGGAAGCCGGTGCCACCCAAAAAGCTCGATTTCTATTCCCGCCGGAGATCGCTCCATGACTTCCCGTTTTTTCTTGCCGTTCATCCTTGCAGCGGCGTTCGTCGTGCTCGGGGTTCCCAACGCGGCCCGAGCTCAGATGGCGCTCTCCCCGCAACCCGCCATCGAACTCGAAGGCGGCACCGCCTGGATCAACACCGGCAAACCCCTCACGCTGAAAGACCTTCGCGGCAAGATCGTCATGCTCGATTTCTGGACCTTCTGCTGCATCAACTGCATGCACATCATGCCCGATCTCGTGAAGCTCGAAGAGAAGTACAAGAACGAACTGGTGGTCATCGGCGTTCACTCCGGGAAGTTCGCCAACGAGAAGAAGACCGAGAACATTCGCAAGGCGGCGAACCGCTACGAACTGCGACACCCCATTGTCAACGACGCCGACATGAAGATCTGGAACGCGTACAACGTGAAGTGGTGGCCGACCATCGTGCTGATCGATCCGGAAGGGCAAGTGGTGGCCGGCAGCGCGGGCGAACCGGGTTTCAGCCTGGCGAAAGCGGACCGCATGATCGCCGGGCTCATCGCCAAGCACAAGAAGAGCGGCACGCTCGACGAGAAGCCGAGACGCTTCGATACGGCCAAGTTCCGCGACGAAGCGGATACGCCGCTCTACTTCCCCGGCAAGATCGTCGTCGATGCCAAGGGGAAGCGGCTTCTAATCGCCGATAGCACGCACCACCGCATCGTGATCACGGATATGGATGGCAAGAAGATCGCCATCGCCGGCACCGGCTACCCCGGCAACAAGGATGGAGCCTTCGACAAGGCCCAGTTCGACGACCCGCAAGGCATGGCCGTCCACGGCGACACCGTTTACGTCGCCGACCGCAAGAACAACGTTCTTCGGCAACTCGACTTGAAAGCCAAGACGGTAAAGGCCGTTCCCGGCACCAAGCGGACGTTCCTCATTTCTGGGGCGTCGCTGGAATGCACGCCGTGGGACGTATGGCTGGATGGCGATCGGCTCTTCGTCGCCATGTCTGGGGCGCACCAGATCTGGACGCTCGACTTGAAGAAGCATCAGTTCTTGCCGTTCGCCGGAGACAAGACCGAGGAAATTCAGGACGGCCCGCGGTTGAGCGCGAAGTTCGCGCAGCCGAGCGGCCTGACCAGCGACGGCAAGTATTTGTACGTGGCCGACGCCGAGGTTAGCGCGGTGCGGCGGGTACCGCTCAATGGGTACGGCAACGTCGAGACGCTGGTCGGCCGCGGGCTCTTCGAGTTCGGCGACCGTGATGGGCCCGGCCGCGTCGCCGACCCCGGCCTCCGCAAGACCACCGAGGCGATTCTTCAGCACGACGTCGGCGTCGCCTACCACGACGGCAAGGTTTATGTCGCGGATACATACAACAGCAAGATCAAGACCATCGACCTTGCGACCGGCATGGTCGAGACGTTCCTCGGCGGGCCGGTCAAGGAAGGCGCCGAGCGAGTTCTCAACGAGCCGACCGGATTGAACTTTGACGGCGACACGCTGTACATCGCGGACACCAACGCCCACCGCATCCGCGTAGTCGATGTGAAGACGAAACAAGTGCGGACGCTGGAACTGAAGGACGTTCCGCCGGTGGAACCGCGCAAGGAAACGCCCACCGCCCCCAAGAAGAAGAAGTAACGCAGTAAATTCGGAATGCGGAATTCGGAATGCGGATTGATATTCTGTCATTCCGCATTCCGCGTTCCTCATTCCGAGTTTCGAATGAGGATTGCGTTCATCACGTCCGGCGCCGCGGGGATGTTCTGCGGCAGCTGCATGCGTGACAACACGCTCGTCGCCGCCCTTCGCCGCCTCGGTCACGACGCCCTCCTCATCCCGACCTATACCCCGATCCGCACGGACGAAGCGGACGTGAGCGAATCGCGCGTCTTCTTCGGCGGCATCAACGTCTACCTCGAACAGAAGACCTGGCTCTTCCGCCACACGCCGTGGCTTTTCGATCGCCTCTTGAACTTCAACCGGCTGCTCCGCTGGGTGTCGCGGTTCGCCGTGCGAACGCCGTATAGCGAACTCGGAGCGCTCACGGTCTCGATGCTCCGCGGCAGCCACGGCAAGCAGTGGAAGGAAGTGGCCCGGCTCACTGGCTGGCTCGCCAAACACATTCGCCCCGAAGCCGTGATTCTCTCCAACGCGCTACTGTCCGGCGCTTTGCCCGAACTGAAGCGGGCGCTCGCCGCCCCCATTTTCATTACTCTGCAAGGGGACGACATTTTCCTGGAAGCGCTGCCGGCGAAGGACCGCGCGATTTGCCACGACTTGATTCGCGGCAACGACGCGGCGGTCACGGGCTACATTTGCACCAGCCGCTACTACGCCGACTTCATGGCCGGCTACCTCGGCATCGATCGGGTCAAGATGCATGTGATCCATCCCGGGTTGAACCTGGCCGGGCACAGCGAGCGGCCGGTGCGAAGCGAACCGGTCCCGGCCATCGGCTACTTCGCTCGCATCTGCCCCGAAAAAGGGTTCCACAACCTCGTCGATGCGTTCATCCGATTGCGGCAAGATTCCACCGCGCAGCCGTGTCGCTTACTCGCCTCCGGCTGGCTCGGGGACAACAATCGCGCGTACTTTGAGGAACAGCGCCGCAAGCTTGCCGCGGCCAGCCTCTCCGACGAGTTCACCCACGTCGAGTGCCCGACCCACGACGACAAGGTGCGATTTCTTCATTCCATCGACGTGCTTTCCGTGCCGACGACGTACCATGAACCGAAGGGGCTGTACGTGCTGGAGGCGTGGGCCAATGGAATTCCCGTCGTGCAACCGCGGCACGGTTCGTTCCCGGAATTGATCGAAGCGGCCGCGGGCGGTCTGTTGGTTCCCCCGAACGACGCCGCGGCCCTGGCGGGAGCGTTGCGGCAGATGCTCGTCGATGGCGAGTTGCGATCGCGGCTGGGGCGGTCCGGCGCCGCCGCCGTCCGCGATCGCTTCACTGCCGAAGCCATGGCCAAGCAAACCGCCGCAGTGCTCGAACGATTCGCGAATCCAGCCACGTGAACCGATCACATGAAACCATTCACGACCACCCGACGCGTCGAGTTCGGCGACACCGACATGGCCGGGATCATGCACTTCGCAAACTTCTTCCGCTTCATGGAATCGGCGGAAACCGACTTCCTGCATGCGCACGGGCTCACGGTGAGTTGGCGGGCCGACGGCGTGAAGTGGGGGTTCCCGCGCGTCTCGGTATCGTGCGACTTCGCGAAGCCGGCGCGCTTCGAGGATGTGTTGACTGTCGCGGTGCACGTGGAAAAGGTCGGCGCGAAATCGGTTTCGTATCGCTTCGACTTCAGCAATCAGCGCGGGGAAGCGATCGCCGTCGGTCGGATCACGACGGTTTTCTGCCGCTCGACCGGCCCCGACCACCTGGAGTCCGTCGAAATGCCCGACGAGATGCGCGCGAAGCTATCAACCGTTTAGCCGCGAGGCGGAATCGAGCGTGCTACGGAGTGTGGTAAATGCCGTTGACCGGAAAGCGGTTTTGGTTTGCCCCGGTAAAGCGTTTGCCATCCTTGGAGAGGGTGCAGCTATCGACCCAGGCGCCGCCCGGGGCCTGGGCATTCGGCCACCGTACCACGAGCCGCCCCGCTTTACCCAGCGACCACGTCATCCGGCCGTTGGGATCGATAACTGTGCCATTGGAATAAAAAGCGTGGACATGGCGGGGGCCGTTGCCGCCCTGATAGCTCCAGTAGCCGATCACCTTCACGACAAATGCCGCATCCGCTTCCTCGCGCAATTCGCGGATGGCCGTGTCGTTCTTCGCCTTGATGGCCCTGTCGATTTCGGCATCGGTACTGCGGCGGAACGATTTCTGCGCCGCCCGCACCGCTTGCAAATACGTCAACAGGTCGGGCCGCATTGCTTCCGACCAGGGAACCATTCCGCTCGACTCGAAGCGTTTCTTTTCCTCCTTCAAGACATCCAGCAACTCGGCTTTCGGCTTACCAGGGAGTTTCCCATTGCGGGTGCGGTTGATCGCCTGGTCGAAGTGCTGAACGAGCCTGGCATCCGCGTCCTTCATGGATTGGAGTAAGGTGCGCTGCGCGAGGTTGATGGCGGGGTTGCCGCGGACCGCGCCGGGGCGATCCTTCTCCAGTTTCTTGATCGAGGCTTGAATGGCGGCGGCCGCTTCCTTGTGCCCGGCTTGTGCTTCGTTCCGCTGTACGTCGGCCAGCTCGCGGATCAACCCGGCATGAATTGCTTTGTGCTTGTTGAGCGTCTCTTTCTGGATCGCAATAAGCTTGGCCGAGTACGAGCCGTAAGCCGCCGATGCGGCTGCCGGCAACCTACCGGCCTTCGATGAATCTTTCTTCCCGAGCCGTTCGATTTCCTTTTCCAGCAAGGCGGCTTCATCGCGCTGCTTGTCCTTCTTTGCGCTCTCGAGCAATTCATTGACGCGCTGGAGATAACCCATGGCGGCGACTTCCACTTCCTCGGTTTGATTCTTCTGCAGCGCGGCCAGGGCCTTCTCGTACCGGCTCCTGGCCTCCGTCGCGGCGGCCGGCAAGGGATCATCCGCAGCGGTTACGGGAGAAGTGCTAACAAAACAAAGGAACAGCAATGGGCGCAGCATGGCGTGGGTCCGACTGACTCGAGGAAAACTGCTATGCGATTGAAGAAATGATAACGCTCGTTCGATATTCCAACAACTAATAATTACCGGTTTAGGCCGCGAGGCGGTGTCGAGCGTGCTACGCGGTTTCAACGGTGCGGCCAGGCGAGATTCTCCCGGTCCAGCCGCGGGCGGCGCCCTGCAGTTGCCGCATCAACGAGGCCGCTCGATCCGCCGATTCCACAATCGCGAAAACCGCCGGTCCCCACGAACTTTGCCCCACCCCGGCCACGCCTAACTTGCGCAGGCAGTCGATGATCTCCGCGATGGCCGCGCTGGAATAGGGCCCGCCCTGAGCAGCCGCGAACGGTTCCCCCGCCCGCCGATTGAACTCGTAAACCGCTTCGCCGAAGTCCGTGAGATGCCCCGCTTCCGCCGCGGGGACGATCCGCTGCAGCATGATATCCGTGAGCGTTGCCGTTAGCGAATCGGAGGGCGACCCGGTTCCCGCGGCGGCGAACGCTTGCTCCTCGCGGCCGCCGTGCCACGCTGCCTCCCCTTGCGGCACGAACACCGCGACGCGCCACGCCTCCGGCAAAGTTAAAGCACGGAAGAGCGGCGCGACCGGTTCGCCAGGCAACTTGCCCATCTCGACGATCAGCCCGCCGCGATCGAAGCCGTGGACGCCGATCGCCGACCGCTGGCCGCGGCCAACTCGCTCGGCAAGCTCGACCGCTGCGATCCCCGGTTGGCCGAGTTCCGCAGCGATGGCCAGGCCGACTGCCAAACCGAGCTGCGTGCCGACGCCGAGGCCGGTGTGCTGCTCGGGGCAGCGCTCGACGAGCACCTGCAGCGGCGGCGACTCAGTGCGGCCAGCCAGGAAACGATGGGCGAATTCCTGGGCTCGGCTGGCGAGCATTCCCTCGAATTGCCAGGCCGCCGCCGGCCGCGCCGACACCACCACGCCCGGTCGATCGATCATGAGTCCGACGCCGCCGAACGATCGCCCGCTCCTAGAGACATCGCCGAAGGGGACATGCAATAAGCCGAAGTGCAGCCGGCTCGGGGCCGTGACGCGGGTCATCGCGCGGCCTCCCGAGCCAGCCGCGATTCCAGGAAGTTCATCGCTTCGAATTCCGCCGGGCCGCCGGTCTTATCGACAACGCGGCGCAGTTTGACGAACTCGGCGGCGATCTCCGCGTGCGGGATCAGGTGCAATCGCGTGGCGAGGATGGCCGCCTCGACGACGGCGTGCTTGGCCCGGTTGAAGCCCCAGAAATCGCGATGGCGGCCGACGTGCACCACCTCCGCATCAATGTGAATGCGCTCGCGCGAATTGTCGATCGATCGCACGCGGAATTCGTAGGAGCGGCAGGCGTCGGCGAGCACGAAGCCCTGAATGGCAACTGCGGCAACGAGCGGCGGAAGCGGGTCAATGGCGCCGAGCGCCGCCCGCGCAATCAAGAGCGCATCGTCCGTGACGTGGACGACGCCTTCCGAATGCGCGACCAGGTTGCGATAAGTCTGCGAGGTGGGAAACGGTCGGAGCACGAAGCGCGCGAAGTTCCCCTCGACGCTCGGCCCCATCGGGGCCAGGTGCGGCGAACCATCGGTGTTTCGCGTGGTGACCAGGCTTTCGAGAATCATGGCGTTAGGCCACCCGTTGCAACGGGTGGGCTTGCGTTGCTTTACAGCGCTCTGAGCAACCCAGCGGCTTTGTGGAGCGTTTCTTCGTATTCGCGGCGCGGGTCGGAGTCGTCAACAATGCCGCCGCCCACGGGAAACTGCAGCCAGCCGCGGCCCGCCGTGAACGTCCGGATCAGGATATTGCTATCCATTGCGCCGTCGAAGCCGATGAAGCCGAGCGAACCGCAATAAGGGCCGCGGGCCGTCGGCTCCAGTTCGGCAATGATCTGCATGGCTCGTACCTTGGGCGCCCCGGTGACGGAACCGCCGGGGAACGCCGCTCGCAGCAGGTCCATCGGCCCGTACTCCGGGCGCAGTTGGCCGCGCACTTCGGACACCAGATGATGCACGTAGCGGAAGCTCTCCACCTCGCAGACCGTGGGAACGCGGATGCTGCCGTAATCGCAGACGCGGCCGAGATCGTTGCGCAACAAGTCGACGATCATGACGTTTTCGGCGCGGTCCTTGGCATTGGAGCGGAGTTCCTCGATGAGGATGGCGTCCTCGGCGGGCGTTCGGCCGCGCGGCCGCGTTCCCTTGATCGGCCGCGTTTCCACCGCGCCGTTCTCCACCTTCAAGAAGCGTTCCGGCGAGGCGCTGAGAATCTGGAAGTCGCCAAGGTCGAAGTAGGCGGCGAACGGGGCCGGGTTGAGATGCCGCAGCCGGGCATAGAGCTCCAGCGGATGCTCGCGGAGCGGAGCGAGCAGCCGTTGCGAAAGGTTGACCTGATAGCAGTCGCCGGCGCGAATGTAGTCGACGACTTTGGCCACGGCGGCTTCATAACCCGCGCGGTCGAAGTTGCTGGTGACGCCGGGAAAGCCCGGCAGCGGGAACTGCGGCGCGCGAATGGACTGCTTCCTGGGCGGGCGGGCTGCGTATCCTCCCTGATTCTTTCTTGGAGTTGCCAGTACTTCCAGGAGTTCCCGTATAGACGCCTCGGCTCGTTCCCGCGGCGCGTCCTTCTCCGGATAACCCGAGGCGACAATCCAGGCGCGCCCTTGCACATGATCGAAGCTAATGACCCACGGATATGTCAAAGTGCACTGGTCGGGAAGCTGGAACTCGTCGATGCGCGGCCGGGGGATGCGTTCCAGCTCGTGGCACAGTCCATAACCGAAGAGCCCGGCGACACCGCCCTGAAACGGCGGCAGCCCTTCGATCCGCGTTTGTTGGAACCGTTCCATGCCATCGCTGCGAATTCCTTGCGCCGCCACATAGGAATAGCGGCCGCGGTCGCCGTGCCGTTCGGAAGAATCGAGAAAGAGCAGGTTGGGAAGATGAGCCAGTTGCCGGGCGACGCTCCACGGATCGGGAGCGGGAACCAGTGCGACGGCGAGCGGGCCGTCGGCCGGGCCCTTCACCGGAACCGCGTCGAAATGCAGCGGCGCGTCGACGACTTCCATACCGGAAGTATACGCCGCGGCAATCGCTTCACTCGGCGAGCACGGCCTGCACCGCCAGGTTGTCCAGGGCTTGATCGAGAATGGCGGTGAGGCCGGCGCGAATCGCATCGCGCTCCGTCAATCGATTGCCGTTCTTTTGCACGGTCAAGTCGCCGGCGATGGCCTTTTCGACGAGAGCATCGAGAATGGCTGGCCGGTCGCGTTGGCCGTCGAGCAACGGCAGCAGCCGCAAATCGAGGTCGCTGAGTTTGACGAGTTCGTGGCGGCGATTGGCGGCCCAGGCAGCGCCGAGAGCGACCCGTTCGCGCGCCGACGCCGTCGCCCTCGGCTTCTCCCCCGCCTTCCGCGCCACTGGTATGGGAATCGCGCTCAGCTCGATGAGATCGGATGAAATGTACGTATTGACGAGCCCGAGCGCGAGCACCTTGGCATCGTCCTCGGCGCCGGCCGCGTCGTCCGGGTTGCCGCCGAGCAGTGCCCGCGCGGCCCGGCGAAGATCGTCGAAGGCGATGGTGCCCGGCCAGCGTTCCCCGAGCGCCTTCATGGCGGCTTTCAATAGCGGCCGGTTCGTCGACAGCGACATGCCGCTCCGCGTCTGGTACTGTTCGGTCTCTTCGGAATGGATGTTCGGTTCGGTCTTGCCAGCCGGGCGGCCGCACGACCAGACGTGCAGCTTGCGCAGGCAGAGCGGCTCGATTGTCCAGTTCGGCGCCGGCTTCACCAGCAGGGTTTCGCGGAACATCCGGTTGCGAAGGAAATCCATGTACTGTTCGGTTTGAATCTGATTCGGGGCGAGCGTTTTGAGGGTCTTCTGCACCTCGGGGCCGAAGTTGCCGGTAACCATGGTGGGCAGTCGGGCTTCGCCGAGGTAACGCAGGCCGTGCCGTTCGGCCATGCCGATGAACTGGTGGAAGTAAAGGGGTTCGTTCACCTGCTCCAGGTGTTCGTGGTAAAGGTAGTTGTCCGACTGGTTGCGGATGCTTTCGAGTTCGGACTTCAGTAGCGCGGAATAGGGGCCTTCCTGGCGAGCGGACGCCGCGAGGAAATCGAGCAAGGCCCGCGCTTGTTGCACGCGTTGCCGCGGCTCGGGGAAGTTATTCGAATGGTACTTCATCATGTCGCGGATCATGCCGCGCATGTGCCAGCCGGGATATGTGTTGTAACTGATGTAAGCGACGCCGTTCGGGTTGAGCCGTTCGGCGCAGATCGCGAGAATCTTGTCGCGAACCTCCGAGGGCACCCACGAAAAGACGCCGTGGGCGATGATGTAATCGAACTGGCCGTACGATTCGTCCACCTCCAGGATGCTGGCGTGGCGAAGTTGCACGTTCTTCACGCCGGTGGCGGCGAGCATCTTGTGCCCATCGGCGATTTGCCGCTCGGACAGGTCGATGCCGATCCACTGGCTATTGGGGAACGATTCGGCGATGGGGATGATGTTGCCGCCGGCGGCCGAACCGAGTTCGAGCACGCGGCAGCTTTCGACGGCCGGCGGCTGCAACCCGAACAGCGTCGCGACGACCGCCATCCGGCTCGGATGCGTCTGCGCATACGGGTGGCTGTCGTACGGAATCTCGTCGTAGCTGTTCGTGCTCATAGGAATTCTTCTGGGTGGCGCCGGCGTTCCGGTCCGCTACTTCTTGGTCCATTCGAAGGCGTTCTGCACCCAGTTCTTCTGAGGCGCCACGACCGCGCCGGCCTGCACCACCTCTTGCCACTGCTGCGGGTCCGGCGGCAGTTTCTTCCCCGTTAATGTAACCAATCCCTCGTGAGCGCGGCCGGCCAGGGCCGCATCCTGCCCCTTCTCCCCAGCCAAGACCTGGGCCAGTGCCGCGATCGCTTCCGGTTGCCGGCTCGAGGTCAACCCGCGAACCGCGGCCAGCCGAACATCGCGATCCTCCGATCCTTCCACGGCGCTTTGCCGTTTCGGACCGGCCGCGACCGCGGCCAAGAACTCAACGGCCGTCGGCTGACCGGTTCGACCCAGCGATTCCAGCACCCGGCAGCGAATCGCCGTTACCCACTTCGGATCGTAACCGGTCGGCCCATCCAGGAAGCCGAGCATTGGGCGCTTGTTGATCTTTCGCCGGCCGCTGGCCAGTTGAATGTGGCTATCGGAGCTGGCCGGGTCGAGTGCACCCGGCGGCCGACCATGAGCGTTCTGATAAGCGACCATCAGGATCTTCTCGGCTCGTGGATCGGTGAACTTGCCGAGGGCCGTGATCGCCGCGGTCCGCAGCACCGGGCTGGCATCCTGAGTCGCGGTGCGTTCGAGCATCTCGACGATTTGATCCTGTTCTTGCTGGCTCATGCCGATGGCGAGCGGCTCCTGGAGGCGGCGCATGGCATCGGCGCGCTGGTCGCCGTCGCGCGGCGGATCGGCCTTCAACACCACGAACGGATCTTCCGGCTTATATAGGTGGTAAATGGTGTGGAACGGCTCCTGGCGGAAGCGGCGGCTGGTGATGGCGTCCCACGTACCGGATACGCAGCCGGTGGAAGCCAACGACGCCCAGGCGAACACCGCGATCAGCAGCCGGCGCATCAAGGCAGCATCCCCCAAGATCAGTGGCATGACGGGGAAATAGCGTGAGCAAGTAAGGCGGTCAAGT
Organism: Urbifossiella sp.; assembly: GCA_035571955.1. Taxonomy (GTDB): domain Bacteria; phylum Planctomycetota; class Planctomycetia; order Gemmatales; family Gemmataceae; genus Urbifossiella. The sequence continues at coordinate 13,061 of DATNBQ010000280.1, read as the reverse complement.
GCGCTGGCGAGCGGGGGGCGTCATCGACTCTTGGTGTTCCAACAGGTGGGTGTCGGGCGCAGCCCGACCTACAAGGCGCCTCCTAGGTCGGGCTGTGCCCGACGATCTTCGACTCCAAGAATCGTTGGCGCACCCGGTGAGCGGGGCGCGTAAGCCCTTGATTCGATGCGCCCGAGAATCAGGGGGCTTAACTCCCCCGCTCGCCGGAAGCGGCGCGAATCGCGAATCGCTCCGGAATTGTAAATCTTCCTCTGTTCATGCGGCACTTCACGCGGCATATACGCCCCCCTCACACAGAAACCTGCGAAGCGATGGCGGTCCCGTTGGGGAACGGTGGCTGCCGCAAAATCGCTTCGCCAGGCCCTCGAATCCTGCACCGATCGTGCGGACTGCGGTCCGCCGCCGGCAAGCGGGGCAAGTTGGGCAAACAGTGTGAGTCGTCCGGGGGAATCGTTGGAGCTCCACCGGATGCAAGGTCGATAGAACCTGGGGTCGGCGTCGGTCTTCCCGCCCGGCGCCTTCGGAAAATTGGCGATCCGTCGTGCGTTTCGTGCCGGAGGGAACCGCGATTTCGGGATCAACTGGCGCCAGCGAACCGCGATCGGCCGGGGAAGCCGCCGCGGTGCGGACGCCACGCGAGCCGAAACGCTGAACTGCGGTTCCACCGGGGGCTCGCGGGGGACGTCGGACGCTCGGACGCGGGGAAACCCAACTCCGGCGCCGGCAGGCGGGCCAGCACGGCCGACGGATCGCCCGACATCAGGGAGGATGTGGACGTGACCCATGTCGAAACCGACATCCAGCAGATGTGGCTGGATTACCGCGACCGGCCGACCGTCGAAATGCGCAATCGGTTCGTCGAGATGTTCCTGCCGCTCGTGAAATACAATGCGGAGCGAATCTGGGCCCGACTGCCGGACGGCGTCGAACTCGATGATTTGATCTCGGCCGGCGTCTTTGGACTCATGGATGCGATCGACGCCTTCGATCTGACGCGCGGCGTGAAGTTCGAAACCTACTGCGTGCCGCGCATCCGCGGGGCCATGCTCGATGAACTGCGGACGATGGATTGGGTGCCGAGGCTCGTCCGGTCCAAGTCGAGCAAGATGGAGGCCGCCCGCAAGCAACTGGAAGCGGCGCTCGGCCGCCCGCCGCGCCCCGAGGAACTCGCCGAGAAACTCGGCATCCCCCTCGAACAGATCGACGACTATGTCGGCGAAGCGACGGCGGTGAATCTCGTCAGCCTCAATAAGAAGTGGTACGAAACCGACAGCTACAAGGACGTTCGCGAGATCGACATTCTCGAGGACAAGAAGGCGGAAGACCCGACGCACCGGCTGCAGAACCGCGACCTGATGCGGCTCGTCACCCGCGGCCTCAATCGCAACGAACGCCTGATCGTGATCCTCTACTACTACGAAGAGATGACGATGAAGGAGATCGGGGCGACGCTCAACCTGAGCGAGAGCCGGGTGAGCCAGATGCATTCGAGCATCGTCCAGCGGTTGCAGAACCACCTTTCGAAACGCAAGGCCGAGTTCAACAACAACTGACGGCTTCTACCGTCGAGTCCCTCGCTGCTTGTCAAACCTTGCCGCCCACGGGGCAAGGTTTGACAAGCAGTTCGCGTTGGAAACATCTCGTCCGGCGAAATCTTCCCGAAAAACGCTGCGATTTACTGTGATCTCGCGGAGTGAGGCCCAGGCGCACCACCTTGCGTGGTTGCAAGCGACGCGTGGGCCTCACTCGACAAGCCTTCGGCTGTCTCGCTCCGACCCACCCTACGAGGAGACCCTTGCTCGAGTCGAACTTCAAGCCGCGGAGCGGCGACGCAGGCGAACGTAGCCCGCGACAGGCAGCAGGCCCGAAAGCGCCAACAGCGACGACGGCGGAACCGGCGCCCCAACGATGTTTCCATCGGGTGTCACCGACCAACCGCTGCCCAGCTCCATGATTTGGTCCTGGCTGCTGCCATTCGTCAGGGCGACGAGATTGGCAAGCGGGCCCGAGGTCGTCGAATCGGCGATGTATGTGTTGGCTTGATTCTGGAGCGTTGAATTGACCGTGAACGGAATCGATTCGCCGAGGATATCCCAGATGGCGACCTGGAACGCGGCATTCTTGGTGGGATCGGTTCCCAGACTGGCATGATCCGCGGCCCACATCCGGCTAATCTGGATTGCCTTCGACGTACCCATGCCCGCGCCCGGAATCGGAGCGTCGTTCAGCGTGCGAGTCTGGTACGTGTAAGTCCCGCCGAGGTAGACATCCTGACTGGTCTCGATGCAGAAGGTATAAAATGTCGGGTTGCCGGCCCAGGGAACGCTACTGTTCCCCGATTGCGACCAGCTAATGCTGCCGACGTAATATCCGCCCGTTATTTCACCTTGCGTTTGAGAACCCAGGCCGTTCACCGTTCCTTTGAGGAAATCCGCGCGAACGGGCGAACCCGCGGCAAGTACGAATGCAAACGAAACCGCAAGCCATTTGCTTGAAGGAAGCATCGCATCACCTCGAAGTCGGAAGCTTTGTGGGTTTTGGGCGTATTTGTGGCAGGCCAGAATAAATCCTACAACCGGCATAATCGGCAACAACCGCAATCGGCGTTTTTTTTGAGAGAAGTGCTGAGCGATTCAGGCCGCGGCTGAATTGGGCAACAGTGCTTTACACTTTTTCAAGGTTGGCCGCAAGAATTGATCGATTCTCTTGCGCGCAAAAGGGGACAAAAAGCAGGAGATCTCTCCTGTGTGTTTGTGCTTTTTTGCGGCTGAATCAATCGAAGATCTTGCGGCCTCACCTCAGGCCTTACGGTATTCGCGGAGGAGCTTGCGGAAGCGCGGATCCTTGCGGATCGAATCGAGGTCGCGGTCTTCTTCAATATAGCGGAAGTCGCGGTAGCCGAGTTCAATGGCCTTGCGCAGAGTCGTTAGCGCGAGGTCCGGTTGCTTAAGCAATGCATACCGGCAAGCGAGATTGTAGCGCGCCGTCGGGTCGCCGGGCCGCAGCGATACCAGTTTCTTGTCGACACTCAAGCCGTCCTGCAGCCGCCCCTTGGCGGTCATGTTGCTCGCCTGGGCGCGAAGCACTTCGTGGAACTCCGGCGCGGCCATCAGTACGCGCGTGAAGAAGTCGAGTTCGAAATCGACTTGGCTGCGGTCGGCCAAGAACGCCAGGACCGTTCCGGGCGGGAAGTGTTCTTCGGCAGGCACGGCGGCGCGCTTGTTGGAGTGCGGCATGGTGTCCCCTGTCTGCGACAGTCAGGACCGAATCGGCCGCGCGGTTGGAATCGCGGCCCTGCGCGAATTATATCCCTGGCCATGTCCGCTGCAAATGCCGGGCTGCGAAGGCTACGCGCTCTAGTAAAAATCCAACGATTTTACGCTCGCATCAATCTCATTTCCTGGCGTCGTCGTCTTTCATACTATCCCGCGCGCCATTAGAATCGACGCATCCACTTCCCGAGGCCGCCGCCCGCGGAGCCCGCAACTTGGTCAGGCCCATCCATCCCTCCGCCGCCAAGAAAGGCGACTCGACCGTCGTTCCCGCGCCGCGAGGCGCTCTGCGCCGCAATCTGCCGGTCACGCATCGCTTGCTCGTCGTGGACGATCAAGCGGAGATTCGCCGCCTGTGCAAGCTGACGCTAACGCCGGAAGGATTCGCCTGCGATGAAGCGGGCAGTGGCCCCGAGGCGATCGACGCCGCCGGGCGAGCGCCGTACGACCTCGTGCTGCTCGATGTGGACTTGCCGGGCTTCAACGGCGAAGAAGTGCTCCGCCGCCTCAGGCAAGTACCGCCCGGCCCGAACCTCAAAGTCGTCATGTTCTCCGGCGCCGCCGGCGGCGACGAACTCTCTCGCATCCTCCTCGCCGGCGCCGACGACTTCCTCATCAAACCGTTCAGCACCGTGCAATTGCGGGCCCGCGTCAAGTCCGCCCTGCGCTTGAAGGATGCCCAGGATCGCTCCGACCTGTTGAATCGCAACCTGCAGGCCGTGAATGCCGAGTTGGAAAAGACTGTGCAGCATCGCGATGCCGAGATCATCCACGCCCGCAACGGCTTGGTGCTCGCGCTGGCCAAACTGGTCGAGCACCGGTCGAAGGAAACCGGCCCGCACCTGATGCGGCTGCAGCGCTATTGCCGCATCCTGGCCCGCGAAGCTGCGAATGTGCCGGCCTTCGCGCCCCTCATCGATGCCAATTTCATCCGCAACCTGGAGGATACCGCCCCGCTGCACGACATTGGCAAGGCGGCGATTGCCGACAACGTGTTGAACAAGGCCGGGCCGCTCACGGCGGGTGAACGCCTCGCGATGCAAACGCACACGACGATTGGCGCCGACACGCTGCGCGAGGTGGCCCGACGCCATCCCTTCTCCACCGGCTTCCTGCAGATGGCCATCGACATCGCCCAGCACCACCACGAGAAGTGGGATGGTTCCGGTTATCCCAGTCGGCAATCCGGCGAAGCGATCCCGCTAGCGGCGCGGGTGCTCGCCATCGGCGACGTCTATGACGCCTTGCGGAGCCAGCGCGTTTATAAGGACGGGATTTCACATCACGAAGCATTGCGCTTCATGATGGAGCAATCGCCCGGCCACTTCGACCCGGCGCTCCTGGACGTATTCCGCCGCTGTGCCGATCGCTTCGACGAGGCTTATCGCGCCGTGGAAGGGTGAATACAAGCCCGAAGCGTAAGCGGGGGACAGCGCTTCGGCCCTTGCTCTGCGGGCTTCGACTTCCTGAATTACCGCCTTCAGCGGATAGCTTGTTCGATTTCCGAAGGGAACGATTCGATCGGGAAGCGGCCGGACCGGATCGCCTTCTTGAAAAGTTTGTAATCCATTTCGACCTGGTCGGCGTATCCCTCGGCGTAAGCGAGTACGGCCTCGTCGAACGCGGCGCCGTTACCCAAATATCCCGAGATCAGCGCGGCGTCGCCGGACTTGGCGTGGGCCCGAGCCAGCGCCCGCCCGCACATCTCGGCATAACCGGAGAGCATGGCCGGCGTGCTTCCGGCGAGGTTCGGTGCGATCTTCATGTCGCGCATTTGCCGCACGTAGCAGTCGCCGTGCGGGCCATGCGACCACCCCAGGAAGATGTCGCTCGCCGATTGCATCAGTCGCTGGCCCGTCACCACGCGTTCGCCGTTGTTCGCGAAGCCGATCGAACCGGCCCGCCCTTCGAACACGGATCGCCGGGCTTCTTTCACTTGCAGAATCAGGTGATCGCCCTGGTTGCCCTCGAACAAGGCGATGTAGCAGCGCGTGCCCACCGAACCGACGCCGACGACCTTGCACGCGCTATCCATGAGCCGATAGCGATCGAAGAGGAACTGCCGCTCGCGCGGCAAGCTGGCCCGGTAGTTCTCCAGGAACGGCGCCACGTCCCGCTCGGTATCGAATTCCGTCGGGTCGGGATGGAACAACAGCGGCGGGCTGTCGACGATCCGCGGCTTGCCGTGCACCGTCGTCGTGATCTTGTGGTAGACGTGCTCCGAGGTGTTCTCGGCGGCCTTCTCGATCGCCTTCTTCAATCGCTTCTGGTACTTGGAATTGTGGGCGTGGGCGACGAGTTCGTTCAGCGGAATCCGGGCGTACCAGGTGTCGAGAACGGACATTTGCGCGAACTCGGCCATGGCCGTGCGATAGTACTCGAGGACTTCGCGGACCACCGGCTCGGCTTCGCTGCGCGTGAATTCGAGCCACCGCGCCGCGAGTTCGAAACTGGTCGCCAGCCGCTTCACATCCCACTCGAACGGACCGGGATAGGTTTCGTCGAAATCGTTGATGTCGAAGATCTGGACGCGTTCGGGCGTAGCGAAGCCGCCGAAATTCATGAGGTGGCAGTCGCCGCAGCACTGAACGACGATGCCGGTGCTCGGCGTTCCCTGGAGGTCGTGGGCCTGGAGGATCGCCGTGCCGCGAAAGAACGAGAAGGCGGATTCGGCCATCCGCGTGAATCGAATCGGCAGGAGTTTTTCGAGGCGGCCGACGTTCGATTCCTCGATCAGGGCCATCGGGTCGCGATCGCCCTGGCCGAGAATGGCCTCGCCGTGGCGGGAGCGCTGGCATTCCTTCCGCAAGGCTTTGCCGCGCGACAGCCGCGTTTCGCGCTGCCACGGATCCTCTTCCGCGGACGCAGCATCGTTGGGGAGAATCGCTTCAGGCGTACCGTTAAGTGCATTCCTCTTCATGGAAGGCTCGCTCCTCAATGCGGCCATCCATTGCCGGAGAAATGAATCCGAAGCCCTTCGCGATTTGCACTCGTTCCCGACTCAGGCGACGCCGTTTTTTTCGAACCACGCCTGCAGACGCTTCCAACCATCTTCGGCCGCCTCTTTCCGATAGCTCGGCCTGTAGTCCGCGAAGAAGGCGTGCGGCGCATCGGGATAGACCACGAGCTCGCCGGGTTTGTCCGCCTTTTTCAACGCCTCGCGCATCGCCTCGACATCCTTCACGGGGATGCCGGTGTCCTTCTCTCCGTAGAGCCCGAGCACCGGCGCCTTAATATCGGCGACGAGATCGATCGGGTGTTTGGGCTGCAGCGGCGTGCTCTTTCCCGTCAAGCGGCCATACCAGGCCACGCCGGCCTTGAGGTTCTTGCTGTGGGCCGCGTAGAGCCATACGATTCGGCCGCCCCAGCAAAACCCGGTGACGCCCAGCTTGGCCGTGTCGCCGTGGCCGTCCTTCTTGGCCCACGCCGCCGCGGCGTCGAGGTCGTTCATAACTTGCGAATCGGGCACTTTCGAGACGACCTTGGAGATGATGTCTGGAATCGCAGTCAGCTTGGAGACGTCGCCCTGGCGGGCGTAAAGTTCCGGAGCAATGGCCAGATAGCCGAGCTTCGCCAGCCGGCGGCAAACGTCCTTGATGTGCTCGTGTACGCCGAAGATTTCCTGCACGACGAGGATAGTGGGGAAGGGGCCGCCTTTGTCCGGCGCGGCGCGGTACGCCGGGATGGTTCCATCCTTGACGGGAATCTTGACTTCGCCGGCGCTGAGGCCCTTGGCGTTGGTGCTGATCGGTGCCGCGGCGATGGGTTCCGCGGCCAACGCGAACCCGGCAGCCAGCGTCGTCACGGCGAAATCGCGGCGATTGATCGAATTATCCATCGGCGGAGACTCCGTTTGCACCACTTATGAGTGTTCCAAAACACCTGTCGGAAACTTACGGGGATCGGAGGACGGTCGGCAAGGAAAAAGTGACGCCGCGCGCGGTTTCGCTCTCACAGTTTCCGCCAGCGGCCGGCGAAGTGCCCGACGATCAACAACACCCAGCACGCGGCCGGCAACCAGTCACCGAGGCGGGCATACCACGATTGCCGGCGATCGAGCGGCATCGCGGCCGCCACAATCCCTTCCATCTTTTTCGACGCAGACCACGTCGCCCCCGGCAACGCGACCACCCGGCCATCCGAATCGATGACGCACGAGATTCCCATGTTCACGGCCCGGACGATGCTGCGCCGCGTCTCGATCGCCCGGAACCGGCAAATTGCCAGATGTTCTTCGTGTTCTTCCGTGCCATTGAACCATCCGTCATTGGAGATGTTCACGAGGAAATCGACCGGAGCAGCGGCGACGTAATGCCGGGCCAGGTACGGGTCGGAGTCCTCATAACAAATAAGGCAACCGAAGGTGAACTCGCGGCCGCGCGGCTTCGCGGGCTCCGCGTCGCGGCTAACCTGGAATCGAAAGCGCGTCCAGCGGCGGCCGGGCCGGCAACTGTAGTCGTTCTCGTACGGAGTGAACGTCTGCATCCACGGCAGCGTTTCCTTGAACGGCACGTATTCGCCGAACGGCACGAGATGCATCTTGTCGTAGCGGCCGAACTTCATGCCGTGGGCGTCGATCAGGAGCGCCGAATTGTACTTCCACAACCGGCCGTCTTCCCATTCCAACCCATTGAGACCGAGCAGCACCGGCACGCCCCAATGCTGCGTCGTGAACCATTTGGCCCGGCGGATCGCGCCCCGGATTTCGTCCGCCGGCGCCTCGCTTCCCTCCACAACCTCGAACCAGTCGATGGGAAAGGAAGTTTCGGGCCAAATGATCAGGTCGGGTTTCGGTTCGCTCCGCGCCGCCTCGATATGCAATTTTGCATAAGTTTGGCCCAGTTCGTCGCCCTTCTCGATCTTCACGAATTGCGGCACATTGCCCTGAATGGCGGCCACGCGCGGCCCCGGTTCGAACGGCGGGTGATCCAGTTTCACGAAGCCATACACCAGCGCCGCCGCAACCAGGCCGCCAATACCGACGATCGAACCGATTGGGCGCCGCCGCGGCGTGTCATTCGTGTGCCCGAGCCAGTTTCGCACCCGGGCCGAGCGCAGCAGCCATTCCGCCACCGTGCCGTTAACCGCGGCCACCAGGAACGACACGGCATAGACGCCGCCCAGGTCCGCGACCTGAATGAACGGCAGGAAACCGTGCTGCGTGTAGCCGAGGAAATACCATCCGAAGCCGATCATGTACGTCTGGAAAACGTCGTGCAAGAAGGGGAATCCGGTGGGATGGGCGCGCAGGTATTCCAGCGCGACCCAGACGACGGGCACCGAAAGCCCAAGCGGCACGAGTTTCATCTGGTCGATGCGGCGAAGCAGGAAGAGCGCCGCGAGCCAGAACAGCGGGCAGACCAGGGCGAGGCCGACCCACGACAGGTACATCATGGGATGGGCGACGCGGAGCCACTGCAAGGCTGGCAGGAAGAAGGCCAGGCCGCCGAGATAGCCGGCGAGGTAGAGCCGCCAGCCAGTCTGGGGCGAACGCACGAGCGTCAGCCACGGCACCAGGGCGACGAAGGCGATTGGCCCGAAATCGAGTGGGAAGAACGCGGCCCACAGAAGTGGGCCCGAGAGAATGGCCGGGAGGAAAACGCGCGGCTTCAAAAGGGAATCCTTCCGTGCGTGTGGAGTCACTTCGCATCAAACAACTGGCCAAGGTCGATGCGGTGCGGCTCTTTCCGCGTCGCCGGGCCTTCGCCATACGCCAGGTTCAGCACCCGCGATTTCGGCTCGAACACCATGCTTTGCAGCGTCGCCTTCCCTTGATGCACCTCGTCGAGATGCTGGAAGACATCCTTGACGCCGAGCTGTTCGCTGCCCGCCGCACACAGCGGGGCCAACTTGTCGAAGCGCCAGCACTTGTTCTGCACCATCAACTTTGCCGTTCGGAAGTGATTCGTGCAACAGCAGACGCCGTTCTCCGGCGACCGCACTTCCAGGTTCTTCGGCGTGATCTCGAACACCGCCCCGCCGTTCTTATCGCACAGCGTCAGGCAGCAGGTGGTCGTGCGCTCCATGCTCCGCAGTAGTTTCTCCGCCTCGGCCACCGTGGTACATCCCTCGAGCACCCGGCGAAACGACAGCAATAGCGGCGTCCCCTTCGGGTTGAATTCCGCCTTGTCTTTCGTTTTCCGGATGCTGATCTCGTTGATAGTCAGCGACAGTCCGGCGTCGTTCATGCCGCTGATGACCCCTTCGATCGGCGAAACGGTAATCGCCGCGAAGGCGTGCTTTCCTTCGCCCTTGTAAACAACGATCAGCGTGTGCTCGGCGATTCCCTTGGTGGGAAGCCAGTCGAAGTTGCGGCCGAACAGCGGGGCGCCGGTCTTACTTCGCTCCTTCTGCACGACGATGGTCGAACAGCCGAGGCCGCTGGAAAGGTCGGCAACGGTATTGGCGAAATAGAGGCGATCCTCATTGCGGTCGGCGGCCTGCGCCGCCGCTTCCATTTCCTCAAGATGATGCTTGGGGAAGTTCGGCTTCAAGGTCCGGGCCAACTTCACGAGGACCGGGTAGAAGGCTTCCTGGCCGGAATCCTTGAGGAATTGCTGGGTCAGGGCGGTGAGGTCCGGGGCGTTACGGATCGCCAGGATGCCGAACTGTTCGCCCATCTCGGCGGGTTTGCCGCGCAATGTGAGCACGGGGACTTTATCGATGTAGCGGAGTTCGCCGGCTTTATATTTAGCCGCGGGGAACGATTTCCGTTCGCCGGCCGCCGCCGGTGCAATGACGAGCAGCGCGACGAGCAGGGCGGCTGAGTAGGTTCGCATGAAAAGCTTCCGGTGAAAGTGGCTCGGTAATGATTGTACCGCTTTCCCCCTGTCCAGTCGCCTTATTAGGGGGGTGCCAACGATTCTTGAAGTCGAGGATCGTCGGGCACAGCCCGACCTACGAGGCACCTTGTAGGTCGGGCTGTGCCCGACACCCAGCTGACCGCTTTCCCCCTGTCCAGTCGCCTTAGGGGATGCCAACGATTCTTGAAGTCGAGGATCGTCGGGCACAGCCCGACCTACGAGGCGCCTTGTAGGTCGGGCTATGCCCGGCACCCACCTGCTGAAACACCAAGAATCGTTGACACATCCCTCGCCTTACTTCCCTTTCTTTTCGATCTTGGCCCAGGAATCGCGGAGCGTCACGGCCCGGTTGAACACCAGCTTCCCGGCCGTCGAATCCTTGTCCACGCAAAAGTAACCGAGCCGTTCGAACTGGAATGTCCGCCCGACGCTCGACCCGGCGAGGCTCGGTTCCAACTTGCAGCCCGTCAACACTTCCAGCGATTTCGGATTGAGATTGTCCAAGTATGTTTGCCCTTCGGGAACGTCGTCCGGGTCGGGCTTGGCGAAGAGGTGGTCGTACAGCCGCACTTCGGCGTCGATCGCATGGTCGGCACTCACCCAGTGAATGGTGCCTTTGACCTTGCGGCCATCGGGGGCATCGCCGCCGCGCGTCGCCGGGTCGTACGTGCACCGCAGTTCCACGACGTTCCCCGCCGCGTCCTTGATGGCGCTCACGCACTTGATGAAGTACGCATAGCGGAAGCGAACTTCCTTCCCCGGCGCGAGCCGAAAGAAGTCCTTCGGCGGGTTCTCGCGGAAATCGTCCTGCTCGATGTAAAGCACCTTCGAAAATGGCACTTTGCGGCTGCCCGCCGCGGCATCCTCCGGATTATTGATGGCGACCATCTCCTCGACCTGGCCTTCGGGATAATTCTCGATGACGACCTTGAGCGGCCGGAGCACGCCCATCACGCGCGGAGCCTTCTTGTTCAAATCCTCGCGCAAGGCATCCTCGAGCCACGACATGTCGATGATGCCGTTGAATTTGGAGACGCCGATCCGCTCGCAGAATTTGCGCATCGCCTCGGGTGTGTAACCGCGGCGGCGGACCCCGCTGATCGTCGGCATCCGCGGATCGTCCCACCCGGCCACATGCTTTTCGGTGACGAGTTGTATCAGTCGCCGCTTGCTCAGAACCGTATATGCGAGAGTGAGTCGGGCGAATTCGATTTGTTGGGGATGATAGATGCCGAGGGCATTGATGTACCAGTCGTAGAGCGGCCGATGAATTTCGAATTCCAATGTACAAATGGAGTGCGTGATTCCTTCGATGGAATCGGATTGGCCGTGGGCATAATCGTACATGGGATAAATGCACCATTTATTCCCGGTGCGATGATGGTTCGCATGCATGATGCGATACATGATGGGATCGCGAAGGTGGAAATTGGGCGAGTTCATGTCGATCTTGGCGCGGAGCGTGCGCGACCCGTCCGGAAACTCACCGGCCTTCATACGGCGAAAGAGATCGAGGTTCTCCTCGACGCTGCGATCGCGATAGGGGCTCGGCTTGCCGCCCTTGATGTCGCCGCGATACTTGGCGATTTCATCGGCCGGGAGATCGTCCACGTAGGCCTTGCCGTCGCGAATCAGCTTCTCCGCCCATTCGTACAGCTGGTCGAAGTAATCCGAGGCATAGAATTCACGGCCTTGCCAGTCGCCGCCGAGCCAGCGGACGTCGTCGCGGATGGCATCGACGTATTCCTGCTCCTCCGTAGTGGGGTTGGTGTCGTCGTAACGGAGATTGAACTTGCCGTTGTATTTGACGGCGAGGCCATAATTGAGGCAGATGGATTTGGCGTGGCCGATGTGCAGGTAGCCGTTCGGCTCGGGCGGAAAGCGCGTATGCACCTTGCCGCCGAAGCGGCCATCGGCATTGTGAGATTCGACGATCTCTTCGACGAAGTTCAGTGATTTGACGGGTTCGCTACTCATAGCGGTAATTAATCCAGGAATAGTTGATTTGGATGAATTTGGAATGAGCGGTATGGACTTCATGTATGTTCGAAGTGCCGGTATATGGATCTCCACGACTTCCCAAACCAAATCCAAGTCCACTTCAAAATACCGATGAACGACTTCGTTTCGCATGCCTCGGATTCTTTTCCAAGGAATCGACGCGTGGTTCTTTCTAAACTCTTCACTGAGATTTCCCGTGGCTTCTCCGATCACCTGAATGTTGCGGACGATAGCGTCCTGAGTTCGGCGATCCGAATTGAAGAAGGGGCGCCCGTCTCCGCTGTAATCGAGGATTCGCTCGGCCGCATCTACGATGTGACGAACGAAATGCCGATCTCTATTCATAGGGGCACGGCCTCTCGGAATATCTCGCTGTCCGTACCGAGTGCTCCTTCGGACACAACATCGACCTTGCACCCGAGAAGTTCTTCCAAATCTTGCTGGACGCCAACGAGATCGAGCAAACTGCGGCCCTTCTCGAATCGAACCAGGACGTCCAGATCGCTCTTGGGACCGTCGTCACCGCGGGCAACAGAACCGAAGATACGCAAATTCAGGGCACCATGTTGCGAGGCAAGGCGTTCGATCTCACGTCTGCGTTCGCGAACTTGCTGTAAATTCATGAGGACTTCCTTCACGGATTGCACGGTGCAAGTTTGCTGTTCTGCTGACCTCGGAACGTTACTCCGGCCGCGGGAAGCGCCCCTACGGCCGAAGCATCCAGCATATACGTAGCGTTGGGCAATCCGACCGCTGGTGTGTGACGGCAAATCACTCCAAGTGCCTTTAGTTTCCCGCAAGGCGGCCTAGCAAACAAGCCCGCCTACCGAATCGCCCGGTCGATTGGGTGCAGCAATAATCTCTGGGAGGAGTAGATAATCTCGGACGATTCTTGGGTGGCACCGGCTTCCAGCCGGTGCGAGTAAAGACACACCGGCTGGAAGCCGGTGCCACCCAAAAGCATCCAACACCCCCCAGCGAATCT
>DATNBQ010000279.1:0-38040 GCA_035571955.1 Urbifossiella sp. | reverse complement strand
GTCCGAGGCGGAGCTGAGCGTCGGCACCGAGCGGCGGAAGCGGAGCTTTCCCTGGGCGTAAACTTCGAGGCGGAAGGCGTCGGCGGCGGCCGCGGCCAGCGCCAGTTCCGGCCGACGACCCAATGCCATGTCAACTATTTGCTGTTCCGTCAAGGCGACGTTTTGCCCCATGAGCGGCAGTTCCTTGTCCTTGATGCGGAACTTGAGCGATCGATCCGCGACGCCCATGATTTCCCGCAAACCGGCCTCGGCTGATTTCACGCCGGCATGAGCCTTTGCCTGGAGGATCTTGATCTTCGTCAGGGCGATCATCATGACGTCGAGCTTGGCCTGGGTCATGTCGCCGGGCGTCGCGGAATTGAGCAACTTCCGGGCGATGTCCACGAAGGTTTCGACCTGGGCGACGACATCGTCGGCCAGTTGCTGCTGCTGGCGGGCGTAGACGACCGTGTAGTAAAGCCGCGTGACGTCGTGGACGACTTCGTTGTGCAGTTTTTGCAAATCGGCGGCGGCGGCGATCACGCCGCGCTGCGCCTGCTCCTTACGGATCGGCAAATCGGGGCTGAGCAGCGAACCGAGGCGGCCGATGTTGTTCAGGGCATGCTGCCCGGCGGCCGTCGCTTCCTGGCTGGAACGCATCGCTCTCAAGGAAGGTTGCCGTTCAATAGCGATGGCAATGCAATCGCCCAGGGAGAGTTCCGGCACGCCGTCGTTCGACTTCTCTTCTTTGGGAGGTTGGGCGGGCTTCTTGGCGCGAACGGCGGCGGGGAGGCCCGGGATGCGGACGGTCGGCAAGACCGGGGCCGGCTGCTGGCCGCGGCTATCGTTCGGCAATAGGGCGACGACGAACCCGAGAGCGACCGCGGCTCGGGCCAGACATGCCGATACTGTGGTCGCTGCGGAACGCTGCATCGCCGATCCCCTCGCCATCCTTGGCTTCGCATCGTGCGTGCCTTTTTCATCGACAGCGCGGCGGGGCGTCTGGACATTCCCGGCGGCGGCAGTGCGAATCGCCTCGCCCGCGGTGCGGGTTAAACCGGCTGTGTCGGCTGCGCCGCGGCCGATGCGCCGACCCTCGTTTGCGTAAACTTGAATGAAATCGGGAAATTTGCCGGCCTTAGCCGCGACTCAGGGGTAAAGCGGAAATCTCCGGGGGAGCGCGATCAGCATATGCGATTCTTGGGTGGCACCGGCTTCCAGCCGGTGCGAGTAAGGACACACCGGCTGGAAGCCGGTGCCACCCAAGAAGCTCAGACCCCCGAGAATCTGGTTAGACCCCGACTCAGCGGGGAACGCGCTAGGAGCAGCCATGCACGAGATCACTCCCGGTGTGGAACGGGCCGTGACGGCGGCGGCGGCGTGGGCAGCGCGGCTCGGTGCTTCCGAAGTCCGCCTCGTCGATTACGCGCTTGGCCTACTGGAAGAGGAAGAAGGGCGGCCGGCGGCGTTACTGGAACGCCTCGGCCTCGTCGCCGCGGAAGTGCGCGAAACACTGGCCGCACTCCCGCTCGGCGGCCCGCGCATCGTACCGCTAACGACTTTGGTGGCCGCCGCGCGAAGTTGGTCGCTGGCCCATCGCGCCGACCCCGCAGTGCTGACCGACGCATTCTTCCTGGCGGTGTTCCACGCCGACCCGGACTACTGGCGCACCGTGCCGCGGTTCGCGCGGCTGGCGGAACAACTAGCCGGCTGCTTCGCGGAGGAAGAAAGCCCAATTGCCAAGGCCGGGGAAGTGGGCATCACCTTCGAATTCGAGGAAGAACCGCTCCTCGATGCGATCCGCGTTGAGCCGAGCCGCGATCGCGTGGAAGCGGTTCCCGGAACGCCATTCCCCACCGAGGCGGCCCGCATCGTCGATGCCAACTTGAATCGCGGCCGCGAAGCTCTCCGCGTGATCGAGGATTTTTGCCGATTCGCCCTGGACGATCGTTTTCTAACGGAGCAAGTGAAGGGCGCCCGGCATGCGCTCGCCGCCGCCGCGGCCCGGTTGCCGTACCGCTGGCTGCTCGCCGGCCGGGAAACGCTTCGCGATGTGGGGGCCGATGTCACGGCCTATGGCGAATACCAGCGCGGTTCGCCGCGGGAGATCGCACAGATCAACTGCAAGCGCTGGCAAGAAGCGCTCCGCAGCCTCGAGGAATACGGGAAGTTTATCGATCCCGAACTCGGCCGCCAATTCGAGGCAATTCGATACTCGGCTTACACGCTGGAAAGGGCAATACTGCTCGGATCAGCGGCCCGCGACCGCCTCAAGGATGCGCGCCTTTACGTGCTGATTTCCGCGGCCCAGTGCCGTCTTGGCCTGGAACAAGTCATCGAACGGGCCGCGGCGGGCGGGGCGAATGTCTTCCAATTGCGCGACAAGCAGCTTTCGGACCGCGAATTGCTGGCAACAGCGAGGAATGTCCGCCGCTGGACCCGCCAAGCCGACGCCCTGTTCATCGTCAACGATCGCCCGGACATCGCGCGACTCGCCGAGGTTGATGGCGTGCACCTGGGCCAAGATGACGTTCCGGTGAAGGAAGCACGGGCGATTCTGGGGCCGGAAGCGATTGTCGGCGTCAGCACGCATTCGCTCGACCAGGTGCGGCAAGCGATCCTCGATGGTGCTGATTACCTGGGAGTTGGCCCGACGTTTCCTTCCTCAACCAAAGCCTTTGCGGCATTCCCGGGGTTGGAATTCGTTCGCGAGGCGAGCCGCGAGACTTCGTTGCCGCTGTTCGCCCTGGGCGGCATCGAATCTGCAAACATTGCGGCGGTCGCGGCGGCGGGGGCCCGGCGCGTCGCCGTCAGTTCGTGCATCGCCCAGGCGGACGACCCGGAAGCGGTCGCGCGATGCCTGCGGACGGCCTTGGAATGAATATGCGGATCGCGAAGCCATGGGCGGCTTGCGCGACTGGGGCGCGGAACCGCCCAGGCAGCTCAGTTTTCCCCGACAGCCACCTTATCTTCGGCAGCTCACGCGACGAAATAAGAGAGGCGGCACGGTGAATCTGGAGCGAATCCGCGAGATCGGTAAAATGGGAGAACTAGCCCCGTCGGCGACGCTCGAGCTAGTGGCGCCGTCGCCGGAGTGCGATGCCGGCCTTGAGTGTCCGCGGAGTCAGGGAATGGACGGCATTCGAGACCTGCTCGCGACGGCCCGCGATGACGGTTTGGCGGCGGCTCGCTTCCGCGGTTTACTCCACGTCGCCATCGGCCGACGCATTACCAAGTCGAACGGGACCATCGTTTCCAATGGCATCACCTGGCGCCAACTCGCCGCACTGCTCAAGGACTTGCAGTTCGACCGCAATCTGGCGCGGAATTTCGGCGTCGACCCGACGGCCCTGGCCCCGCGCGATCGCGAACGATTCTGGTACTCGGTCATCGCGCTGGCCCGCGTCGATTCCCCCGAGGCAAGCGCCGAAGCGGACGCACTGGCCGGCGAGTTAAAGAAACGCGGCTACCTGATCGGCCCCAACCCCTCCGTGGCCGCGAGCCGAAAAGACGAGCCCGCCGCCAAATCGGCCGTAAAGAAAAAGAAGAAGTGAACCGTCCGAAACGATGAGCCATTTCTCAGACCTTTCCTGTTGTTCGCACCTCAGTCTACCGTTATCATTCAACCTTTGAGTTGATCCTTTTCCTTCGCAAGCCCGCTCGACTATCCCCGGTGTTCCATGCGCGTCGAATGCCCCAAATGCGAAGCCCGCGTCCATGTCGACGAACTCCCCGAAGAGGGCGAACGCATCCGCTGCCTCAAGTGCGGCGCCAAGTTCCGCCCGCCCGAACCGGACGACGAAGACGACGACGATTACGAGGAAGATCGCCGACGATCGCGGCGAAGCTCCGGCAGCAGTTCGGGCCGCCGCCGCGATGACGACGACGATGACCGCGATGACGACGACGAGAAGAAGAAGTTCCCGGTGGTGCCGGTCGTCGCCGGGTCGGCGGCGGTGCTCGCAGTCGTGGGAATCGCGATCGGCCTGCTCGTTGCGACCAAGGACCCGAAGAAAGAGGACGTGGCCCAGGTGAATCCGCCGGTCAACGTCCAGCCGCAAGTGAACGTGCAGCCCCCGCCCAACTTCAAGGCGAACCCGCAACCGGTTCAGCCGATCAACCCGCTCAGTACTTCCGCGCCGAAAAACCCCGTTCCCACCAAGAAGGAACGGCCGAAGTTCAACCCACGGCCGCCGCGATTCCCGCCGCCGGCGAAGAACCCCCCGGCCACAATAGTCGCCAGCCAGTACGCCGACCTGTTCGCGAAGCCCGTCGATAACGTTGCCCCGCCGACCGTCCGCGCCGCCAGCTTGAACCCCACCTCCGCCGACAAGGAACCGGAGGTGCCGACGTTCTATAGCCTCATGATGGCCCGCAAGGCGGCGCGCAATCCGAGCAGCGTCAACTCCACGTCGAAGAGTTCCAAGCTGACCATCGACGAGATCAAGCGAGCGTGCACGTTCATCAAGGTGGAAGCGGGGCCGCTGTCCAGTTCGGGCTCCGGGTTCTTGATTTCCTGGAGCGGTCGCACCGGCCTGATCGCGACCAACCATCACGTCATCAAGAACGCGACCACCGGCCGCCGCTTCGGCGCCGCGGCCGCCGTCGTCACCGTGATCTTCAACAGCGGCATGCCCGACGAGCACCAGCACAAGGCCGACATCGTCGGCTTCGACGCCATCGCCGATGTCGCGATACTGAAGGTTCAGTCGAATCTCAGTTGGCCGAAGCCGCTCAGCCCGTTCAACATGCCGCCCTCCAACAAGGTCATCGAAGGGCTGGGCATTCAGTTCTGGGGCTTCCCGCTCGGCGACATTCTGGCCAGGGGCAACAAGAACCC
This sequence comes from Urbifossiella sp., assembly GCA_035571955.1. GTDB lineage: Bacteria > Planctomycetota > Planctomycetia > Gemmatales > Gemmataceae > Urbifossiella. Next base: position 33,221 of record DATNBQ010000279.1, on the reverse strand, counting down.
CGAGATCACACTCGGCACCGGCACGCTCGCCGGCTTCCAACACGGCGTGACGGGCAAGTTGGAACGGCTCAAGATCAGCGGCACCATGAACCCCGGCAACAGCGGCGGACCCATTGTCGATAGCGACGGCCGACTCGTCGGCCTTGCCGTCGCCATCATCAATCCCGCCCTCGGCACCGGCATCGGCTTCGCCGTCCCCGTCAACGATTTGATCGCCCTGCTTGAGGGCAAACTGCTGCCGACGATCTTCGTTCCCACCGGCCTTGATGGGAACAAGGCGAAGTTCCTTGCCCTGGCCCCCGTGATGGACCCGCTCGACAAGGTCGATACCGTGTTCATTCGCCGCTGGGCCGGCGACGGCAAGCCGCCCGAAGTCGTCAAGGATCCTCTGACCGGCCACAAGCCCTTCGCCATGCGCCGCGACGGCAAGGCCAACCTCCCCGGCGTCGAGGAGTTCCCGCTCAAGAAATACGCCCTCGACAAGCGTTCGATCTCCGGCTTGGGCGTCGCTCTCGGCGAAATGACCGTGCCGCTCGATGCCGGCCAAGTGCTCATCCAGGTTGCGTCGCAAACGAACCCGAATCCGCAATCGAAGACGCGTCTTACCGCCGCCTCCAAGCCGGTTCCGTACACGCTCACCGTTTCCGACATGCCTGTCGGTACGGACGCCAGGCCGTTCGCGGAGCTGACGGCGAAGCCGGATGCCCTGGAAGGGCAAGTTATTGTGGTGCGCGGACAAATCGCTGCGCCGCCCGTCACCCGCGACGCGGTTCAAGACCTGGTCATCGTCGATACCAACGGCAAGGCGCCGCCGCGAATGAAGTTCCTCGTCGGCAAGGAAGACGCAGCGGAGTATGACGAGGTGGAGATTCTCCACCAATCGATGGATGTGCGACTCGTCTGCATGGTGGGCAAGCGCGGTAGCGATGGCGTGGTGCCCGTGCGCATTCTTCGCGCCGATTTCATTGGCCGCGGTGATAGAATCGTCCGCTCGATCCCCGGCAAGCCGCTCGCCGATCAGGAACTGGCGGACTTGAACCGCCATCCCGAGAACTTCGCCGGCAAATCGATCAGCATCAAGGCTTCCACTGTCCCCGTGATGAAGCGCGAAGCCAAGGAGTCGACCGACCTACACGTGATCTTTTCGAATCAAACGTCGCCGCGGAACGTCTCCTTCAACATGAGCAAGGCGATGAAGGAGCGGATGCGCGAGAGGCTGGGCGGCGACCTCGCGGTGAACGCGATCGTCAGTGCGCGGCTCTCCGGCACCGTGGCGCCGAAACCGGCCGACCCCACCGCCGCGACCGCGGTGACCGTGACGAAAGTCGAACTCCTCGACCGCGAAGGGAAGGCCATCCTCACAATTCAATAGGACGTTTTGGGATTCGCCGCGATCCAACGAAAGGCGCGGCGCGGCGATGCCTCCCCTCCTTGTAAAATCGTGGGTGGAGGCCCTCAGATGGAATGCAACCAGGAAGACGCTACGACTCTGACGAACGACCCCGTTGCGCGAATCCTTCTCAGCGGCCAGGCCCAAACGCTTCACGAGGCGGAGGAAATGTACCTGGATGCCTGCCTTCCCGAGGTCGTTCGCCTCCTGCAGAGCGGTTTGTCGGATGAAGAGCTCGGCCGCCACCCGCTCATGCGGATGCTGCGGGCGCATGGCAGCCGAGGATGGGAGGAGGGCCTCGATTGAATCCCGAAGATCGACTGGCTGCCATTGTCGCAGCCCTCGAGTCGGTCGGACTGTCTTGCCTGATCATGGGCGGCCACGCAGTCCGGTTTTATGGCCTCCAACGCTTCACGAACGACTTCGATCTGACTCTCTCCCCGGCCGGATGGGACGATTTGGTCGATCGTCTCGCGCGAACGGGGCTTTTTCCCGGCGGCCGCCCCACCGAAGGGAATAGCTGGCGGCCTGCATACTTCCGACGGTTTCTACTCGGCAATTTGCCCAACGGTGCGGAAGAATGGCTGGAGTTTTGGAAGAGCAACCACTTGCTCGACCCGTCCCACAATTGTTCTCGCGGCGCGAGATTGGAGCCCACGGCGGACAGCAACTGCCCTTTCTCTCTCTCCCCGACCTCATTCGCAGTAAAGAGACCGAACGCGCGAAGGACTGGGATGACGTATTTTACTTGGAGGAGTTTCTCGACGCCCGACTCGTGCTCGGCGCGGCGCCGGCACGATCGGCATTGCTTCCGCATTGTCCCAACTTCGCAGCCGGCGCGGGTTCGATTCGTATCTAGCGGAGAATTGCTTCGCGGACGCCGAAGCGGTATGCGTCGCGCTGCAATGCGCCGCCAACCCGATTACCCAGGCGTTCCTCCTTCCCTGGACGCCGAAAGCCGAGGGGGCTGCGGCCGCGGTTGCTATCGAGCAACTCGTCGAACGAAAACTTCGCTCCGTGGAACCGGCATCGACTCTTCACCGTTCCCTCGTCGAAGTGGTTCGCCGGCAGTACAAGGTCTTCTGTCAAGACCGGGACAGAGCCGACAAGGAAGCCATTCGAACGGCGATGATCGCAGGCTCAAAGTGAACCGAGTAAGATAATCCAGTACGATCACTCGATTCAGGAGGAATTCCATGCCGGTACGAATCGCGCTAGCCGCGCTATTGGTCTCCGCGACTTCTGTTGCGGCCGACGACTGGCCGCACTGGATGGGGCCGGCCAGCGACAACGTCTGGCGCGAGACCGGCATCCTTGAGAAATTCCCGGCGGGTGGGCCGAAGATCGCCTGGCGTTCGCCCATCGCCGGCGGATTCGCCGGACCGGCCGTGGCCAATGGCCGCGTCTTCGCCACCGACTTCACCACGGCCAAGGTTCTCGAGGACGGCAACTTCGCCCGCAAGGCGAGCGACGGCCAGGAATCGGTCATGGCCTTCGACGCCGCCACCGGTAAGCCGCTCTGGAAGCAGACTTATCCCGTCCAATACTCGATCAGCTACCCGACCGGACCGCGCTGCACGCCCACGGTGGACGGCGACCGCGTCTATTTCCTCGGCGCCGAGGGGAACCTGCTCTGTTGCAATGTCGAGAACGGCAAGATTCTTTGGCAGAAGAACCTGCGCGAAGTTTACAAGACGAAGGCCGCCCTGTGGGGCTACGCCGCCCACCCACTCATCGACGGCGACAAGCTGATTACCCTCGCCGGCGGCGACGGCAGCCACGTCGTCGCTCTGGATAAGAAGACCGGCCGCGAACTGTGGCGATCGCAATCGCAGACGGAGCAGGGCTACGTGCCGCCGAGCATCATCAAGACCGGCGACACGCGACAGCTCATCGTCGCCGGCCCATCGGCACTTCGGGCTCTCGACCCGGATACCGGCTCGCGGCTCTGGACCACGCCGTACGAAGCGTCCAACGGCGCGATCATCATGACGCCGGTCCGCGTCAAGGATTATCTCTACGTCGGCGGCTACGACAACAAGAACCTGCTCATCAAGATGCCGGCCGGGAAGACGAGCGCGGTCGAGGTCGTCTTCCGCGACAAGAAGAATCACGGCCTTTCGCCGGTCAACGTGCAACCGATCGTGCAAGGGAATGTGATTTATGGCTTCGATGGCGACGGTCTGCTTTACGCGGTGGAAGTGCCGAGCGGCAAGCGGCTGTGGGAGAGCGATCGCCCGCTGAAAGAGGGCAAAAAATTCGGCTCCGGTTCCGCGTTCATGGTCAAGAATCAGGACCGCATCGTGCTGTTCAGCGAGCTCGGCGAGATCGTTTTTTGCAAGCTCTCGCCGCAGGGTTACGAGGAGATCGATCGCGACAAGGTGATCGACCCTACGAGTGCCGTCTTCGGCCGCAAGGTCGTCTGGTGCCAGCCGGCCTTCGCGCAAAAGAAGATGTACGTCCGCAACGACAAGGAAATCATCTGCGTCGACCTCGCGAAGTAGCCCTTTCTGGTGGCACAGGCATTCTTGCCTGTGCAGGCTTAAGAGCACAGGCAAGAATGCCTGTGCCACCATGAGGACACCATGGCCGATGCCGATCTTCTCGTCGAACGGTCTCGTCGCCGCGTGGCCGCGTGGCTGGCGCTGCGCGAAGCCGTCGCGGCGTTGACCCTATGGGCGTTCCTATGGGGAACGGCCGTGCTGGCATTCCGGGCCACTTCAATCGCGGCCGCCACGTTCTTGATGTGGGGATTGATCGGCATTCCCATTGCGCTGGCCGTGTCTTGGCGCATGGCCCTTCGCCGCATGCCTAGTCCGGCGGCCGTCCGCGCGCTGCTCGACCATCGCGGCCAGTGCGGCGGGCTGCTCATGGCCGGCGCCGAGTGCCCGCTCGGCGAGTGGTCGGCGCGCATCCCGCCGGTCGAGCCGCTCGCCGTGCGCTGGAACGCCCGACGCCCGCTCGGGCTTCTCGCCGTCGGCATCGGCTACCTGCTGCTCGCCTTTCTCCTTCCGGCCCGCCTCGACGGTGCATTCGATTCCGGGCGATTCGATATCGGTCGAGAAGCCGATCGCCTCGCGGAACAGGTCCGCGTGCTCAAGGAAGAGAAAGTGCTCGATCCCGAGCGAGCCGAAACGCTGGCCAAGAAACTCGATGAGGCTCGAGCGCAGGCTGGCGGCAAGGAACCGGCCAAGACGCTCGAGGCCCTCGATCACCTGCGAGAACTTTTGCGGCAGGCGGCGCGGCAAACCGCGGAGGCCGCCGCGCGACAAGCGAATCAATTGGGACAGGTGGAAGCGGCGGCCGCCGCCGTGGGGCAGTTGGCCGACCGCGCCGATCCCAAGGAGCAAACGGCTCGCATGAAGGAGGTCGCGGAATTGGCCAGGAAGGCCGCCGCCGAGTCCGAGAAGTTGCAGGAATCGCTCGACTCTAAGTTGGCGCAGGCGCTCCGCGACGGCCAGCTTTCTTCCGAGCAACTCGCCGAGTTGGGTAAGGCCGCCAAGGCCGGAGCCGAAGGCATTCGGAAGATGGCCAAGAAGTTATTCGATTCGGGGCTCATCGATTCGAATGAACTCAAGGCGTGCGAGGGAGGCAAGTGCGACGGGAAGGGGCTAGCCGATTTCCTGGATAAGCATCGCGGCAAGAGCCTGAAGGCGGGCCTGGAGGAGCAGCGCGGCCGCGGCGGCATTACCGAAGATGGCCCGGGTGTCACGCCGCTGGAGTTCGGCGACCGTTCGTCGCAAGCCGGCGCGAAGTTCCGCGCGGAGGTGTTGCCGCCGTCGGCGCGGGCGGCGTTGAAGGAGAGCCAACGGGTGGGCGTCAGTTCCGCGGAGCCGCAGCGCGATCCGAAGGCCGGCCCACCGCAAACGGGCAGCCTCGGCAACGCCGCTGCGGGAGGCGGCTCGGCCAACTCCGCGACCGTGCTGCCCCAGCACAAGGCTGCCGTCGGCCGCTATTTCGAACGAACCGCCAAGTAAGAGCCCCCATGAGCGATCCCGCGAAGCCCGGCGCGTTGCTCGAGCCGGAGGAACTCAAGCCGGCCGCCGAACTGGCGAGCCGCCTACTCGAACAACTCGACGCAATGTTGCTCGGCCGCCCCGGCCTCCATCGCCTCGTGCTCATCGGCATCCTCAGCCGCGGCCACGTCCTCCTCGAAGGGCTCCCCGGCGTCGGCAAGACAGCACTCGTCAAGGCACTGAGCCAACTGCTCGGCCTCGGCTTCAACCGCGTTCAGTTCACTCCGGACCTGATGCCCGGCGACATTCTCGGCTCGCACATTCTCCAGGAAGTCGCCGGCGGCAGCCGCGAAATGGTGTTCCGCCCCGGCCCGATTTTCACCAACCTACTGCTCGCCGATGAAATCAATCGCGCCTCGCCCAAGACGCAATCGGCCCTTCTCGAAGCCATGCAGGAACGCTCGGTGACGCTGCTCGGCGCGACCCGCGAGCTTCCCGATCCCTTCTTCGTCCTGGCCACGCAGAACCCCATCGAACTCGAGGGAACGTTCCCGCTGCCCGAAGCACAACTGGATCGCTTCCTGTTCAAACTGGTCGTGGAACCGGCGGATGCGGAATCGCTGGACCGGATCATCAGCACGCGGCGGCGCGGCGAGCCGCCGAAGCCGGCCTGGTCGCTCTCGGCCGAGCAACTGACCGAAGCGTTCGGAGTAATGGATCGCGTCTTTTTGCCGCGGCCAGTCTCGCGCTACGTGGCGCGGTTGATCGCGGCGACGCATCCGGGGGCGGCCGAGACGCCGCCGCTCGTCAAGGCGTTCGTTTCCTACGGGGCGTCGCCGCGGGCCGCGATCGCGATTGCCGAGGCGGCGCGGGCGGCGGCCTTCCTGGCCGGGCGGCCGACGGTCGGGTTCGCCGACGTTCACGCGGTCGCCGCGGCCGTCCTCAATCACCGCCTCATTCTCAACTACAAGGCCCGGCTCGACGCCGTCACGCCGTTCGCGGTCGTTAGCGAACTGCTGGCCAAGGTCGAGGAAGCGGGGCTCTCGCTGCCGCGCGACCTGGCCATCGCGGCCTCCCACGAGTAACGTCCATGGCTCGGCTCGCTCTTGTTGTGCTGACGTTCTTCGCGCTGCCCGCCGCGGTATCGGCCGATTCCTTCGGCGACATCGACGTTACCGTCGAGAGCCAACCGCAAGGAAGCGCCACCCACGGCTACGGCGAATTCCGGTTCCGGGTCGTAAATCGCTCAGCGACGAGCGCGCATACGGTGCGACTGTCGCTTCCCCAAGAAAGTTATTCGTCGCGCGGCGAACACCTTCGCTCCGTGTCGCGGACGGTGGAAGTCGATCCGGGAAAGGCCGTGCGGGTATCGCTCCTTTATCCCGAAAATCACGACATCACCGGGAGCGGCATGGCCGTGGCGATCGACGGGCGTACATTCGATCGCGGCGTCGGCTTGAGTCTCTCTTCCATTGCGCGTTCGTACCGGTTCAGCTCATCGGGTCCACTGATTCTCTATAGCCGCGCGGTCGACCCGCACTTTCCAGACTGGATTCAGAGAGCACAATTCGGGGCCGAGTCGCTTGGAGGCAACAGGTTCAACCTCGAACGCTCGGATTCGAGTTGCGACGCGTGGAGTCCGAACTGGCTGGGCCATAGCCGCTACGATGGCGTGGTGGTTACGGGGAAAGACCTGCGCACCATGCCGGCGGAGGCCCGTTCCGCTCTCGGCCGCTACGTTGAGTGCGGCGGCTCGCTCCTCGTGCTCGGAGGGCGGGGAGCGCCGCTTCCATTCGGGGAGATTCGCGAGGTGCTCCCCATAGCCCCGCTCACGAATCTCTGGATCGGGTTCGGACAGCTTCACGTCACGGCAAGTGAGGATCTCTCCGACAAGATGCTTGGCGAGATCCAGCCAATCTTCGATTCCTGGCTCGATAGCGCGAAGCCGTGGCAGCGCGCGAAGTCGGCCGCCGAAGCGAACCGCGTCTTTCCCATCGTCGAGGATGTAGAAACGCCGGTGCGCGGCCTTCTCGTGCTCATGTTCCTGTTCGCACTCGTCATCGGTCCGATCAATCTGGTGATCTTGAATCGCCGCAAGCAGAAGTTGTGGCTGTTCTGGACGGTGCCCGTCGTCTCGGTGTTCACGTGCGCCCTCGTGCTGGGTTACATGGCGATCACGGAGGGGTGGGCGGGGCGGTCGCGCGTCGAGGGCTTCACGGTGCTGGACGAGAACAGTCGCCGGGCGTCGACGCTCGGCTGGATGGGTTTTTACTCGCCGCTGGCGGCGCGCGGCGGCTTGCACTTCAGCTACGACACCGAGGCCACGCTGCAGAACGGCGAACCGCCCACCTCGTACGGGTATCGGCGGCGTCCGACCGGCGGGGCCCTCACCCTGGACTGGACGCACGAACAGCATCTGGCGTCCGGGTGGATGACGCCGCGGGTGCCCTGCCACTTCGCGGTCCGCAAGAGCGAACTGCGCCGCGAACGGGTGACGATCGCTCGGGGGAGCGACGGCCTCCCCGAAGCCGTCAATGGCCTCGGCGCCGCGATGAGTACGCTCTGGTACATGGACGACAAGGGCAATGTATTCAAGGCGGAAGCGATCCCGGCCGGCGGACGGGCGACCCTGCAACCCGATCCGAATCCGTCCCGCGCGGCGGCGATGAACCCGCGCGCGATTTACGCGAGCGAGCGGTGGGATTCCGTGGTCGCGCGGGTGGCGAATAACAACCTGAACGTGCTCCGGCCGCGGACCTTCCTGGCCGTGTTGGACGGAGCGCCGTTCCTGGAGGAAGGGCTTCCCGGCGCTTCCGTCCGCCGTTCCGCGTCCGTCGTGTATGGCATCTTGAAGGAGGGCGGCGATGGAGGTTGAGATCGTCGAGTTGCGGAAGGAATACGGCCGCACCCGCGCGGTCAACGGCATCTCGTTCCGCTTCGGCTCCGGGCAAGTGTTCGGCTTCATCGGCCCGAACGGCGCCGGCAAATCCACGACCATGCGCGTGCTGGCGACGCTCGAGGAACCGACCTCCGGCGCCGCCACCGTGGACGGCATCTCCGTGATCGAGGAGCCCGAGAAGGCCCACAAACTGATCGGCTACGTGCCGGACAACTTGCCGTCGCACCGCGACGTGACTGTCAACGAGTATTTGGATTTCTTCGCGCGGGCATACCACATCCACGGCGAGAAACGCCGCAAGACGGTCGAAGGAGTGGAGGAATTCACCAACTTGATCGGCATCCGCGATAAGACGCTGGGTGCATTATCCAAGGGGATGAAGAACCGGGTGAGCATCGCGCGGGCGCTAGTGCACGATCCACCGGTGCTGCTCATGGATGAACCGGCGGCCGGCCTCGATCCGCGGGCTCGCATCGAGCTGCGCGAACTGCTGAAAGTGCTCGCCGGGCAGGGGAAGGCCATCCTCATCAGTTCGCACATCCTTTCGGAACTGGCGGAGATTTGCACGGGGGCCGTGATCATCGAGCGCGGCACGATCCTTCGCGCCGGCACGCTCGATCAAATCCTGACGCGGGAAGTGAACGGCACGGCGCGGCGCACCCTGGTGCTGCGGCCACTCGATCGCATCGACAAGTTGCTCGAACACCTGCTCGAAACCCCTGGCGTGGAAGAAGCCCGCATTCAGGACAACGGAATCGAGGTTGAGATCGGCGGCGGCGACGAAGAGTGCTGCGGGTTGCTCGAAGGGGTGCTCAAGGCAGGCTTCCGGTTGCTCGAGTTCCGCCCGCGCCGCGCCGACCTCGAACAACTCTTCCTGGACGTGACTCGCGGAGACGTGCAGTGATTGCTATTGTTCGATACGATTCCAGGAAGGCAGTCGGTTTCACGAGGCAATAGGGATCATGTTCACACAATTGCGGCTGAAGAATTTCAAGGCGTGGAAGGGTGACAACAGGGTCGATCTGGCCCCGTTGAGCCTGTTTCTTGGAACTAACTCGGCCGGAAAAACCAGCCTCCTGCAAATGCTGTTGCTCCTGAAACAGACCGCGGAATCGCCGGATCGAAAGCAAAATCTCAACCTTGGAGGGCAACCCGGCGACGTTCTTCACCTGGGCAGTTTCAAGGACATCGTTTCCGGGCACGATCTCAAACGCGAACTGGCGTTCGGTTTAACCTTTACCAATCGAGGCAGGAGCAAGCCGCGCGTCATCGAGTATGACGTTGCCTACGCGCATAGCGGCATTCCGGTCGTGAAGTCGTTGAGCTATCTCTCGGAAGATCGCCTTTTTCGAACGGAACGACAACCCCGCGGCGCCTATCAACTCACGGCCGCAAATACCTTCGTTGAGAAAAACGCTTTTGATTCCAAGAGGCAATATGAACCAGAACGCTCCGTGGCTTTTTCCGCCGCTGCCGTGGCGGCATTCGGCCTGGAAGGAGGGACTGTCCAGGACCTCGCTCTCGACATGGTGGAAGCACTGAAGGGAATTGTCTATCTCGGCCCGCTTCGCGAACGTCCACAGCGCACTTATCTTTGGAACCAACAAAGCCCCGGCGACCTGGGAACCAAGGGCGAGTTCGCCATTCAAGCATTGCTGGCCAGCGCCAATGAGCGATCGAAAAAATCCGAATCCGGCGGCCGCGGTTGGCTTGTCGAGCGCGTTTCGCACTGGCTCAGGAGAATGGACGTAGCTGAGGGACTGAGCCTCGGCCAACAGGGATCATCAGTTCACTATGAAGTTCTGGTCCATCAAAAGAACATCAAGGCCAATCTAGTCGATGTCGGCTTCGGGGTTTCTCAGGTATTGCCGGTGGTGACGCTTGCTTACTTCGTCCCGGAAGGATCTACTGTCATTATCGAGCAGCCGGAAATTCATCTCCATCCGCTCGCTCAAACGGAACTGGCGAATTTGTTCGCGGAAGTGGCTCACCATCGCCGCGTTCAGTTCCTTGTCGAAACGCATTCCGAAAACCTGTTTAGGCGATTGCAGTTCCTCATCGCGAACGCGACGCTGTCACCGGGCGATTGCCGCCTTTATTTCGTGGAGCGCCGCGACGAGCACGCCGAATTGCGCCGACTTGAACTCGACGATTTCGGCCGAATCCGGAACTGGCCAGACAGATTCTTCGGAGACGCCATCGGAGAAGTGGAACGGCAAACAAAATCCATGATCGACCGCATGGCGAAAAGGAAAGTGAGTTGAGTCATGGGCGATTGCATCATCGACACCAATGTGTTGCTCGTGGCGAGTGCCCACTATCCGACTGGGCAATTCAAGGATAGCAATCTTCCCATTCATCACATGCAACTCGTTTTCGATTGGCTATTGGAATTCCGAAAAAATCCTCAATGCGTGATCGTTCTCGATCACAAGTTTAGAATCTGGAGCGAGTACAATAACAAGATGACCGGGCAGGACCTCGGACTCATGGTGGTGATCGAAAAAATGCAAATGGGGCGGTTCGTGGAAATCGAGTTCGATCAAAACGACCATGGCCTGTTGCCGGCGGAGTTGGAACAAGTGATTCATGACCTTTCCGACCGGAAGTTCGTGGCCGTCGCGCTGGCCGATGCGGGGCAGGGCATTACCAGCCGAATCGTCAACGCGGCCGACTCCGATTGGTGCAGTTGGGGGCCGGCGCTAGCGAGAGCGGGCGTCGCTGTCGAACACTTGATCGACGGATTCTGTGAAGAACACGGAACTCAGAAAACAGCAGTACCCACCAAGCGACGGGCCAAGTCGAAGAGCTAGCTATGTTCTTCAAATTCCCCCACACGCCGCATCTCCTCTGGCTGGCAAAATCGCCGTGCCGCGATGATAAAGTGCTGACACCCACGGAGTCTGAACAATTCCTGAGCGCGGAAGTCACTGTCGAAGAGAAAGTGGATGGCAGCAACATCGGATTCTCACTCGACGAGCGGGGCCAACTTCGCGTCCAGAACCGCGGCAACTACCTCGCCCGCGGAGCGCATCCCCAGTTTCAGCCATTGTGGCCGTGGATGGATTCACGGAGGGCGGTCCTTCTCGAAGCCTTGAAACACGGGATTATGCTTTTTGGCGAATGGTGCTTTGTGGTTCACAGCGTTCGCTACCAGCGCTTACCCGACTGGTTTCTCGGATTCGACGTGTACGACCGTCTGAGTGAGCGGTTCTGGTCAGCCGAGCGCCGCGATTCCTGGATGCAAGAATTCGGATTCGAAGGAGTTCCTCGGTTGGCGCGGGGACGGTTCTCCAAGAACCAACTTCTCGCCCTCCTAACGAAGAGCCGACTGGGCAACGGGCCGGCGGAGGGAATTTACTTGCGAAATGACTGCGGCGACTGGTTGGAACGCCGCGCCAAGATCGTTCGCGCGGAGTTCGTTGAGGGCATCGATCGCCACTGGTCGGAAACGCCGCTCGAGAGAAACGAGGTTCGAGCGTCAGCCTCGAACAACTCTTCCTGGACGTGACTCGCGGAGACGTGCAGTGAATCGGTTCTTATCCCGGCTCGGCGACCGCATTAACCCGATCGTCGTCAAGGAATCGCGGCAAGCCGTGAACAGCCGGATCGTCGCCGCCTTCCTGCTTTTGTTTCTCACCGTCGAAATGGTCGTCATGCTGCTGTTGATCTCGGAGCGGGAAGTCTCGTCCGAGATCAACATGCATGCCGGCCGCGAAATCTTCTCGGTCGTGCAAGGGGTGTTGCTGGGAACGTGCATGATCCTGATACCGACCATGACGGGGGCGCGGCTGGCCGGCGAGCGCTCGGACGTGAACGTCGATCTGCTGTTCATCTCGTCGCTGTCGCCGCGGGCGGTGCTGTTCGGCAAGCTCGCGGCGGCGGGGGCGCTGGCCCTGCTCATCTTTAGCGCCGCGGCCCCATTCATGACGTTCGCTTACGTGCTCCGCGGCCTCGATTTGCCGACCATTTTTCTCGTACTTCTAGCCGATTACCTGGCCGTATTGCTCTCCACTTCGTTCCTGCTGTTCCTCGCTTCGATCCCGGCAACGCGCGGCTTGCGCATCTTGCTCGGCGTCGGGGGCATCGTCGCCGTCGTCTACATGGGAGGCGGGCTATTGGCCGCGACCAATAGCTTCCTGACCGAAGGAGGCGAATTCGATCGCACGTCCGGCGATTTTTGGCTCGGCGTCGCCGGGCTCGCGCTACTCATCCTCGCCACGGTCGGTCTGTTCTTCGTCTGGTCGGTGGCGCTCATCAGCCCGCCGGCGGCCAATCGGGCCCATACCGTTCGCCTCTACACCGCCATCGTGTGGCTGCTGGAATGTGCGGCCTGCGCTTACCTGACCGACCGAATCAGCCATCCTCGGCCGATGATGATTTGGGGTCTGACCGGGACGATCTGGTTCTCGCTGCAGATGCTCATCGCGACGAGCGAGCGGGATGGATGGGGGCCGCGGGTGGCGCGAACGATCCCGCGGTCGGCGCCGCGGCGGGCCCTGGCCTTTCTATTCTACAGCGGCGCCGGCGGCGGACTTCTCTTCGGCGCGCTCGGTTGCCTCGCCAGCATCGCCGGCATGGTAATCGCCATGCGCGCTTACCCCAGTATAGACATCGTGCGGGATAAGCCGGTCGAACTGACGTCGCTGATCGCCGCTTACACGTACTGCTATTGCCTGTCGGGCATATTGGTGCGGCGATTACTGGCCAAATCTCACTTCCGTATCGGCTTCACCTGGCTCCTATCGGGGATTCTGTTCGGCCTCGGCTCGGCCATACCGTTCATTCTCGCCTTCGCCATCTTCGACCACCATCACCGCGCCAGCGACGAACTCTGGTTCTACTTCACCAGCCCGCTCGTCACCGTCGAGGAATCGCTGAATCAAGAATCGGATTTGACGATGACCGCGACGTTCCTGTGCATGTGGGGCGGAGCAGTGACGGTGGCGAATCTTCCCTGGCTGATGCGGCAAGTGTTGGAGTTCCGCCGTCGGGAGAAGGGCGCATGACGGCGCACTTTCAGGAAGGGGCGACGGCGGCGGCGCGCTACGTCCTGGCGGCGCCGCGCAGCGGCCCCATCAACCGGACCGGCGCCGCGCTGGCGGCCCGCGCCGGCGCTTCTCTCGAATTCCGCGATTATCGCGGCTACGAGCCGGGCGACGACCTCCGCCACGTCGATTGGAATGCCTTCGCCCGCAGCGACCAACTGAACGTGAAGCTTTATCGAGAGGAAGTGTCGCCGCACCTCGACCTCGCCATGGATGGTTCGCGGTCGATGGCCCTGGCGGAGAGCGCCAAGGCGCGGGCCGCTTTGGCGCTGGCCGGCTTCTTCACCGAGGCGGCGGCGAACGCCGGCTATACGCATGCGGGATGGTGGCTCGGGGCCGATGCCGCCGCGCTCGGCGACCGCAGCCGCCGGCCCGAACTCTGGCAAGCGGTCGGCTTCGATTGCCGGCAAAGCCCGGTCGCGGCGCTGGCCCATGCCGCGGGTCGCTGGAAGCCGCGCGGCGTCCGCGTCCTCATCAGCGACCTCCTCTGGGATGCCGATCCGGGCAAGATCGTTCGGCAAATCGCGGATCGAGCCGCGGCGACTGTCGTGGTGCAACTGCTTGCCGAGGCGGACGTGCAGCCGCCGGTGGGCGGCTTGCTGCGGCTCGTCGATTCGGAAACCGAGGCGACCCGCGAACTGCTCGTGGATGCCGCGGCCGCCGCCCGCTACCGCGAGAATCTGTCGCGGTTGCAAGGGGACTGGCATGCGGCGGCGCGAGCGGCCGGGGCCGCGTTCATCACTGTCGTTGCCGAGGAATTGCTCACCGACTGGCGGCTCGATTCCCTGGTCGCCGCCGGCATTCTGCAAGTGGCCTGACATGCTTCCGGTTTTCACAATGCCGCTGGCCTTGCTCGGGTTGCTGGCATTGCCGGCGCTGGCGGCGATTTACCTGTTCCATCGGCGCTCGCGGCTGCATACCGTTTCCAGTTTGCTGCTGTGGTCCGATCCGCGGATCGCGTCCGATGGCGGCCGCCGCATCGAACGGTTAAGGCTGCCACTCTTGTTCTGGCTGGAATTGCTCGCGATCCTGGCGCTCGTGCTGGCTGCGGCCGGGCCGTATCTGCCTGCCCACACTCGGGCCCGGCCGCTCGTCGTCGTCCTCGACGATTCGTTTTCCATGCAGGCGGGTGGCGCCGATTCGCCGCGAAATCGGGCCGGCCGCGCGCTCGTCGATGATCTGCGGCCCAACGAGCGCACCCGCCTGATCCTGGCCGGCGACCGGCCGCGCATCCTCGGCGACTTCGCCGACCGAGCCGCGGGAATCGAACCGCTACTCGAAGGGTGGACGTGCCGCTCCGCGACCGCTCGACTCGATGCCGCCATCGCCCTGGCCCGCGAAATCGGCGGCCCCGAAAGTGGAATCGTGGTGCTTACCGATCGGGCGCCGGAGTTGCCGCCGACCGACGGTCGACTTCGTTGGTGGGCGTTTGGAACGCCGCGGCCGAACTGGGCCATCGTGAGCGCGAGCCGCGCAGCGGGACCGCGCGGGGACCGCCTCCTTCTCGAAGTCGCCAACCTTGCCGACGAGCCCCATTCCACCACCCTTCGCCTGGAATCATTGGATTCCACGAAGGAACTGAAACGATCCGAGTTGCGGCTCGGCCCCGGCGAAACGCATCGCCTCGTGGTCGAAGTGCCGGACGTCGCAGTGCGAGCTGCGGTGACTGGGGACGACTTGCCATTCGACGATCAGGTCGTGTTGGTTCCTTCGATTCGCAAGTCGGTGCTTTGCGATGTCCGCGTTGGCGAGGCGAAGTTGCAGGCGGCGCTCGAACGCGCGGTGAAGGCGAGCGGATCGGGAACGGCCGACACCGGCGCACACTTGGTGTTTCTGTCCGGCGAGGCGGCGGCGCCGGACAGCGATGAAGCTTGGGTCGTACGTTTTTTGAGCGAACCGGAGGCAGAAGCTTACACTGGGCCGTTTGTGCTCGATCGCGCTCATCCGTTGCTAGATGGCGTCTCGTTGGCCGGCGTCATCTGGGGCGGCGGGACGACGCCCTTACCCGGGCAGCCCGTCGTCATGGCCGGGAATGTGCCGCTCGTCGCCGACTCCGTATCAAGTGCGGGTCGGCACGAAGTCCGCATCCGGTTGCGGCACGACATCTCCACGCTGACGGAATCGCCGGCGTGGCCCGTGTTGATTTGGAATCTCGTGCACTGGCGGGCCGCACACTTACCCGGCCTCGATCGCGCCAACGTTCGGCTCGGCGAAGCAGTGCTCTGGAGCCTCGGCGGCAAGGCAGACCAGGCGACGGTGAAGCGACCGGACGGCGCGGCGATCGTGCTTCCCGTTCGCGATCGCCAAGTCGCGATTCGCGCCGAACAGCCGGGACTGCACTTGTTGCAAGCGGATTTCGAAGCGGCCCAGTTCGCCGCCAACCCGCTCGATCGCGATGAATCGGACCTCGCACGCGCTGCCACCGGCCGCTGGGGCGACGACCACGACGAGACTTCTTTGCGGCTCGATTACCGCGATGTTCGCTGGCCGCTCGCGATTCTGGCGGCCGCGGCGGCGACGCTGCATCTGTGGTTCGCGTCCCGGCGGACGACAGGAAACCGCCCATGACCTTGCTCGAACCGCTCTGGCTGCTCTTGGCGTTGCCGCTGTTGGCGGCGCTCGTCCGCTTCGCGCAGCCGCGGCGGTTCCTCAACCTCTGTCGGGCGGCCCTCATCGTTCTTCTGGTGCTGGCGGTCGCTGGGCTGTCGCTGCGCTGGCCGAGCCGGGTCGGGATGGTCGTCGTGGTCGCCGACCGCAGCCGCTCGATGCCGAGCGGTTCTGACGCGGCCCACAAGGAACTGGTCGATCTCTTGCAATCGTCGATGCCAGAGGGCGCTCGGGTCGCTGTGGTCTCATTCGGCGAGGGCGCGGCCGTGGAGCACGCGGCCGAAGGCGGCGCCTTTCCGGGATTCCTCCACGAACTCGGCGGCGATGGTTCCAGCCTAGCCGAAGGCATTGACACCGCGCTGTCACTCGTGCCGAAGGATTCGCCGGGGCGAATTCTCGTGCTTTCGGATGGGCGGTGGACGGGCCGCGATCCGGCGGCATTGGCTGGCCTCGCCGCCGATCGCGGCATTGCCATCGACTATCGCCACCGCGGCCGCTCCGGGGCCGGCGACCTCGCCATCTCTCTCGTCGATGCTCCCTCGGCCGCCGCTCGCGGCGAAGGATTCCTCATCACGGCCTGGGTGCGCTCGCCGGTGGAACAGGATGCCCGCTTCGAACTCACCCGCGGCGTGACAGTCATCGCTTCGGGAAACAAGCGACTGACTAGCGGCGCGAATCGGTTGACGTTCCGCGATCGCGCCGAAGCAGCCGGCAGCCAGGGCTATCAACTGCGGGTGACCGGCGTGGGCGACGATCCGGTTCCCGAGAACAACGCGGCTCGCTTCCTGGTCGGAATCACGGGGCCACGGCCGATCCTCCACATCACTCCCGGAACTACTTCCGGGCTGACGGCACTTTTGCAAAAAGGCGGCCTCGCCGTCCGCGCGGTTCCGGCCGATCGGGTCGATCTCTCACTGGAAGCGCTCTCCGGCTACTCGGCCGTACTCGTGGAGAACGCGCCGGCGGAAAAGTTGGGTACGCGCGGCATGGAGACGCTGGCTGCCTGGGTGCGCGCCAGCGGTTCCGGGCTCATGCTCTCCGGCGGCCAGCACTCGTACGGGCCCGGCGGCTATTACAAATCGCCCCTCGAACCGATCCTTCCCGTCTCCATGGAACTGCGTCAGGAACACCGCAAGTTCGCCCTGGCCATCGTCGTCGCTCTCGATCGTTCGGGCAGCATGACGATGCCCGTGGCCGGCGGGAAGGTGAAGATGGACCTGGCCAATCTCGGCGCGGCGCAAGTGCTCGACATGCTTGGGCCGATGGACGAATTCGCCTGCCTGGCCGTCGATACCTTGGCGCACGGCGTGGTCGAGCTCGGCCCGGCCACGGACAAAGCGAAGATGCGCGACAAGATTCTGCGCATCCAATCGGAGGGGGGCGGCATCTACGTTTATCAGGCCCTGGCCGCCGCCGCCGATGCCATTCAACATGCCAAGGCCGGAACCAGGCACATCATTCTCTTCGCCGATGCGGCCGATGCCGAGGAACCGGGGCTTTACAAGGAACTGCTGGAGAAGACCCGCAAGGCCGGCATCACGGTCAGCGTCATCGGCCTCGGCACGGCGAAGGACAAGGACGCGGCGTTTTTGGAAGACGTGGCGAAGCGCGGCGGCGGCCGCCTGTTCATTACCGATAAGCCGGACGAGTTGCCGCGGCTCTTCGCCCAGGACACGTTCGTGGTGGCGCGGAATGCGTTCGTCGATGAACCGGTGCGCGTCCAGGGCACGCCGGGGCTGGCGGCGTTGACCGGCCGGCCGTTTGCGCTCGATCGCTCCCTTGGCGGCTACAACCTCTGCTACTTGCGGCCCGAGGCGTCCCTTGGGGCGTTCACGCGCGACGAGTACGCGGCCCCGGCGGTGGCGTCGTGGCAGGCCGGCGCCGGTCGCGTTCTCTGCTTCACCGGCGAAGCCGATGGCAAGTACGCCGGCGACTTCGCCCGTTCTCCCGAGATCGGCGACTTCTATACGAGCCTCGCGCGATGGACCGCCGGGCAAACCGGCGGCCTGACTCATGGAATGGCCGTGACGCAGGAAGTCCGCAATGGGATCAACCGCATTCGCCTGCATCTCGATCCGGATCGCGGTTCGGAACCGTTCGCGGGAACGCCGGTGGTTCGATCGTTGCGGGCGCGGCTGGGGCAGTCTCCGGCCCTGGAGGATCTGCGAATGACCTGGGCCGGCCCCGATACGCTGGTTGCCGAGGTCGCCTTGTTCGGCGAAGAGACGGCCCTGAGCACGGTGTTGGTTGCCGGTCAGAAGCCGCAGTCGCTGGCGCCGGTCTGCCTGCCGTATTCTCCGGAGTTCGCGCCGCCGCGCTCCGGCGAGAGCGATTCGGGGCGAATTTCACTTGAGAAGTTGGCTCGCGGCACTGGCGGCATGGAACGACTCGAACTCGCGGGCCTGTGGAAGGATTTGCCGCGGCGGCCGCGGCGGATCGCACTCGCGCCGTGGCTGCTGCTTGCAGCGGCGCTCGTACTGCTTTTGGAAGTGCTGGAACGGCGAACGGCCTTTATTTCCCCGATGGCGGTTCGCCTGCGTTCCACCGTTGGCCGCATACCGACTCGTGCGAGTAAATCGATGCCTGTCGCCGCGAAGGCAGCGCCTATCGCCGCGCGATCGCCAACGATACCAACCCCAGCATCGACGGCGCCGGTCGAGGCAACCAGGAGCGAAAGCGTTCTCGATGCCATGCGCCAGGCCCGCGAACGGAGCCGCAGCCGCACCGAGAAGTAATCCAAGGGAGTACTTCGTTAGGATGCCCTGTAGCGATTGCGAATGTTCGGAATCAGGTATTCGCCGAAGGCTTGCTCCAGATTGAAGCGCGGCTGGTGCCCCCAATCGCGGCGGGCCGCGGAATCGTCCACGTCCGCCGGCCACGAATCGACAATTCCCTGACGCTTCTCGTCGACCTCGGTGCGGATAGCCGCTTGCGGAAAGGCCCGTTCCACGATGGCTTCAATTTCGGAAGCCGTCGGCGCGAAGGCCGCGATATTGTACGCCGTTCGGCTGAGCGATTCGCGCGGGGCGGCCACCAACCTCACGATCGCATCGATGGCGTCCGGCATCGTCATGAACGGAATGCGCGTGTCGGGACGGACGAAGCACGCGTACGGTTTGCCGGCCGCGGCCGCGTGGATCATCTCCGGGGCGTAATCCGAGGTGCCGCCGCTCGGCAGCGTTTCCGCGGAAATCAGGCCGGGGAAGCGGATGCAGCGGAAATCGACCGTGCCGGCCGGCGGCCCGGCGGCCAACTGCCGATAGTGACGGCTGTAGTAACGGCCCAGTTGCTCGCAGTAGAGTTTGTTCGCCCCATAAATTGTCGTCGGCTGATTGAACTCGTCCTCTTTCACTTTGCCGGCGGCGGCCTTCGCGGCGATCGACGGGAGCCCGTAGGCGGCGATGCTCGACGGGTAAAAGAAGATCACGGGCTGGCCGTGCGATTCGCCCTGCCGCTGCGTGAATTCCAGCACGTTCAGCGTTCCTTCGACGTTCACTTTGTGCGCCAGTTCGGGGGAGAACTCGCTGCGCGTCGATAGGAGCGCGGCCAGGTGATAAACGCGCTCGACGGCGAATTCGGCCTGGATGCTGGCGAGCAATTCCTTGTCCAGGATCGAACCGTGAAACTGTTGATGCACCAGGGCGGCCATTTCCTTCGGCAGCGTCTTGAGGTCGAGGGTGATGACGGGGCGTTCCGGTTCGGCGGCGGCGAGCCGCGCGATGAGCCCGTGACCCATCTCGCCGGATGCCCCAGTGATGAGAACGGAATTCGTGCGCGACATGCTGACTCCAATGGATTAGCCGAGAGGCGGAGTCTGCGGAGCCGAGCGCGCGGCTCGCCTCCAGTTGGTTAGGCGGCTTTCCTGGCGCCGAGTTTCGCGAAGAGCCGCTGGACTTGCTCGTAGCCGTCGCGCAGCAAGAAGCCAGTATCGCGGCCAAAGCTCTTGGTGCCCAGCATGAAGTAACCCGGTTCGTGCGTCTCGATGCGGCCGGTCGGTTCCTCGACGCGCAGGGCGCCGCTCAGGCGCAGGTCGGCGCGGAACCCGGCCGCCGCGATCACCCGGTCCACATCCCACGACACCGGCTTGCCGTTCGACCGCCCAGCAATGCGGAACCCCTTGTCCGGGCCGTGGGAGATCACCTCGTCGAGCAGCGTTTGCGGATGGAACTCGAGGTTGCCATCGCAGCGAGTGGCGAGCGAGTTGGCCTTCACGGCCAGCTTGTCGCGGTCCTTGAGCGGGTCGTTGGGGATGCGCGGCAAGGGCGCCCCGCGCGGACCGCGCGTCAACCAGAACACCCACGTGGACGGATGCTCTTCGGCGAGCGTCGCCAGTTGGCAGATGGCGGCCGCCGCCGAGTAACCTCCGCCGATCAGGGCGATGCTGCGGCCGGCGTAGTAATCCTTGCGGTCGCCGAGGATGTCCTCGAGGCCGGCGGGGATGAACTGGCGGGCGGCCAGTTCGCCCACCGCGGGAAGATTGCCGTCGCCCAGCCAGTTCGGCGTCGCGAACGTTCCCGTGCAATCGAGAACTACGTCCGCCGTGTCGATGCGTTCGCTGTTGGCTGTCCGCACCAAGAGGCGAAACTCGCCCGGTTCTTCGGTCTTCTTGACATTGGAACTCCGTCCGATTTGCAGCACCATGTGCTGGGGATGCATCGATTCAAGAAGTGTCTCGGATTCGGCGAGCGGCACGAGGTAGGCATCGCGGAATTGCCGGCCGGTGAGGAAGTCGGTGGCCGCTGGGATGTCCTTGGGTCGTTTTTCGCGCTGGAGGGCGGCGAGTCCGAGCGGGGAGGCGTTCATGCCGAAGGGCGTGAACATCCGCATGTGTCCCCAGCGAGCGAGATGTTCGCCGACCTGGCCGCGCTCATAGACGGCGACGGTGTGGCCGGCCGCCCTGGCGTTCAGGGCCGCCTCGATGCCAATGGGCCCGGCGCCGAGCACGGCCACCCGCAGCGGTTCGAACTTCGGCATCCGTGCCCCCCTCACCTTGCGAGCCGGCAACGTCAGTTGCCGGTTCGTGCGCTGGAGGAACCGGCAACTGACGTTGCCGGCTCGCTTGCACTATCGTTGAAATGCCTTGCCGTTTCGCTTCCCTTGCGATTGCAGGTACGCGATCAGGTCGAGGATTTCGTCCTGCGTCAATACGTCGGCCAGATTCGCCGGCATCGGCGACACCTTGGACGGGCTCCGGCTCTCGATGTCGTCCTTCTTGATGACCACGCGTTCCGGCGAGAAGGGGTCCGGCTGCACCGCCACCGCGTCCTTCGTATCCTCGACGATCCGGCCCGTTACCGTCTTCCCGGAAAGCGTCCGGAAGGTTTCGTTCTGGTATTGATCGGAAAGCGTTTTCGACGGGTCGAGAATCGATTCGAGGATTTCCTTGGGCCCGAAACGGCTGCCGATTGCCGTCAGGTCCGGGCCGACGGCGCCGCCAGTCTCGCCGAAGCGGTGGCACTTGATGCACTGAGCCGCGGCATAAGCTTCCTTCCCCTTGGCGAAGCTCCGCCCCTGTTCCACCTTGGCCAGGAGCGGCTGCACCTCGTCCATCTTCCACTGCTTCACGACCACCCGCGCCGGCACGTTAAAGTTCGGCGTCAGTTCCTTGGCGATCGCGGAGATGGTCGAGGTCAGTTGCTTCTGCTCGGCGGGGGACATGTTGGCCACCGCGTCGCTGAGGAAGTGCTTGAGGAAGTTCGCGTAGCTGGAGCCGTTGGAATACGGGCGGCCGGCCTGTTCGAACCACAATGCGACATCCGCCGGTTGCGGCAGCTTCTTGCGATCCGTCCAGTAGCTGAGGTATTCCTTGCGCTGGGCCAGCGTCCACGAACCGATCGGGGCGTTGCGCAGGTGGAACAGGTAGTGGAACATCTCCGGCTGCGTCTTGGCCTCGGCCATTTGCTTGAGCCCCTTGGCCACGATGCCCGGGGCGTTCAAGTAAACGAGCAACTGGAACGCCTCGCGATTCACCGATTCGTTCGGTCCGGGGAAGGCGTCGTTCAGTTCGGCGACGATCTTGCGGGCGTTGGTCGGCGAACCCTGGCGAATGAAGCTGAGGCCCAAAGTGCGAAGCTTGATGAGCTTTTGCTCGTCGGTGAGCTTGTCGAGCGGGAGTTTTTCAAGGGCGGCGAGCAACTCCGGCTGCGTCTTGGGGTCGGCGGTGCGGGCCAAGGCCAGGAGCGCCGTGAGTGCGGCGGCCGGGCTCTTTTCATCCAAAGCCCGGGCCTTCCACTTTTCCACCGGCTGGCTTTCGAGGGCGATGCGGGCGGCGTAGCGAATCGAGCGATCCGGGCTGCCCAGTTGCGGCCAGGCGAACTCGATGGCCCGCTCGTGCTTCTTGCCGTGGAACGCCTCGAGCTTGTGACGAAGGGCACGGGCGTCGGCGCCGTCCTTGTCGTGCAGGTCGGCGGGGTCGGTCGGTTCCGCGCCCGTGTAAGTGACGCGGTACAAAGCCGCCTGGGCATTGCGGCCGCCGATTGTGAAGTACATCGCGCCGTCGGAGCCGACGACCACGTCGGTCAGGTTCAGCGGCTTCTTGGCGCCGTCTTTCTTCACGAGACCGAGCGGGCAGACGAAGTTCTCGAACGACGCGGTATAGCTGGCGCCATTGGGAACCAGGTGCACGGCGATGAGCCGGCCATAAGTCCAGTCGCAGAGGTAAATCGCCTTCTGATACTTGGCGGGGAACTTGGCGCCCTGGCCGTTGCAGACGCCGGTGGGCGAGCCGACGCCGATGTTCACGGCGGCTGGCAAGCTGTCTTCGTAATAAGCGGGCCACTTGCCGGTGCCGTAACGCCAGCCAAATTCCGCGCCGCTGACGAGGTGGTTCACCCTCGTCGGCCGATACCACGGCATTCCCCAATCCCACTCCATGTCGCTATCGAAGGTGAACAGTTCGTCGTCGGCGTTGAATGCGATGTCGTAAGCGTTGCGGAAGCCGCCGAGCATGACTTCGAGGTTCTTGCCGTCGGGGTCGCAGCGGAATACGCAGCCGCCGGGGGCCATGCGGCCGGTGGCGTGGCCGTTGCCATCCGGCTGGCGCGGCAGCAAGTGATCCTCGGCCCAGTTGCGGTGCGGGCTCTCCGGGCCGAGCCCCACCGGCAAATCGGTATGGTTGCCGTTGACGACGTAGATTTTGCCATCCTTGCCGAGTGCGAGGCCGTGCGGCCCGTGTTCGCCGCTGCCGGCGAACAGCTTGAGCATCTCCACGACCCATTGGCCGTCCGAGCTTTCCTTGCAGCGGTACAGGCCGATCCCCTTGGGCCCGCGGCCGTTCACATATAGCGTGTCGAAGGCATAAAGCAGGCCCATCGCCTCGCTGATGCCGAGTTTCAGCTTCTCGACTCCGGCGACCTTCCCGTCGGCGATGGTGAAGCGGAGGATCGGCTGGCCGCCCTGGCCCGAAACGATCAGCTTGCCCGGCTTTTCCGTGCACATGTTGATCCACGAGCCTTCGGTTCCGGGCTCGGAAACGTAAAGCAGTTCGACCTTGAAACCGGGGGCGGCGTAAAGGTCCGCCGGCTCCGCCACGGCTTGTTTCTTCGGCGGCCCTTTCTTCTTCTTGACCTGGGCCGCAGCGGTGTTGGTATCGGCCGAACCGAGAAGCAGCGCGGCGGCCAGGGCGAACAGGGATATGCCGAGTTTGCGAAGCACGGTTGCCTCGGGGTGTGGAGGGACTAAGCGGCTGATGACTGTTTTCTAGTCTAACGAATGGCGATGGGGAAGAACATACAAAGTGGAGCCGGAAACGTGGGAGCCTGCCAACGATTCTTGGTGTTTCCGCAGGTGGGTGTCAGGCACAGCCCGACCTACAAGGCGCCTCGTAGGTCGGGCTGTGCCCGACGATCTTCGACACGAAGAATCGTTGGCGCACCCGCGCAAGTGAGCGACCGGAGTTGGCGGCTACAACGCGCGGCATCTCGAATAAGACAACAACACCGTGCTGACCGCTCCGGCATTCATCGTTCGCAATCTGATGTACCACTGGCGGGGAAACCTCGCCGTGCTGCTCGGGGTCGCCGTCGGTTCGGCGGTGCTCACGGGGGCGCTCTTAGTGGGCGATTCGCTGCGCGGCAGCCTGCGCGAGCGGGCCGAACGGCAACTCGGCGGCATCGACGCCGCCGCCCAGTTTCACAAGCCGAACCGCGCGCCCATCGCCAATGCCCTTCCCGGCACAACCGCTCCCGTCTTGATGTTGAACGGTTCGGTGCAGGCCGGGGTACTTGAAAGCGACACGGCGGCATTCGTCGGCCGCGTGAACGTCATCGGCATCGACGACCACTTCAAGCTGGACGACGGCAGCGGCGTAAACTGGAACGCGAAGCGGTCGATCAAGGGGTCGCCGCCGATCGTGCTGTCGCGGCGCGTGGCCGAGCGACTCGGCGTGAACGCGGGCGATACAGTAAGGCTCGGCGTGCCGCGCTTTTCGGACCTGCCGCGGTCGTCGTCGCTGGCCAAACGAGGCGTCGCCGACGCCACGGCTTCGGAAGCGTTCATGGTTGCCGGCATCCTTCCAGAGGAATCGCGCGGTAACGATTTCAACCTGACGCCGACGCCCGCCGCGCCGCTCAATGTCTTCGTTCCCATCGCGGTACTGTCGAACCTCGTCCGCGACGAAACCGATCGCTCGGACGCACCGCTGGCCAACGCGTTGTTGGCATCCGGGGCATCGGTGAACGACTTGAATGCTGCGCTTCGCCAGCAGCTTCGCGCCGAGGATTACGGCCTGCGCTTGCGGTCGCCGTCGCGGCACGAACGCTATTTGAGCGTGGAATCGGAGCAACTCGTGCTTTCCCCCGTGACGGTCGACGCCGTCGAGAAAGCCGCTGCCGACCTGAAACTCCGCGCCGAACCGACCATCGTTTACGTGGCCGATTCGCTGGCTTTCGGCAAGCGCGAGATTCCCTACCCCGTCATCGCGGGGTTAAACCTCGCCGCTAGGCCGCCGCTCGGACCGTTCCTTCCCCCTGGCGTTTCCGAACTCCGCGACGGCGAAGTCGTGCTGCTCGATTGGGTCGAAAATCCGCTCGGCGGCCTCGCGGCCGGCACCAAGCTGAAGCTCACTTACTTCAACCCCGATGTGGAAGGGGACGGCAAGAAGGAAGCCGCGGAACTGGCGCTGCGCGGCTACATCCCGATGACCGGCCCGGCCAAGGACCGCGATCTCACACCGGTCATTCGCGGCGTGACCGACGAACGCGCCAAGATGTTCGACTGGGATCGGCCGCCGATGCTGCCCAGGGAGGAGATTCAGAAGCGGGTGCCGGATAACAGCCCGCGGGCGCGATTCTGGAACGCCGAGCGAGCCACGCCGATGGCTTACGTGAACCTGGCCACGGCCAAGAAGTTCTTCACCAGCCGCTTCGGAGCAGTGACTTCGATCCGCGTGGTTCCTTCCGCCGGGCAATCGCTGGACGAAACCGCGGAGCGGCTTGCCCCGGCGATCGTCGCCCATCTCGATCCGGCTTCGGCCGGCCTCGTCTTTGAGCCGATTCGCGAACGCCTATTGACTGCGAGCCATGGCGGCACCGATTTCGGCGGACTCTTCCTCGGCTTCAGTTGCTTCCTGATTGCGGCGGCCCTCATGCTCGTCGGTCTCCTGTTTCGCTTGTCGCTCGACCGCCGGGCCAAGGAAATCGGCTTGCTGCTGGCGACCGGTTACAGCGTCAAGCAGGTTCGCGGTTTGCTGCTCGGGGAAGGGCTGGCGATCGCGGTACTCGGCGCCGTGATCGGCCTGGCCGCCGCCATCGCCTACAACGAGTTGCTTTTGAAGGTGCTGACGGCGCTCTGGCCGGACCGCGAAGTCGGCACATTCCTGAAGCCGCACGAGACCGCAACGAGTTTCGCCATCGGTTACAGTGCGACCGGCATCATGGCGCTCGTCGCCGTGTGGCTCGGCATCCGCGGGCTGGTACGGGTGTCTCCGCCAGCGTTGTTGCGCGGCGAAACGACAACCTGGCGAGCCGGCGCGCCCAAGCGCGGCCGCATCGCAAAGTGGCTTGTCATGGCATTTATTCCGTTTGGCATCGCGCTCATCGCTTCCGGCAGTTTCCTTCCCAATCCGGATTTCCAGGCCATGTCGTTTTTCGGCGGTGGCGCGCTCTTGCTGACGGCGGCGCTGGCGGCGCTCTGGCTGTGGATGAAGCGGACGCGCCACAAGGAAGTGAATGGCCGTGGTTGGCCGGCACTGGTGCAACTGGGAACGCGGAACGCCGCCCGCAATCCGACCCGCAGCTTGCTCACGGCGGCGCTCCTTGCTTCGGCCGCGTTTCTGCTGGTCGCCGTGGAAAGCTTTCGCCGGGAACCGGGCCGCGACTTCCTGGAAAAAAGCGGCGGCAGCGGCGGCTTCAATCTCATCGCCGAGGCCGACGCCCCGCTCTATCAACTTGCCGACACGCCGCTGGCGAGCATACCGCCGCAAACCGACGGCACCCCCAATGTCTTCGCTCTGCGCCTTCGCACCGGCGACGACGCCAGTTGCCTGAACCTGTTCCAGGCGACGCGGCCCCGAATCCTCGGCGTTCCGGAAGCACTGATTCGCCGCGGCGGCTTCCAGTTCTACGAAACCGAAGCCCGCACAACCGAAGAGAAAGCCAACCCGTGGCGGCTCTTGCAAACGGCCGATCCGGATGCCGCCGTGCCCGTGTTCTGCGAGAACAACACGGCCATGTGGATGCTCAAGACCGGAGTCGGCGGCATCATCAAGGTTCCCGACGACAGCGGCGCCGAGATCGCCCTGCGCATCGTCGGCACCTTCTCGGATAGCCCGTTCCAAAGCGAACTCGTCATGGCCGACGCGAATTTCGTCCGGCTCTTCCCCAAGCAAGACGGCTACCGAGTATTCCTGATACGCGTGCCGCCAGCGGAGCGAGCCGAGACGGCCCGCAAGTTGGAAGTCGGGCTTCGCCGCAACGGCCTGATCGTTACGCCGACACGGCAGCGCGTCGCGGAATATCAGGCCGTTATCGGTGCGTATCTATCGACATTCCAGTTGCTCGGCGGCTTCGGCCTGTTGCTCGGCGTGTTCGGCCTGGCGGTGGTGGTGCTCCGCAATGTCTGGGAGCGGCTCGGTGAACTCGCCCTCTTGCGGGCGATGGGTTACCGCACGCGGGCCCTCCAGTTCCTGGTGCTCGCGGAGAATGCGCTTTTGCTCGGGGCGGGGCTGGCGGCGGGCGTGCTGACGGCGCTTGCTTCGGTCGCGCCGCACGTGGCCGAGGGCGCCGCGGTTCCCTGGGCGCGACTCGCGGTGTTGCTCGGCCTGGCCGTCGCGGCCGGATTAAGCGTGGCATCGGCCGCCGCCGCGGGTATCCTGCGTGTACCCCTGATTCCCGCACTGCGAAGGGAATAGAGCTATTAGCGGTCAGAAGAGGAACGGCATCGAGGAAACCAGCCCCACGCCTCTCCCCGTTGGGGAGAGGCCGCCATCTCGCGGCCGCGAGATGGCGGGTGAGGGGCCTTCTTAAGCGAAATCAGCCCCTCACCCGGTTTGCTCGCTGCGCTCGCAAACCACCCTCTCCCCAATGGGGAGAGGGTCAGAAATGTGGCCGGTGCTGGTGTCATTCGTTACCTGACCGTCAGTAACTCGGAGACGTTCCCATGATTCGCCTTGGCATTCTCGACTTCGACACGTCGCACTGCGTGGCCTTCACCACCCGCATTAACAACATCGGCGTGGCCAAGAGCCAGTTCGTCGAAGGGGCCAAGGTCGTCATTGGCTGCCCCGGCGAATCGAAACTTTCGCCCGAACGCATCGAAGGCTTCACCAAGGAGATGAAGAAACTCGGTGTGCCGCTCGTCGCTAAACCGGAAGAGATGATCGGCCAGGTGGACGCGATGTTGATCGAAGCGGTCGACGGCACAGTTCATCTCGACCGGGCCCGACCTTTCCTGGAAGCGGGGCTGCCGTGCTTCATCGACAAGCCGTTCACCTGTTCGGTCGCCGACGGCCGCAAGCTGATCGCCCTAGCCGCGAAGAAGAAGGTGCCGATCTTTTCATCGTCATCGCTGCGCTACGCCCCCGAGGTGGTCGCCTTCACGCAAGACAAGAGCGCGGGGAAACTCATCGGCTGCACCGTGTACTGCCCGGCATCGCTTTCGCCCGTGGCCGGCCGCAACGACGGACTGTTTCACTACGGCATCCACGGCGTCGAGGTGCTGTACACGCTCATGGGCCCGGGATGCCAGCGCGTGACCTGTGTGCACGAACGAGGAACGGACGTGGTGACCGGCGCCTGGAAGGACGGCCGCGTGGCCACGCTCCGAGGCATCCGCGACGGCGCGGCGGCCTACGGCTTCACCGCCTTCAGCGAAAAGGGCGTCAAGGCCGTCACCATCAAGACCGACGCGATTTACCGCGAACTGTGCAAGAAGATCGTCGAAACGTTCGAAAAGAAAGTATCGGTGCTCGACCCGGCGATCACGCTGGAAATCGTGGCCTTCATCGAGGCGGCCAACGCGAGCGGCGACAATCACGGCGCCGTGCAGACAATCAAGTTGTAATCCGTCGGAGCCGCGACCGTGAGGGAGCGGTCATCCCAACCGCTCCCTCACGGTCGCGGCTCTGATTCCTCCACATCACAATTGCGTCTCGGCAACTTCCAGTGCCCGCAGCAGGCTCATCGCCTTGTTGACGGTTTCCTGGTATTCGCTGGCCGGGACGCTGTCGGCGACGATGCCGGCGCCGGCCTGAATGTACGCCGTGTTGCCGAGGATCACCATCGTGCGCAGGGCGATGCAGGTATCCATGTTGCCGGAGAAATCGACGTAGCCGACGGCGCCGCCGTACGGTCCGCGGCGATGCGGTTCCAACTCGTCGATGATTTCCATGGCCCGCACTTTCGGTGCGCCGCTGAGGGTGCCGGCCGGAAGGCTCGCACGCAGGGCGTCGAAGGCCGATTTGCCGGGAAGCAGCGTTCCAGTGACGGTGCTGGAGAGGTGCATGACGTGGCTGTAGCGTTCGACGGCGAGGAGGTCGCCGATGCGGACGCTGCCGAGTTGGGCGACGCGGCCGACATCGTTGCGAGCCAGGTCCACCAGCATGATGTGTTCGGCGCGTTCTTTCGGGTCGGCGAGAAGTTCGTCGGCGAGCCGCTTGTCTTCATCGGCGGTGCGGCCGCGCGGCCGAGTGCCCGCCAGCGGCCGATTGGTGATCTCGCCGTTCTCCACGCGACACATGATTTCCGGCGACGCCCCCACCAATGTTGCCGAGCCGGAACGCACGTAGAACATGAACGGCGACGGATTGACCACCCGCAAGGCCCGGTAAATGTCGAATGGATGAGCCGTGGTTTCCGTCTGGAAGCGCTGGCTGAGGACGATTTGGAAGGCGTCGCCGGCGTTGATGTACTCGACGGCTTTTTTGACGGCGGCTTCGTACTGTGGCTGCGTGAAGTTGCTGGAAACCCGAGCGCTCAGGGCCGAGGGGTTCGCCGTCAGCGGGTCGATATCCGACAGGGCGATGTCGGCTTGGCCCGTCTGCAGCTTGTCCACGAGCCGATCGACGCGGCGGCAGGCTTCCGCATATTCCTCCTTAAGATTGCCGCGCGAACTCGAACCGATCCAGTTAGCGACCGCGGCGATGGTCTTGGCGACGTGGTCGAAGATGACCATGCGATCGAAGAAGCCGAACGATAGATCCGGAATGCGGCGATCGTCCGGCGGGGCGTGCGGAAGGCGTTCGACGTAGCGGACGGTATCGTAGCCGGCGTAGCCGACGGCGCCGCCGCAGAAGCGCGGCAAGCCCGGCAGGTGCGGGGCCCGATACGCCGCGATCATGTCTTCCAGCACTTTAAGCGGATCAGCCCCAGTTGCTTCTTTCCAGGGTCCGTCGCCGTCCTGGGTGCGAATGGCGGCGCCGCGGGCCTCGAACTTGCGGAACGGTTCGGCGCCGAGAAAGCTATAGCGGCCGATGCGTTCGCCGCCGACCACGCTTTCGAAGAGGAACGACCAGTCGCCGGTCTCGATTTTCTTGAAGGCGGATACGGGCGTCAGCGTGTCGCCGGTCAGCCGGCGATAAACCGGCACGACCGAGTGCGATCGCGCCAGTTCGGCGAACTGCTCGAACGATGGGAAATGCGCCATCCTGCTGATGTATCGGGGACAGCGAAGGTGAACAGATTCTCGTTCCCGTCGTTCGTTCAGCGGTTGGCCCCGATGCTGGTGATCTTGGCGCGCGGCTTGGTGAGGTCGACGAGGATCGGTTCGCGCGTCACCTGCTCGGTGGTGTTGCCGGCGGCATCCTTGGCCGTGACCTTCAGATAGACGCGTGGCGGCAAGCCAACCGGCACGCGCCACGAATAGCGGCCGGTGTTCGGCAAGCGCTTGGCCGTCACGAGGCCGCCGGGAAGTTCGCTGGCAACCGCGGCCACCGGACGCCACGGTCCGCCCGCCGTCTCGCACCATTCCAGCGCGATCGGGTCGTCGCCGAAGTTCTTATCCGTCGCTTCCCACTGGAGCACCAGGGCGTCCGGGGAGTTGGCGTCGGCGACGGCCGGGAAGATTTTCAAGGTCGGTGCGGAGATATCGACGATGACGCGCATGTCCGGAGCGTCGCCGGCAGTCGGCACGGCTTCGCTGAGCCCGGCCCCGCTCACCGGTACCAGGCGGAAGCCATAAAGCCCTTCCGGCTGCGAGTTCGCCGTGGTGTTCAGGTTCACCTTCAAGGCGGCGTCGCGGCCGTCGTGCTTGCTCCACCAGATCCACGATTTGCCGTCGTCGCGCGTGACCCACAGATCGACGCGGCTGATCCCCGAGGGGCCGCGCTGTTCCACCTGATAGTTCAAGTCGAAGCGGAGGGCGTTCATCACCTGGGCGCGGCTCGCTTCAATGACCGGTTCACTCGGCGGCGCGACGCCGGCGGGCGTCACGGTGGTCCGCGGATCGAAGGTCGGAATCGGCGTATGAGGCGAGCCGGGAGCGTAAGCGACCGGAGCCTTTTGCGGCGGCGGCGCGGGAACTTCCAGGGAGCCGGTCGCGGGAGCGACCGGAGGTATTCCCATCGGCGCAACGACCGGCGGCGCGGGCATCGGCGGAACGACCGGCGTCGTCGGCGCGACGACCGGCGGTACGGGCATCGGCGGAACGATGGGCGCCAGGTTCGGCGGCGGGATAATCGGCGGCGCCGCGGGCGCGACCGGGCCGCCAGCCGCGACCGCGACATTCACCGGCGGCAGGATCCCGCTCGCCGGAGTCGCCAGCGCCGGCGATCCTAAACTGGTGCTCGCCACCAACTGCTTCGGACAGGCGATCTCCTTGAGCACTTCCCCCTTGTGGCCGACGAGGTCCATCGTTTCCACGCGAACGACGATCGATTCGGCGACGCCCGGCGGGAACTGAACCCCATTGGGCGAATCGACCGGCACGATCACCGGCTTCCAGCCGTCCTGCGTGCCCGCGCGACGAATGTACACCCGAGTCGTGTCGGGCTTCGGAAACTGATCGTCGATCCGCCATTGCACGGTGACGAAGTCCCCTTTCCACGTCGCGTTGGTAATGGTGACGACGGGCGGCCTGGTATCGAAGAGCACCTTCATGGCCGGCGTTTCGCCAACGAGGTTCTCGGGCTCCTTGTGCCCTTTCAGGTCTTCAGTGCGAATGTGGAACCAGTAGCGGCCATCGGCCGGTGCCTTGAATTCGAAGTACGGCTGCGTTGGCGGGGCCACGGCAATGCGATGCCACACCTGGCCGCCGTCATTACTGACGTGCAGTTCCACGGAGCGAATATTCTTCGCCTGCTCCGGAGTAAACTTCTGGATGGGAAACTTGATCTTGTGCGTAGTGAACGGATGGTAGTCCGCGGCAGCGGCCGGAGCCGGCTGGCCCAGGCTCAGCCCGAGCATGGCGACGAGCGCGACGTTCATCTCCCCCTCCCCATTTTCACGGACCAGTGCCGAACATCGGGTTCTATCGGTTGTGCGGGGGGTGAACTTGAGCGAATTTAGCGAAGCGCCGTTTTTTTCTCAAGTTTCGACCGTTTGGCGAGCCGGGAGCGTCAGCGACCGGAGGTCCACGTCTGCGCGAATTGCTATAAAAGCCCGCACCGATTCACCGGAGCCGTTCGACATGAAGATTCACGAATACCAGGCCAAGGAACTGCTCGCCGCGGCGGGCGCCAACACGCCGAAGCACATTGTGGTGAAGTCGCCGGACGAGGCGGCGGCGGCGTTCGACAAGCTCGCCAGCGGCGGCGGCGTGATGGTCAAGGCGCAAATCCACGCCGGCGGCCGCGGCGCCGGCCAACTCCTCGGCTACCCCGAAAAGTTCGGCGGCGTCAAGTTCGCCGCCAGCCGCGACAAGGCCAAGGCCATTGCCGAGACCATGCTCAAGTTCCCCTTGAAGACGCTGCAAACCGGCCCCGAGGGGCAACCGATCAAGACGCTCATCGTGCAGGCCGACGCCGAACCGGACAAGGAGTTTTACGTCGCCGTGGTGTTCGATCGCGGGCTCGGCCAGCCGGTGCTCATGGCCAGCGCCGCCGGCGGCATGGACATCGAGAAGGTCGCCCACGACACGCCGGAGAAAATCATCAAGGTGCCGTTCTCGCCGGAGAACGGCTTGCAACCGTTCCAGGCTCGGCGCCTTGCGTACGAACTCGGCTTCGCCGGCGATCAGGTCGCCAAGGCCGAGAAGATCATGCTCGCTCTTTCGAAGGTCTTCCTGGAGAAAGACGCCAGCCTCGCCGAAGTTAACCCGCTCGCCATCACCAAGAAGGGCGACGTGGTGGTGCTCGACGCCAAGATCGACTTCGACGACAACTCGCTTTTCCGCCACAAGGAAATCGAGGCGCTGCGCGATCTCAATGAAGAGAATCCGACCGAAGTGCGGGCCGGCAAGGCGAACCTGAATTTCATTCAACTCGACGGCACCATCGGTTGTCTGGTGAACGGGGCCGGCCTCGCCATGGCCACCATGGACATCGTCAATTACCACGGCAAGCAGTTCGGCATCGGCCCGGCAAACTTCCTGGATGTGGGCGGCGGCGTCACCGCCGAGAACGCCGTCGAGGCCTTCCGCATCATCCTTTCCGACCCGAAAGTGAAGGCGATTTTCGTGAACGTCTTCGGCGGCATCGCCAGTTGCGCCCGCATCGCGGAAGCGCTGGTGAAGGCGGGCCGCGAGGTCGGCTTCAAGGTGCCGGTGGTGGTGCGCCTGGAGGGGACCAACGTCGAGAAGGCACGCGAGATCCTGGCGGCGGCGCGGGCCGAGTTGCCGACGCTGCAGACCGCGACGGACCTGACCGACGCGGCCAGGAAGGTGGTCGCGGCCGCGAAGTGACCGGGTGAGGAACGGTCCGGGCGAGGGCAGGCGATGGCGACTGTGCAGGC
>DATNBQ010000278.1:0-6100 GCA_035571955.1 Urbifossiella sp. | reverse complement strand
ATGTCTTCGCATTTCTCCCATTTTATCGCTTGACGCTAGCCGCACCTTCCGAACATAATCAACCCAACGGAATTGTGAAGGTTTAATGACTCGCACGCCCAGGACTCTCGCGGTTCCTTCTCAGCGAATCTGCGCGAATTCGGGTCGGCGAGCCGGGAGCTTGAATAAGCGACCGGAGTTTTCAGCGATTCAGCACAGGCAATTGTTCATTCCTTATACTCGCAGGTGCCCCATGAAGCGATTTCTTCGATCCCAGTCGGCGGGCGGTCGCTACGCGACTGTCGGCGGCTTCACGTTGATCGAGCTTCTGGTCGTGATCGCCATTATCGCGATCCTGATCGGCTTGCTCCTTCCGGCCGTGCAAAAGGTGCGCGAGGCCGCCAACCGCATGTCGTCCGCCAACAATCTCAAGCAAATGGCGCTGGGCACGCACAATGCCAACGACACGAACAAGGTTCTCCCGCCGACGGTCGGCTTGTACCCGCAGCAAAACAACCAGCTTGCCGCGACTCCCCCCGGCAACGCCAACGGAACCGTGTTCTACCACATCCTGCCATACATCGAACAGCAAGCCGCTCAGACGCAAATCGCCAACACCTACGGCAATTCGTGGTGGTGCGTGGACGGCATCAAGACCTACGCCAATCCGGGCGATCCGACCAGTACCTTCCCGGCTCCGATGGATACCGGCTCGCCGCGCTACGAGGCCGGTTACGCTCCCAATGAATGGGCATTCTCACCGAATGCGGGCAACCTCGGCACTCAGAACCTGAGCCAGCAGATTATCCCGAGCGCCGCCATCCCGCGAACCTTCCCGGACGGTACCGCCAATACCATCATCTTCGCCGAGAAGTATGCCTTCTGTGGTCCAAACAATAGCGGCGCTTCGTTCTACTGGGGCGAGGAAGGCGGCGCGTGTAATCGGCTCGGCGGCAAGGGCGGCAACGGCTCGGTTCCCGGTTTTTACACTCTGGCTGTGTTCCAGACCCGTCCAAGCCCGGTGAATTGCAACCCATGCATGCTGCAAGGCCCGTGGCCGAGCGGCATCCAGGTCGCACTCTGCGACGGCTCGATCCGCATGGTCAACTCGGGCGTTTCGGCCAACACCTGGGCCTTCGCCATCCAACCGGCCGAAGGCGGCGTCTTCGACAATAGCTGGTGATCACAGACGAGCGACCGGGTTTCCTTCAACAAGCCCACCCACTCCGGGTGGGCTAATTCGTTACCCATGGCATGCAGCGCAAGCAAGTGGAGAGGCCGTGGTGAGTTATCTGCCTTGGTGGCACAGGCATTCTTGCCTGTGCAAGCGACAAGAGCACAGGCAAGAATGCCTGTGCCACCAAGGAATGGTCGCGGCTCGGATTGTACTTCTCATGCTGCTCGCGACGATTCCGGCGTGCTCGTCGAGCGCTCCCGAGATTCCCCCCACTCCGAGCGCCGCCAGCGATCCCGCGCTGTTCGAAGACATCACAGCCGCGTCCGGCATCGCATTCACTTTTCGCAACGGCGAAGAGGCCAACCACCGGACGATGCTCGAAACGGTCGGCGGAGGCGCGGCCCTGCTCGACTTCGACAACGACGGTTGGCTCGATGTCTACATCCCGGGTGGCGGCCACTTCACGGGCGCGGACGGCAAAGAGATCGCCGGCTGGCCGGGGAAGCTTTACCGTAATCGCGGCGACGGCACCTTCGAAGACCGCACGCAGGCCGCCGGTCTGGATGCGCTCGCGAACGGTCAGCCGTGGTTCTACAACCAGGGGGCGGCCGCCGCCGACTACGATCGCGACGGCTGGACCGACCTGCTCGTCACCGGCTGGGGCCGCATCGCGCTTTTCCACAACGAGCCGGTCGATGCGAACGACCCGTCGCGCGGCCGCCGCTTCCGCGATGTTTCTCATGCCGCCGGCCTGGACAAGGGCATCACCTGGGCCACCAGCGCCGCCTTCGGCGACCTCGACGGCGACGGCTTCCCCGATCTCTACGTCTGCCAGTATTTGAACTGGTCGTTCGCCAATCATCCGGCGTGCGATTACGGGAAGATTCGGCAAATCTGCATGCCGAAGCTGTTCGCGGGGCTGCCGCACAAACTGTATCGCAACGACGGCAAAGGAAGTTTTGTCGATGTCGGCCGCGAGGCGGGATTGGTGGGGGCCGGCGCCGATTCCTGGCGCGGGCTCGGCGTGCTCTTCGTCGACTTGAACGGCGACGGCAAGCCGGAGATTTACGTCGCCAACGACCTGTCGCCGAAGTTGCTCTACTGGAATCGGTCGACGCCCGGTTCGATCCGTTTGCAGGAAGTGGGCGAGAGCAGCGGCGCCGCCCGCGACGGCCAGGGGAACGTCAACGGCAGCATGGGCGTGGATGCCGGCGACTTCAACGGCAGCGGCCGCCCCGCCCTCTGGGTCACCAATTACGAACACGAGCAGCACGCCCTCTATCGCAACGACACCAAGCCGGGCGGCAAGCCGTTCTTTCAATACCAGACGGATCGCGCCGGCATCGCCCAGTCGAGCCAGAAATCGGTTGGCTGGGGAACGGCCTTCATCGATGTCGACCGCGACGGCTGGGAAGATCTCTTTTTGGTGAACGGCCACGTGATGTATTCGCCGCTCGGCGAACGGATGACCCGCAAGCAGGTGCCGGTGCTTTATCGGAACGAGGGCGGCCGTTTTACCGACTGGAGCGAACGGATCGGCGGCTATCGCGGGCAACCGCGGCTCGCCCGCGGCGTCGCCTTCGGCGACCTGGATAACGACGGCCGCACCGACATGGTCATCAGCCATATCAACGAGCCGGTGGCGGTGCTGCGCGGCGTGGGCGGACCCGGCACGCACTGGTTGGGGGTGAGCCTCGTTGGAGCGGGGCATGCAGATGCCGTCGGCGCCAAGGTGGAACTGCAGGTCGGCAACCGGACGCTGACGCGCTTTGCCAAAGGGGGCGGGTCGTATCTTTCCTCGAACGATCGGCGGCTGCTTTTCGGCCTGGGCGAGGCAACGATCGCGGATCGTTTGACGATTACCTGGCCCAATGGGAGCAAGCAAGTCATGGAGAATCCGGCGATCGACCGCTATCACGATGTGCTGGCGCCCTAAGCCTTATGAGCGACTGGAGCGCGGTGGAACTTCGGTCGCTGGCGCTCCCGGCTCGCCGGCTCGGATTCCACTTCGCCAGCGGCCGCAGCAAGCCGTGCAGCGTCGATTCGGCCTTCCCGAATGCGAATCCGACGACCAACGCCAATCCGCCGGCCAGGGCGGCGACCTGTTCCGGCGGCATCTCCCAGCGCCGCAACACGGCCCGGTAATAAACCGCGAGCAGCACCGGCACGTGCACGAGGTAGAGCCCATAAGTGTAGTCGCCGAGGCGGGCCAGCGGATGCGTCGCCCGTACCTGCTTCACCTGCACGGCGAACCAGACCGCGAGGGCGCCGATCGCCCCCCAGGCGCACCAGGTCAGTTCCCGGCTATAGCCGAGCTTCGGTGCGCCGAAGGCCGCGAAGCCGAGCGTCGCCGCGAAGACACCCCACCGCCAGCGCCGCCCCACCTCGCGCAGGTAATAGGCCATTACGCCGAGCAGGAACGGCAAACTGTACGCCGAGAGAAAAATCGTGCTCCAGTGCGGGAAGGGCGCGGTGGCGAAGTTCGGCCAGAAGGCGGTCTTCGTTAACAGCACGGCAATCCAAAGGGCGATGCCCCAGGGGAGCCCGCGGCGCAAGCCGAGCAGGCTGAACGCTGTGAGCGCGAGGGAGAGGAAGACCTCGTAGATCAGCGACCACTCGACGCCGCCGAGAACGTAAAAGCCCTTGTCGGCGCCGAGCGGGGCGAGCAGCCATGCCGTCGTGCTGAAGCGGGCGCCGGCGGCCTGGAGCGGCGGCCAGACTGCGAAGCGCAGGATCGCCAGGCCGAACAGGATCGCGAGCCAGTATCCGGGATAGAGGCGCAAGAAGCGGCCGAACAGGAAGCGGCCGCGCGGGGCGGATTGCAAAGCATGCGTGAGCACGAAGCCGGAGAGCGCGAAGAAGACGGGGACCGGGAAGAAGGCCCACGGCCCGGTGCGAAGCCAGTCCAGGGAGTTCGTGCCAAGGATGCCGCCGTGGACGCCGAGGTGGAAGGCGACGACGCCGACGGCCGCGGCGACGCGGAGCAGTTGCAAGTTGTGAAAGCGCATACCGCGACCCTGTGATAAGGGGCCCGAGTATGCCGGGGTTTTCGCGAGCTTGCAATCGCAAGCGTCTTGACGCGCGAGGGCGTTCGCCTTATTCTCCGCTTACCTATGCCCATCGGTTCGCGACTGTCGTTGCGCGGGGTCGGCGTCGCCGTGGCGACTGTCGCCGCGCTTGCGCTTTTCTCCGGCACCGCATCGGCCCAGTGCGGCAACTACGTCCACATCGCGGTGGAGCAGTCGGGAAACTCGCCGGTGCCGCGGCAACCGTGCCACGGCCCGAACTGTTCGCAAAAGCCGGCGGCGCCGAGTTCGCCGGCGCCTGTTTCCCCCGCGCCGTCGCAGGTTAAAGAATGCGTGGCCGACGTCGGTTCCACGACGCATCGCGGGCCTTCCCACTGGTCGTTGCCAACGTCGATCGCGTTGGCACTGCCTCAATTCGACGACTCCATTTTCCATCCCCCGCGCGGTTAATCTCCCGTCGCTAGCGCGCTCCCCTTCGGGTCGCGGCTAATCATCATTTCATAACCGTCGCGCACGCGGTGCGCCGACCTATTCCGCGCCGGGGAGATCGGACCATGGCGAAGCGCGCCCTTGTGCCGGGGCTGGCGGAGAAACTCCAGGCCGCCCGACTGCAGGCCGGATTGTCGCGGTTGCAAGCCGCCGAGCGGTCCGGCGTCCATCACGTCAGCATTGCCCGATTCGAGACCGGCCGCCGCGTGCCGACCTTGACCACGCTGTATCGGCTGGCCGCGGCGTATGGCCTGGGTGCCGCCGAGTTGCTGCCGCCGCCGGACCCGGAACTCCGCATTCCGTGAATCGCGGCGAGACGCTACCATGCCGCCACTTCATGGAGTGCGGCAATGATTGCCATTACCGGGGCCGCCGGATTCATCGGCTCGAATTTGGCCCATCGGCTCGCCGGCCTGGGCCACGACTTGTTGCTGGTCGATCATCCGATCACGGCGGCGAAGGCCGCGAACTGGGTCGGCCTGGGGCGGTTTCGCTTCCTCGATCACGTTCGCTTCCTCGAAGCGCTGACCTCTGAAATTCGCGAACTGCAGGCAATCTTCCACCTCGGGGCGTGCAGTTCCACCACCGAAAGCGATTGGGGTTACCTGGAGCGGAACAACATCGGCTACAGCCAGTCGCTATGGGAATGGTGCGCGGCGAAGCGCTGCCCATTCCTCTATGCCTCGAGCGCGGCCACGTATGGCGACGGCGCCCGCGGCTTCGACGACCGCACGCCGCCGAGCGGACTCGTGCCCCTGAACCTGTACGGCAAGAGCAAGAACGATTTCGATGCGTGGGCCCTGGCGCAAGCCGCGGCGAGCCGGGTTAGCCCGCCGCGATGGGCCGGGTTGAAGTTCTTCAACGTCTATGGACCGCGCGAAGTGCACAAGGGCCGCATGGCCAGCGTCGTTTACCAGGCGTGGCGGCAAATCCGCGAAACCGGCTGCGTCGCCCTCTTCAAATCGACCGTCCGGGAATTCCCGGATGGCGGGCAACTTCGCGATTTCGTCTTCGTGGACGATTGCGTCGATCACTTGCTCTGGCTGTGGGAGAATGAGGCTCCGAGCGGCCTCTACAACTCGGGGACGGGCGAACCGCGCAGCTTCCTCGATCTGGCGAACGCCGTCTTCGCGGCACTGGGTAAAACGCCGGACATCCATTTCATCGACATGCCTGCGGACCTGGCGGGCCGGTATCAGAGTTTCACGAAGGCGGCGATGGGGAAGCTCCGCGGGGCCGGCTGCACCGCGCCTCCAACGCCCCTGGAAGCCGGTGTGAAGGCTGCCGTGCAGTGGCTACTGACAGTCAGCTAGTCAATGACATAGAACCAACCACCTACAACCTCCCCACTTTGTGGGGGAGGTCGCCGATTCGCGGAGCCTGTAGCCCTTAGAAGCGGCCGGGGTTGAACACATCGTTCGGGTCGAGC
>DATNBQ010000277.1:0-4192 GCA_035571955.1 Urbifossiella sp. | reverse complement strand
GGAAGTGGGCATTGGGCCTGGCGGCGGGCGCGATGTCGATGGGCCTCGCGGCCGCGGCGCCGCCAGAAAAGGGCGTCGTGCCGGCCGCGCGGGTGGAAGCCGCCCGGGCCGCCGATCCCCTTGGCGCCATGCTTTCGGATGCGCGCGCTTCGTACGCCAAGGTTCGCGATTATTCCTGTGTATTCACGCGGCAAGAGCGGCTCCAGGGCGTGCTCGGCGCCGAGCAAGTGGCCGAGATGAAGGTGCGCGTGAAGCCGGCCAGCGTGGCCATTCGCTTTGCGAAGCCAGACGCCGCCGCCGGCATGGAATTCCGCCACACCGCCCTGACCAAGTCCGGCAAGATGCGCTTCCGCGCCGCCGGCGCCAAGGGGATCAGCGGTTTCCAGTCCCTCAAACCGGACGATTCCAAGATCATGGCCGAGAATCGGCACCCGGTTACGGCCTTTGGTGTCGGCCCCACGCTCGACTTACTCGCCTCGATCGCGGCTCGCGAAAAGGCACTCGGCAACCCGCTCGAAGTCTTCACCTCCGATTTCAACTTCGCCGGCAAGGTCGCGACCCGTTATGAAATCTTCGCCCACCGCGCCCATGTCCATCGCTACGCCTACCGAATGCTGGTTTACGTCGATAAGGAGACGAAGCTGCCGATGCGCTTCGAATCGTACGATGCTCCGCCCCCCGGTTCCACCGTCGGCGAATTGCTGGAGTCTTACAGCTACACCGGCATGAAACTCAATGTCGGCCTGGGCGAGAGTGCCTTCGAGTAATTCCTCACGCCGCTCGCAGCGCGAAGTCCGGGCGGTCGAGGCGGAAGTGCGGGCTGAAATACGGGTCGCCCGATTTCAGCACCGCCGCCCATTTCAAATGGAACAGGTCGTATTCGCGTTTGAAGCGGGCCTGCTTCTCGCTGGTATCCTCGTAGCCGCGCGTCTTCGATTCCAGATGGTACAACTCGGCGTCCGGCGTCCATACTACGCGGTAACCGGCCTGCAACACCGACAAGCAGAGATCGACATCGTTGAAGGCCAGGACGAATCCCTCGTCGAAACCGCCGACCTTTTCAAACACCGTTCGCGGCATCAGCAAACACGCCCCGGTCACGGCGGCGACGTTCTGCGTGATCCGCAATCGCTGCATGTATCCCGCCGCTTGCCGCGGGTAGAACAAGTGCGAATGCCCGGCGACGCCGCCCATTCCCAGCACAATTCCCGCATGCTGGATCGTGTCGTCCGCGTAGTAGAGTTTCGCTCCGACCACGCCGACGCCCGGCTGCACCGCCTGCTTCACCATCGCCTCGAGCCAATCCGGGTTGATCGCCTCGGTGTCGTTATTGAGGAAGAGAAGCAGTTCGCCGCGGGCCTGCGCCGCCGCGAAGTTGTTCACCGCGGCATAGTTGAACGGCCGCGTCCATTCGATGATGCGAACGTGCGGTTGCTTGGCCAACTCCCGATAATACGCGTGCGTCTCCGGGAGCTGGCTGCCGTTCTCCACGATCACCACTTCGTAATTCGCATAGCTCGATTTCGCCAGCGATTCGATGCACCGCGACAACAACGCCGCCTGATCCTTGTTGGGAATGATGATGCTGACCAGTGGCTGCGTGCGAAGGTGGTGAATCACCTGATACGTGCCGAGGATCGGGCCATCGTGAACGGAACCGTCGATGCCAAGGCGAGCGAGATGTTCGCCGACGGCCCGCTTCCCTGCATCGTAGGCGTAGTTCTTGGTTCCCTTGGCGAACGCCGTCGATTGAGCATGCATGCGCCAGTGGTAGAGTACCCGCGGCACGTGAACGATCTGCCGCGCTCGTTCCGATGCTCGCAGCACGAGATCGTAATCTTGCGAACCGTCGAAGCCGGGTCGGAAGCCGCCGACTCGCTGGAATAGTTCTCGCTTCAACACCGTGAAGTGGCAAATGTAATTCCGGCTGCGAAGCGTTTCCGGCGACCAGTCCGGCTTGAAGTTCGGCTCGACGCGGTCGCCGCGCGTGTCGAGCTTGTCTTCATCGGAATAGAGGAAGTCGGCGTCTGGGTGGTCATTGTGTGCGGCCGCGATTTCGTACAGGGCGAACGGGGCAAGCACGTCGTCGTGATCGAGCAGGCCGAGGAAGTCGCCGGTTGCAAGACTGGCCGCGGCGTTCGAGTTGCCGACGATGCCGCCGTTGGAAGCGAGGAACTCGACGCGAATCCGCGGATCGCTCGCCGCGGCCCGTTCCAGGATCGGCCGCACATAATCCGCCGTGCTCGCATCCGCCAGGCACAATTCCCAGTGCGGATACGTCTGTTCGCGGACGGAGACAATCATCGCTTCGAGGAACGCGGCCGGCGGATTGAACACCGGCACCACGACGCTGAACTTCGGCGACCGCGACCAGCGATGCGATCGCTGCCGCTTCAGTTCCGCATCGTTCGGCTCGTGCTTGGCGATCCAGCGGCGATACTCGTCCGGCGGGGTGCATTCGCTGAGGTGGCGTTCGTCTGGCGGCGGGCCGTTCTTCGAATTCCGCTTCGACCAGATGGCCGCGGGCACGCTGCCGAGCCGGCGGGTCGTCGCTTTCAACCAGGTGCGGCGACGTGTGTGCAGCGGGAAGAGCCGGTCGAGCAGTTTGTTGGCGAGCGACGCGGCCCGGAACGCCTTCGACGACCGGATCGCCGCCACTTCCGCTTGCTTCTGTTCGAGCAGTTCGGTTCGCCGCATGAGTGCGGTCTCGAGTTGCTCGATGCGGCGGCGGGCGACTGCCAGATCCCAGGCGGGGTCGGTCATGGGGAGAATCCATCCGTGGACGTGGGTTCCGAGGCCAAAACCATACCGTTTTCGAAGGGAGGCGGGCAATCCGAACTGGCCAAGCCAGCCAAGTGGAGCGGCGGATTCGCAATGAATTGCGGGCCTTTGAGAAGTCGCGGCCGCTTTATTTTTTTCTGCCGCAGAGCGCATGCTCGCCAAGTGCCATGATTTATGGGGTGTTCGCGCCGTTTCGGGATGGCTCGGCAAGAGGCCAAGTGGCCAAGCAGTGGTTTCCGTCTTGACGCAACAAGCGATGGCAGGGGCGCTTGCGATTTCTCGGTACTTGGCCGCCAGGGGCCATGAAACGGCCTTCGGGAAGCTGGGTGCCATGATGATGCTCCGACTGCGGAGGATGCGATTTGGGCCGCATGAAGCGTAACTTCCTGTGAGTGAGTGTCAACTGAGATGACTAGGATGAGAGCCGCTGGCGTTTGTGTTTGCGAATCCGTCGAAAGACAAGTGACTGCTTGCAAAAAGTGAGAGGTTAGGGATGATATGTACGCTCGAACTCGAACGCCGTTAGGCGATGGAGGAGCGCCAGCTATGCCCTCGTACTCCGCGATCTGTCCGCACTGCCGACAACAATTCATCTATCATCCGGGCCAATCGGGGCAGGTCGTCCGGTGCGTTGCCTGTAGCCAACCTGTGCAGTTGCCTGCGCTTGTTCCGCAAGGGCAACCGCCCGCAGGTCCTGAGGAATTCGCGTTCGAGCCATCGCCCGAGCGGTTCTTGGAAGGTACTGAACCCTGGTACTACGGGTTCCTGGATCGCTACACCCGCTTCGTGATGTGGCTGGGGATAATCTGTGTCGTGGGAGTTTTCCTTATCTCATTGTTTGCGGCGATGATGGCTTTGGACAAGTTTGATGGTGGAGGGCGCATCGGTGGGATCACACTCATAACCATTATCGTTGTTTACCTCCCTTGTTTGGCGGTAGCCATCTGCGCCATCCTTTTTCAGGCGGCCCTCGTGCTGCTGGCGGTGGATGCTGCTCGCAATCTGCGGAAGCTTCTGGCACAAGCGCGGCGGTCGAGATAGAGCAGAACGAAGACACCGGGCCCTTCTGCCTAACCTCGGAACCGCGCTCGGCTTCGCGGACTCCGCCTCGCGGCTAATCGTTCGGGCTTCGCGGACTTGGCCTTGCGGCTAAACGTTCGGGCTCCGCGGACTGCGCCTCGCGGCTAATCGTTTAATGTTCCGCGGACTCTGCCTCGCCGCGAATCGTTCGAGATCAGACGCGATTCAACGGAGACATCGCAATGAAATCGGCTATTAGCTTCGGCATCAGCTTTGGCATTGCCGCATCGGTCCTGGCTCAACCGGCCAAGAACCCAAGTGCGCCGAATCCGGATTCCCAATACCGGCTCGGGCCGGATTCGCTCCGTCAGGACGGCGTGCCGCACGGCGA
>DATNBQ010000276.1:0-7177 GCA_035571955.1 Urbifossiella sp. | reverse complement strand
CGGTGAACAAGCATGGGCCGATTTTTGGGCCGGAGCAGTGGGCCGGCGACGTTTTCGTGACCGGCGAATCGCGAGGCAAAATCTTCCGCACCCAGCTCGTCAAGACCGCGAATGGCTACGTGGCCAAGAACCAGACCTTCGCATGCCTGAGCATGTTGACCATCGACTGCTGCATTTCGCCGGACGGTTCGCTTTTGGTGGCGTGTCATTCGGGCGGGCCGGACTGGGGCAGCGGCCCGACCGGCAAGGGAAAGCTGTACAAGATCAGCTACACGGATAAGGAACATCCGCAGCCGGTGCTGATTTATCCGAGCGGCCCGCGCGAAGTCCGCATCGAGTTCGACCGCCCCGTGAATCCGGAGCTTCTCCGCGACGTGGCCAATCGCAGCAAGCTGACGGCCGGGCAATACGTTCGCGCCGGCGATCGCTTTGAATCGCTATGGCCCGGTTATGCGGTGGTGCAGCGGGAAAAGGCGACGCCGCGGTTCGACATCCCGGTGCGATCGGCGCAACTGACGCCGGATCGCCGCAGCTTACTGCTGGCCGTGGATGGCCTCCCTGCGCCGGTGCATTACGCGCT
This sequence comes from Urbifossiella sp., assembly GCA_035571955.1. Lineage (GTDB taxonomy): Bacteria > Planctomycetota > Planctomycetia > Gemmatales > Gemmataceae > Urbifossiella. The sequence continues at coordinate 6,597 of DATNBQ010000276.1, read as the reverse complement.
GACGCTGCCCGGCATGGGGCGGCCAATCTTCAAGGCGAGCGGGGGGCGTCAGCCCCCTGATTCTTTGCGCCAGGTTCCGGAGATTGATCTGGATTTCGATCTCAGCGGCGTGGAAGCAAAATGGCTGGCGAGCCGGCCGCGTCAGCGGCCGGAGATCCAGTGGAGCGGGTGGCTGCCGAGCTTGGATCTGACAGTCTCGGCGGGCTTCTCAGCCGGAAGCCAGTCCCACGATCAGCTCCGCGAGCTTATCAAGTCAACTGGCGAATTGAGACTCCTTACGCAGTACGACCTGGCAAACATCGTTCATCCCAGGGTGCAGCCAGGCTCCAAACTCGATTACGAACACCCGTATGAGCGAGTTACGTTTGGCCACTTTTCACGGGGAAGGCTCACTCTTCATTCCGAACGCGGCGTGCAGTACGAATTCATTGCAGAGCAGCCGCAAACAACAGCGAGTATCAATGTAGACACCAATTACCCAGTGCCTTGGCCAGTCGAGTTGCTTGTGGGTGCGGGACGGCATCAACCATCACTCGCATCCTGGTACAGTTCAACGCTCGACAAACGCCCGCGTCCACTGCCCCTCCGCCGGATGCTGCTTCCCTGGGTCAATCCCAAGGCCACGCTTGGCCAGCCCATCGCATTTTCTCTTCCCAAGGAACTGGACGGCGGCTCCTGGGCCCACGGCCGCAAGGTGTTCTTCTCCGAAACGGCGGCGTGTTCCAAGTGCCACGCCGTGAACGGCCAGGGCGGCAGCATCGGCCCGGACCTGTCCAACCTCATCCACCGCGATTACGCCTCAGTGCTCCGCGACATCACCCAGCCGAGCTATGCCATCAACCCGGACTTCATTCCTCAAACCATCAACCTCAAGGACGGACGGCAACTGGCCGGCGTCATTCGATCCGTGGGCGGCCAAGTGCACGTCGGTGACGCGAAGGGGAACACCACGGTTCTCAACCGCGCCGACATCGAATCGCTGCGGCCGGCCGCGGTCTCGATCATGCCGGACGATCTCTTGAAGAAACTTGGCCCGGAGCCAACGCGGGACTTGCTGACATTCCTGCTGGCGCCGCCGCCGTCGATGCCACGCGATTACACAGGCAGCGAGAAGCGGCCCAAGCCCCGCACCGTTGCGGAGGTGAACGCGATCCTGGCCGGCGCGCCGAACCCGCCGGAGAAGACGCGGCCGATCCGCGTGGTGCTCGTCGCCGGCGCCAAGGACCACGGCCCCGGCGAACACGATTACCCCGCCTGGCAAAAGGCGTGGAAGGAACTGCTCGGGGCCGCGGGCAACATCGAAGTGATCACGGCGATGGAGTGGCCGGCCAGGGAGGAATTCCAGAAAGCCGATGCGATGGTCTTCTTCCAGCGCGGTAACTGGAACGCTGAGCGGTCGGCGGCGATCGATGCCTTCCTGGAACGCGGCGGCGGACTGACGTACATCCACTGGGCCGTCGATGGCCAGAAGGATGCCCCCGGCTTCGCCAAGAGGATCGGCCTGGCCTGGGGCGCCGGCGCGAAGTTCCGCCACGGCCCGGTCGCCCTCATGTTCAACAAGGAAGCGAAGCACCTGATCGCCCGCAACTTCGACAAACTGGCCCTGGTGGATGAAAGCTACTGGAACCTGACCGGCGAGTTGCCGAAGGGCCGCATCCTGGCGAGTGCGATTGAAGACAAGCTGCCACAGCCGTTGTTCTGGAGCCTCGAGCACGGCAAGGGGCGCGTGTTCGTTTCCATTCCGGGTCACTATTCGTGGTCGTTCGACGACCCGCTGTTTCGGGTGGTGTTGTTGCGGGGGATCGCCTGGTCGGCGCGGGAACCGGTCGATCGGTTCAACGACCTGGTGTGGCCGGGCGCGGATGTCGTGAAGTGAATGCGCCAACGGAGGGTGTGCCAACGATCCATGGAGGCGCAGTAGGTGGGTGTCGGGCACAGCCCGACCTACAAGGCGGTTTTGTAGGTCGGGCTGTGCCCGACATCCGCAACGGGCTGTGCCCGACATCCGCAACGGTCTGTGCCCGACATCCGCAACGGGCTGTGCCCGACATCCGCAACGGATCGTTGGGTGCCCGTTGCGGGTTGCGTCGGTGTAACGAGCCGGGGTAAGCTTCGCCCCATGCTTCTGCTCGATCTTGTGTATCTCATTGCTCTGGCGGTGCTGTCGCCGTGGCTCGCGTGGCGGGCGGCGGCAACGGGGCGCTATCGCCGCGATCTGGCCGCCAAGTTGCTCGGCCGCGCGATTCTCCCGAACGATAGCCGGCCCACGATTTGGTTCCACGCCGTCAGCGTCGGCGAGATAAACCTTCTCGGTACGCTCGTGCCCGCGTTTCGCAGGCGCCATCCCGACTGGCGAATCGTGGTCTCATCCACGACGGAAAGCGGTCTGGCCGAGGCGCGGCGCCGCTTCACCGAACACGCCGCCATCGCCTGGCCGTTCGATTTTTCCTGGTCGGTTCGCTGCACTCTGAATCGCGTCAAACCGGCCGCGATCGTGCTCGTCGAAAGCGAACTGTGGCCGAACTTCCTGCGGATGGCCGAACGAATGCACGTTCCCGTGGTGCTGGCGAATGCCCGGATGAGCCCGCGCAGTTTCCGGCGACTCGCGCGGTTCGGCGGGATCGCGCGGTCGCTGCTCCTCGATCGCGTCGCTCGATTCGCCGTGCAAGACGCCGATTACGCAGAGCGTTTCCAGAGACTCGGCGTGACGCCAGGCAAACTGACGGTCACGGGCTCGATCAAGTACGATGGGGCGAGCGGCGACCGCGATACGCCCAGGAGCCGCGAACTGGCGCGCCTGCTGGCCGTAACCCGCGACAAGGCGCAGCGGCCGATCGTTTGGCTCGCCGGCAGCACGCACGCCCCGGAAGAAGGCATCGTGGTCGGCATCTTCGCCCGGCTGCGCGAACGCTTCCCGCGATTGCGGCTCATCCTCGTGCCGCGGCATCCCGACCGCTTCGAGGAAGTCGCCAAGCTCGTCGAACGCTCCGGGTTGCCCTATGCCCGGCGGTCGACAATTGCCGGGCCCTTGGCCGAGATGCCGGCCGTGGTGCTCTTGGATAGCGTCGGCGAACTCGGGGCGGCCTGGGGGTTGGCGGATGTCGGCTTTACCGGGGGCAGTCTCGATGGCCGTCGCGGCGGGCAAAGCATGATCGAACCGGCCGGTTACGGCGTGCCGTGCGTCTTCGGGCCGCACGTTTGGAACTTCAAGGATGCGGCGCGGCGGCTCGCCGAGAGCAGTGCCGCGATCATGGTGAACGATGCAGTGGAACTCGAAGCGGAACTGGCCCGCCTGATTGCCGATGAACCATGCCGCGAGCGGATGGGCGCCGCGGCGCGAGAACTGGTCCGCCGCCAGCAAGGGGCCACCGAACGCACCCTCGATGCAATCGATGATGTGCTTGGAAAAGCAACCGCCCATGGGCGCGCGGCATGAACGTCTGTTGACTTACTTCGACCCATGCAACTCCGCGAGGGTCCTCACGAGCCGCGCCGGGTCGTCGCTGGCCATTGATTCGGGGCGGTGTTTCAGGAGCGGCAGCACTTCCGCCTTCGTGCCCAGGCCGGAACCGACGTGCAGTTCGAGCCCCGCTTTCCGCACGCGCGGGACGGCCGTCGGATCGCTCAGCCACTTCGGCCACAAGCGGATCACCTTCACGCCGGCCTTGGCGAATGGCTCGATGTCGTCCAGAGTGGGAACGAGGCCGATCTGCCGCGCCGCCGGCAGCAGCATGCGAAACTGCTTCGCCTGCTCGACGGAGCGGATGCCGAGCACCAGGCGCTTCGCATCGCCGTGTTCCTTCACTTCGGCGGCGATCCGCTCGGCATAGGCCGCCCCGGTCTCTTTCAAGTCGAGCATGACGCCGATGCGGCCCTTGGATAATCGCAAGACTTCGCGCAAGGTCGGGACCGGTTCGCCGCGGAATCGCTTGTCGAACTTGATGCCGGCATCGAGCTTCTTGACTTCGACCAGCGTCAACGCGGCGACCTTTCCTTTGCCGTCCGTGGTGCGGTCCACTTCCGGATCGTGGAGGCAGACGAGGATGCCGTCGCGGGTCGTGCGGACATCCACCTCGGCAACGTGGGCGTGCGCCGCGATGGCCTGGCGAATGCCAGCGAGGGTATTGCCCGGGCGATCGGCGCACGAGCCCATGTGGCCGATCACTTCCTGGACGCCGGCCGCGGCTCGGGCAATCTCCGGATCATCGGCGGCCGGCGCCGGCGCAAGGACGAACAAAGCGAGGATCGCGGCGAATCGAGGAATCATTCCCCCACCTTATGCTTCATCGGGCAGCCGCTCAACCGAATACTGTGTCAACGATCCTCCGAGTCGAAGAACGTCGGGCACAGCCCGACCTACAAAACTAGTCAAAGAACGTCGGGCACAGCCCGACCCACAAAACTAGTCGAAGAACGTCGGGCACAGCCCGACCTACAAAACTAGCTTGGATCTTGGTGGCACAGGCACTCCTGCCTGTGCCACCAAACCGAGGCGAATCCCGCGCGGTGCGGACGGGCTTGATCGCGCCGGGGCTGTTCGCTATGTGGCCGCGATGAGCCGCGTCGGCCTGCTTACGTTCGCGCTGTTCGCCCTCGGCAACTCGGGCTGCACCCTCGCGCATTACGCCCAGAAGAAGCCCGATTACGGCGTCGTCGCCATCCCCTCCAACACCAATAGCTGGCCGTTCTATTACCGCGACCGGGCCCTGGCCTTGATCGAGAAACACGTCGGCCCGGACTTCGTGATTATCAAGGAAGAGACCGTGGTGACGGGCGGGAACGTCGGCCTGGACCAGACGACGCCGCGGCTGACTCCGGTGAGCGGCGAAGACCCGAGCGACTTGATTCAAGAGCGGGTGGCGAGCGGCGACATGATGGGCGCGCACGTCGCCGAGTGGCAGATCACGTACGCGCGTCGCGGCGCCGCGATCCCCGGCATGCCGCCTCCGGGGGCGTTTCCCGTGCCGGGGGCCCCGCCGATTCAACCGAACGCGGTTCCGCTGCCGCCGCCCCGGCCGCTGCCCACCGCGTTGCCGCCGCCGCGCACTTTACCCTGATCCCGATTGACAGAGTGCCCAGCCCCGGCGTATCTCCAGGCGACCGGATTTTCCAGCCATCGGGGCGTTCCATGAAACTTCTCCACGCCACGCCGCTCGGGCGATTCGCGCGCCGCATCCGTTGGGCCATCGCGCCTGCGGAAACCATCGCCCCGCGCGGCCGCCTCTCCGTGCAACTCGCCCGATCGGTCATGGAAGCCGGCATCTCGGTGGACTGGACCGTTCGCGTCGAGAACCATTCGCGGCAAGCGTGGCGAAACTTCGCACTCAAGCATCACTGGGTGGCGCTCGACGGCCGCCCGTTCGGCCACTCGATTTTCACGCCGCTGCCGCGCACCCTGCTTCCCGGGGAATGGAGCGACATCACTATTCCCGCGACCGGCCCCGAAGCGGTCGGCGATTTCACCCTGGCCTGGGAACTGACCGCGAGCGGCCAGGCGATTCCCGTTGCGGAACTCGCCGAGAGCGTGCCGGTCCACGTCACCTTCTCGCGGGCCAACGACATCGATTACCATCAGGTCTACCGTTCCGCCGATCTGAACGAGAACGCCTGGTGGGTGGTCGGTGCGTACCACTCGCAGGAACAGTACCGAAAGTCGAGCCTCGATCGCCGGCAGATGCTGGTTGAAAATGGGCTGTCAGCCGGTTCGCGGATGCTGGACGTCGGCTGCGGCACGGGTCAAATGGCGATGGCCCTGGAAGATTATCTCACGGAGCGCGGGGCCTATTTCGGCACGGACATCGGCCGCGAGGCGATCGATTATTGCCGACGGCACTATCGGCGGCCGAACTTCCACTTCGCAGTCGGCGAATTGACCCGCTTGCCGTTCCCCACCTCCGCCGGCCCCTTCGACATGGCCATCTTCTTCAGCGTCTTCACGCACACGCACACCGACGAAACCGCGCTCTTATTGGCGGAAACGGCGCGTTTGCTCGGGCCGCGCGGTGTCGTGATCGCCGACATCATTGCTTCGGATTACGTGGCGCGCGGGGCCGGCCACCGCGGCCAAATGTGGGTCAACCGCGGCCACTTCGATCAAATCGCCGAAGCCTTCGGCTTCCGCTGCGAGCTTCTGGGCCGCTTCCCCTGGGGCCAGCACGCCGAGCGCCACATGCTCAAACTGACTCGCCGCTGACATTCCCATTCGCCGGCCGTTTCCGTGTAATAGCATCGGCGCTCGACCGAGCCGCGACCGTCAGGGAGCGGTCGTGCTTGGTCGCTCGCTCACGCTCGCGGCTCGGTTCTACTCGCAACCTTACGTTGATTGCGACGCCATGCGCATTCTTCTGACGAACGACGACGGCATTTACGCACCCGGCCTGGCGGCTTTGGAGCGAGAGTTGCAACATCTGGGAGACGTTTGCATCTGTGCCCCCGCCACCGAGCAAAGCGGCGTGGGGCATTCGATCACATTCCTTAGCCCACTGATCTGTAAGGAAGTGTTCGAGGGACGGCAGCGGCGCGGTTGGGCGGTCGAGGGGAGCCCGGCGGACTGCGTGAAGATTGCCCTATTCGAGTTCTGCTCGAAACGGCCCGACC
>DATNBQ010000275.1:0-12862 GCA_035571955.1 Urbifossiella sp. | reverse complement strand
AGGTTAATCGAAGCTGGCGCCCAGCCGCCCGTCTCAGGCTGGTCGTCCTCGGGAAGGTTGACGATGCCCACGGCGCCGCCGCCGCCCGCGGTGTTCCCGGCCACCGTGATCCAGGTATTGCCGCCATCCGTGGAAACCTGCACCTCGGCGAAGTCGAAATCGGGCGCGAATCCCGATTCCGGAAACTCGGTATCGAGCCGGTAATTGAATGTGAGCGTTGCGTTGTTCGCCAGTGTGAGCGGCGGCGACGTGAGATCGCCCTGGTTCGGAAGGCCCGTATCGTAAGTACCCAGCGAGTCGATGCCGTAGTAGGCGATGTTGGAGGCCGAGTGCCCGACCGGATCCGCGGCTTGAGGGGCGGCGTTGGTCACGTGCCAGAGGCCGCTCGCGGTGAAACCGTTCAGATTGGCGTTGCCGGCGCTGTCGCTGAAGTTGGCCGTGGTCGTCGAGATGCCGGGGACCGTGAGAACGACGAAGCCGTTGTAAGCGTCGGCCGCCTGGTTGCCGTTGTTCGGGTCGAGGGCCGTTTCGCCGTTCGTGAAGTTGTCGTTCTGGTTCATGCCGAAGCCGGCGTAGTCGCTGGGGCCGGGGTCGGTAGCGCTCGGGCCGATGGTGATCTTGGCGTAGCCGCTCACGAGCGGCGCCGAGGTCACGATCTGGAACAAGTCGTGGAAATCGGCCGGCTTTCCAGGAATGGTCGGCTCGTTGGCCGGGCCCACGGTATCGACAATCGGAGCAATGCTGAGAACGGTGAGCGGGTTGCCGCCGGCATCCGTAACGTGGATGTCGCTCGCCTTGAAGGTATTGGAAAGCACCGGCGAATTGAACTGCACGCGCAGGGTATTGGCCGCGCCCGTCGTCGTGACGCCGATCACCTGCGGACCGGATTGCTTGACGACCTGGAACTTGGCGATGGAGGCAATCTGTGGGTCGTTGTTCGGCGTGCCGAGCCGGATGACCCAGTCGCCGCGGCCAAAAGTCGCCGCCGTGAGCAGATCGAGGCCGCCGGTTTGTTGCAGCGGCTGCCCCGTGTTCGGATCGATGTTCCCCAGCGACAGCGAGAGCTGCGTGATGTTCACGGACGGGAAGAAGCCGCCAATCGGCGCGTTGAGCGACTGTTGTTGGCCGGTCGTCGGATCGACGTAGGTATAAGCCGGGTTGCCCTGCGGATTGGGGGTGCCGTCCGGGTTGAGCGTGCCGACGGGATAAGCTTGCCACGTCTTGCCGTCGTCGATGGAGCGAACGACGCCGCCGTAGCCGGCGGCATACAGCACCGGGAACGAACCCTTCGACGGATCGTTGGGATCGACCGGGATGGCGTAGCGCCAGTCGGCGGCCAGCGAGGTGAGCGAGCCGCCGCGAATCATGGCCATCTCGCTGCCCGCGGGTTGCGGCGCGGCGTTGAGGTCGCCGAAGATCGGCCGGGAAATCGTGAAGATGTTGCCCGTGAGGTTCACCCACGACGAGGTCGGCGACGTGGAATCGGCGTTGTAGAAGACGCCGTTGCTGGTGACGGCGTACACGTCGCGCGAGCCGCGGACCGGATCGGGCACGATCTGCTGGATGCTTCCAAAAATCCCCGAAGAGATATTGGTCCACGGGCTGCCGCCGGTCGTAGTGACCCAGACCTGGCCGCCGCCCGTGCCGGCATACATGAAGTCGTTGAACTGGTTGGGGTCGGAGGTATCCGGGGCGCCGAAGGCGAGCGCCTCGGAATTGCCGACGATGGGCGTCTGGCCCGGCGTGTTGGGGTCGGCCACGATGAACCACGTGTTGCCGCTATCCGTGGAGCGGAAGATGCGGCCGGTGTTGTTGCTGACCAGGAGCCCCACCCCGGGGCTCGCGCCGCCGTTGCTCGTGATCGGATTGACGGCGAACTTGAAGCCGCCGAGCGAGGGCCACTCGCCCTTGTTGGTGCTCGGATTGTCGCCGGGCTGAAGCAAGAAGAAGGTCTTGGAAACACCGTCGACCTGGAAGAAGTTGCTGCCGTTGCCTCCGCAGCAGGGCCAGTTGTACGCGAAGTAGCTTCCCGATCCGGTTTGATCGGTCATGCCCCAGGCACCGTCGCCGCCGCCCCCGCCCCATCCCATAAGGGCGCCTCCACCGGTCTGAAGAATGTTGGAGGCTGCTACCGGGAAGCCGTCGTCCTGCCCTTCGCCGAAGAACATTCCCCCGCCGATCGCGGCGGAAATCTCGGCCGCCAGTTGGCCCGGCTGCGACGCCGAACTGTAGAGCTGCATCGTCTGCAGGTCGCCGTTGCGGTCGCTGCCCGGCAATTGCAGGAACCCATCGTTGGTGACGAGGTTTCCTTTCCCGTCGTCCACCGCGCTGCCGATGCCCTGGTCGTCGCCGATGAGAAGTCGGGTGAAGCCGGTGGCCGGGTCGACCATGGTCACGATGCGGTGCACGTCGGTGCTGACCTCGGCGCCGGCGAACGGGCTGATCCGCGCCCCCGTCCCCGTGTTGTTGATATTGGTGACGTTCTTGAAGAGGACCGGCGAATTGGCCACGAACGGCTGCGCCGGATCGCGAAGAACGTTCAACAAACCGATGTTCGAAGTCGGATTGGCGTCGGTGACGCCGTAGGCGCCGCCGGGAACCTTGACCGTGACGTTGCCGACCGTCGCACTATTGGGCGTGAACTGAATCTCGTTGGTGGGGACCGAAGAGTTGTCGTAAGCGACGACGGCCAGGGCATCCATCACGCCGGTCGTATCGACGCGGATGAGGTCGCCGGGCTCGCCATCGACTCTGACGGCGGCGTCGTTGGTGCCGCCGATATAGACCACGTTCGGGTTCTGCGGATCGATGGCGAAGCCGACGTCGTAATTCCCCTGGCCGGGCAACGGATTGGAAGCGCCGGGCGGGGCCGAGAACGGATCGTGATCGATCTGCGTGTAATCGTTGGTGCCGAACCCGGAGGCGGCAGTCGGCAGGTACTGCGACATGTCGACCTTCGTCCAGTTGTGGCCGAAGTCCTTGGTCAAGTACAGCCCGTCGAGCGAGTTATTGGGCGCGACCACGAGCGCGTAGAGCCAGCCCTGGTAGTTCAAGTCCTGGATGCGGTTATTAGTGAGGGCGGGGGTGGCCAGGAGGATGCGCCCCTTGGCGCCGTTGGGAGTTTGCGACGGGGCGGAAATGCCGACGCGCGGCAGCAGCGGATCGTCGCTCTGGATGAACGACCCGTTGCCCGGCGGGGCGCCAGTCAGTTCGACCATGCCGCCGGCGGCGAACGCCGGCTGGGCGATGAACACGCCAGAACCTTCGATGGCGGCGTAAAGAATCTGCCGGTTGGGCGTTCCCGCCGTCGCGCTGCTCCCTTCCGCCAACACGATGTCGGTGGCCGTGCCCGCTTGCATCTGTGTCCAGTGCCGGCCGGTGTCGTTGCTCCGCCACACACCGGAACCCGTGGCCATGTAAACGATCACGTCGTTGTCGGCATCGTTCACCGGAGTCGGATCGACGACGATCTTGAAGCCGGTGACGTTGAAGAACTTTCGGTCGCGATGCACCGAATCGTCGATCGAAGTGATGCTGCCCGTGCCGTTGGCCGGCGAGCTAGTGTTGTTCGTGCTATCGAGAACGACCCAGGTCTTGCCGCCGTCCATGGAGCGGAGGACGCCGACGCCCGGCGAGAAGGTATCGCCTTCGCCGGTGAGCGCGAAGATAGTCGATTGCCGCGGATCGTTGTTGCGCGGGAAGACGGCGATCGAGACCACGTTGAGGCCGAAGGCCGGGGCGCCGTCGCCGAGCGGCAGCCACGTCGGGCCGTTCGCATTCGTAGTGAGGAAGTCCGTGGTCTTCCACAAGCCGCCGCTGGCCGCCCCGATGTACACCGTGTTGCCCGACGGATCGGAAGGATCGACGGCGATGGCATTGGTCCGGGCGCTCTGGGCGATTCCATACTGCTCCGGCGCCGGGCCGACCGCCGTCCACACGTCCTGCGTCAACAGGCTCGTCGGATCCTGGTTGAAAATGCGGAACGACACCGCGAAGCTGTCGGCGTTCGTCTCCCCGAGCCCCGTGCCGCCGCTGATCTGCGGCAAGCTGAGCGTCCACGACGTGAGGTGCGGCGTATGCGTGCCGGAATTCAGAATCCGCAGCGTCCACGTTCCATTGGCGTTGAGGCCGGACAGATTGTCCAGCGGGAACTGCGGGTTATAGGGGCCGGAATCGAACGGCTGGAAGCCGCTTTGAATCGGCGTATTCCCAACGTCGCTGAAGAGCGTGTTGCTGAACCAGAGGGTTCCCGGCGGGTTCCGCGTCGGATTGCCGACGTTCGTGAACAGGCGGATGACCGTGCCGTCTGGGGCGATCAATTCGCCGACCAGATCGACCACGCTCGTGTTGTCGGAAACCGTATCGCTGATGTTCAACTGCACGGAGACCTGATGCCCGGTCGATAGCGCGATGGCGAAGATATCGGGCACCGCGATGGGGAAGTCGGCGACGCCGGCCACGTTGCCGCTCGCCGCGGGAATGGTGCTCGCCGCACCGGCGAACGAGGCCGTGTACGACGAGTTGGTCTTGATGCCGCTGGTCGGGTTGCCGCCGCGAAGAACGTCGAGCCCGGCATTCAAGTTCGAATCGATCAGCACGGGATGGACGATGCCGTTGTGATCGGTGAGCGTGCCGCCGGGGATGGTCGGAGCGGCCGCGAAGTTCGAATCGATTTGGACCGTGTAGGAACCGCTGAGGATCTGGGCCGGGAAGCCGATTTTGAAAGTCGTGGCCGGCGTCGGCGCGGTGACGCCGACGGGCGTCACGGTCACCGGGCCGCCGATGCCCGCGGCCTTGTCGTAAATCACGCCGTTCGGGCCGGTGATGGAAACGATGTCCGCGGGGCCGAACGCCGGGAACCCGTTCGTCGTGTCCGTATTCATTTGCCGATCGAACGACAGGTTCACGAAACTGGCCACGCCATTCCCGCCCGTTCCCGCGAGCACGACGGTCGAGTCCTGATTCGCGGTGATGTGCGGGCCGGTGATGATGAGCGGCAGCGAGCCGGTCTTGAACGGCGGCGCGAATGGAACGCCGTTCACCGGCGTCGGAACGGCGAACGAATCGACGTTCAACTCGTCGCGATGCGCATTGGCATTCTCGTCCATCTTGTTGCCGAGGATGTTCCCCGAGATGGCGTACGGCGAGGAGACGTGCACGGAGGCCGACCACGACGTCAGGGTTCCCGTCCCCGCGCCGAAGTTTTCGACGACCAGCGTCCAGTGCCCGCTGCCCACGGCATTCCGACCGATAAGGTTCGCCAGCGCTTGATCCGGCTGGAAGGTGCCGGTGAATGGAGCGACGGCCGGAGCAATCCCGTCATTGATTGAGAAGACCGCCGCGTCGTCGAACCCCGTGCTGAGGAAGTTGGCGGCGTTCGCGCTCACGCCGGGGCCGTTAGCGAGCCGAATGAAAGTGCCGTTGGTGACCGGCGTGCCGTCCGATTGGAACGACAGGGACGTGCTGTCCGGCCCGACCAAATAGACCACGAGGTCTTCCGTGGAGGCCGGCGGATTGCCTTGTACCGAAGCCTGGAGGATATTCATCGAGACGGTGACGCTGCTGACAGTTTCACCGGCCGGCACCACATCGGGAATAGCCGCGGTCGAGGTAACGATGGAGGGAGTGGCAGTAAAGACCCCCGGTTGGGCCACGGGGAACGTCGCGGCGGCCGACGACTTGGCCAAGTAAACGCTCGACAGCGGCGACCGCAACTGGTCGCGCACCGTGGGGTCGACCGTATAGCTGTAGGTGCCGACCGCGGTCTGCGTATCGAACTCCACTAGGTAATTGCCGCCGCCTTCATCGAAAATCTGCGTGACCGGAATGGTCGTGAAGAAGTTGTCCGGATCGAACGGATTGTGGTAGCGAACGTGAACGGGGAACGGAGCGGTCGTGATGGTCGCGGGATCGAGGGTGCGGTCGAACTGGATGAGGATGGATGAGAGGGCGTTGCCCGCGACGGGGCCGGAGTCGCCGCCGATGCCGCGCGGGCCGGCCGCCATCACCGCCTCGGCCGAAAGAATCTGCACGCCGGCGGTATTCACATTCCCCGCCCAGTACGCGTAAATGTGCCCGTTGTAAGCGATCACCGATTGGCGGATGCCGACGCCGTCCACACCCGTCAACGGCACGTTGGTCGGCACCGGTTGGAGCGTGTAAGTCGTCCCGGTAATCACGTCGACGGCGTCCTTCGGTTCGTTCAAGAACGGCCGCGAGGTTCCGCTGGTGGTGAAGGTCTGATCGCTCCAAGTATTGTCGCCGTCGATGCTCGTGGCGATGAAGGTCGCCGCGCGGGTGTTGTCGGCGTCGAGGCGAGCGTCGTACCACGTGGCCACGACCGTGCCGGTAAGCGGATCGACGGCGATCGCCGGGATAAACTGAGCGCGCGTTCCCTGCGTGAAGTTGTCGTCCGGCGTATCGTCGTTGACCTTCGTCGTCACGTCGCGGGTCAAGCTGCCGGAGCCGGTCATGCTGAACCGCGCCACGGAAACGTCGGTGTTGACGATGTTGAACAGCTTGGACGTCGACGTGAAGGCGATGTACATGTCGCCGCCGAACGGCGAGAACGTACCGAGGCTCGTATCGAACGCCACCGAGATGGAGCCGGGAACACCCGCGGTCGGCGAAATGGCCTGTAGGTCCGGGCTATTGTCGATGTCCGTGCCGATGGTCGTGCCGGTGAGGTTGGTGGCGCGGTCGCCCCCCATACCGTTCCTGACGCCGGAGAACGTCACTCCCCAGGAGTGCAGGGCCTGCGGGGATTCGTACGGGTTGCCGTTAGCTGTCAGTCGGTCGTTGCGGTGATCGGTCACGCTCAAGGTCCAGGGGCCCACGATATTGGCCGTCGTGAGGCCCAGAGCCGTTGCGAAGAGTGGAGTCGGGATATTGGCGCCCGTGACGGACGTTCCTTCGGGACGGAATGTCCCGATATAGGGAAACGCGCTACCCGGATCGTTGATGCGGCGCGCGGCGGTGTCGCTGAAGATCGTACTGCTGACGTTGCCGTGATTGATCCCCAGACCTTCGATTTGATTGGGGTTCGTAACCGGGGCGGGAACGGCCGGCGGCGGCGGAAGGCCGATCGCATATGACTGACCGGACGAACTCGCCGTCGTTCCATCCCCAAGGATGCGGTTCTCCAGCAGCACGACGGAGTTGCCGTTCGGAGCCGTCACCGTGATGCTCAGATCCTCCAGGTCCGCGGAGACCAGGGATAGTTCCAGGGAGAAATCATTGAGATTGAAGTTCGGGTCGGTAATCGTCCCGGCCGGAACGTTGAGAATGAATGAAGTCGTCTGAGCGAGATCGGGCGTGTTCGGCGGCGGAGGCGGCGACGTGGGAGGCAGCACTGCGTCCGGAATGTTCCCGTCAATCACTCCCGATGAGACCGTGAACGCGGCCGGAGCTTGCTGTCCGAGGTTGCCGCCATCCGGATTCGTGCTGTCGTAGATGATCTGGCCGTTGAGGCGCGGCCAGACGAAGATCAACGCGCCGGGATCGGCGGAGTTATTCGGGCTGAAGATGATTTGCGGGGCCGCGGCCTTCGCGGTGGCCCCATTCGGATTGCCCACCGATCCGCTTCCCGGCCCGACCAGGAAGCCCCCATCGCTGACTGGCTGCGGGTTGTTCCACGTTGCACCGTCGTCCGCAGAAACCACGCCGAGAATCGGATTGGTATTGAAGAAGGATCCCGAGCTGTTCTGGTCTCCCGCGGCCGCGAGCGCATTCGCATCCCATGCCACATAGACGGCCTTACTCTGGCCGGTCGGCAAGATCATCGTGTTCGTGCCGAACACCTGGCCGGTCCCCGGATCGGTGTATGACGCTGCCGTGTTGTCCACGCCGATGATGGGGTCGAAGGCCGCGTCCGACCCTTCCCATTGATAAAGAATCTTGTACGTGCTGGGATCGGGATATTGCCCGAACAACCCTTCGCGGAAGACCACGGCGCCGCTCGACTTGTCCGCGTTGTGAACCAGGTAGGTGTAGTAAATCTCCTGGTTGGCGCCGAAGGCGACCGAAATGGACGAGGCAGCGATGTAAGGATTCGGGTTCCCATTGTTGACGACGCTGGGATCTTGCGGGCGGGCGCTGCCGCCGTTGGGGGCAATCGGCGTCAGGTTGAAGTTCGCCGTGTCGAAAGGAATCACGTTGCCGGGCGACCCGGTGATAACGGGCGCCCACGAGCCGCCCCCGTCCTTGGAGAACTCCGCGATCACACTCAGGGCCGTGCCGGTTCCCGTCGTGGCCACGAGCACCTGATCGAGCGGGTTATTGGGATCGGCGACGACCTGGGGGTTGAAGCCCGCCGCCGCGACCGGCTGCGTGATGGCCGTCGGCGTCAGCACGGTGGGCGGCGGCAGCGTCGCCGGCGTGATCCGCTCTTCCACAGATTCCAGGTAGAGCGGGAAGAGCCGATTCCACCGCCCCTTCCGCGAAGGTTGAAAAGCCATCGAACGGAACAACTTGGGGATAGTCAGGCGAGCCATTCGAGGCGACTCCGTGAATGATGCGAGAATGAAATCCCGGAGAAATCAGGCAGCAATCCGCAATCTTCCGTCAGAGAGCCGTCGTCTTAATGATGACAGCATTATGTAAGAGCGAGCGCATTGCGGCCTTCGGGACTAGCAAGCGTGGAGAGGGACGTTGGCGGCGCGCGCCGCCACACCGATTCGTGCAGAAGTGCCATCCTGACGAGAGTGCCAGTCCTTTGGATTGGGCCTTTGCGCGGATTTTGTCAATTTTTCCGCCTGCCCTCAGTCGGCAGCTCTTCCCCGAACCGTGCATCTTCCCCCAATCCCGCAACAAACCACTTAACTGATAAGAGGTTACGATTGCGCGATTTGTTCCCGGAAATAGAATAGCCTACCCAAACACCCTATCTGCCGCTCTATTAAGCTGTCAAGGAAGAGTTGATGAGACATGGGAAAAATCCGCCAGCCCCATCGCCTGCATCGCTCGTTTCGCGCATCCGCTCCCTCTTGTGCAACCGTTCTCTTCGGAATAGCCGCTCCATTCGCCACTTATCCGAGCTTTGCACCCTCCCTAGAATGCTCGAACCCGGCTCCGCTCACCTCCCTCATGCGTCGGGCCCAGAGTTCTCCGAGAAGCGTCGCGCATGGCTGAACCGCCGCTGACCCGCGTCACATTGCTGACTCGCCTGCGCGATGGCCGGGATAGCGAGGCGTGGCGCGAGTTCTTCGCCCTGTATGGCCCGGTGGTTTATCGCTTCGCCCGCAATCGTGGCTTGCAAGACGCCGACGCCGCCGATCTGATGCAAGACGTGCTGCGCAGCGTCGCCCGCAACGCCCACCGGATGGAATACGACCCGAAGCGCGGCACCTTCCGCGGTTGGCTCTACACCGTCACGCGCAACAAGATTTACAACTTTCTGGGCAGCCAGCGGAATCGGCCGCGGGCCGCCGGCGACAGCGACGCTCACGAACGCCTCGAATCGCTTCCCGCCCGGGATGAAGACGGCCCCGATGCCGACTGGGAACGCGAATATCAGCGCCGCCTCACCGATCGCGCGATGGAAGTGGTAAAGGAGGAGTTCCAGCCGGCGACGTGGCAGGCGTTCTGGGGCACAGCGGTGGAAGGCAAGTCGGCCGGCGACGTCGGCGCAGCGCTGAAGATGACGCCCGGCGCGGTCTACGTCGCCAAGAGCCGAATTTTGGCCCGCCTCCGCGACGAGGTCCGCCGGATGATGGACGAAGAAGACAGGGCGTAAGGAATTCTGAGGTGGCACAGGCATTCCTGCCTGTGCAGCAACTCGCACAGGCAAGAATGCCTGTGCCACCAAAGAGCCTGCCCATTCTCCTAGCCATGCGTGCCGACCGTTCGGGCAACCGAGCCGAGCTTTGAATCCGCACTCGATGCAATAAGCACTTTTCTTACCCAGCCCCGATCGCACCAATTCGTCTTGTTTTAAGCAGTTCTCGGAGCATGAAGCGCAATCGCTTCCGCTGCGCCGCGCGGGTTCGGCGCGTGACTTGCCTTAACCACAGCTCGTCACCAACCCGATCGCCCCGCGACTATCGCTCCACCAACTGGCTGCGCGAATCACCGCGCGCCGGGCAGGGAGGTCCACGGCCCGTGTCCGAGAGCATTGCCACCCGCGCCAAGCTCCGCCTCGTCGTCATCGGCAACGGCATGGCCGGCGCCCGACTCGTCGAAGACGTGCTCGCCATCGACCGCGACCGCTTCGACATCGTCATGTTCGGCGACGAGCCCTACGGCAACTACAACCGCATCCTCCTGTCGAACGTCCTCAACGGCACGCAGGACGCCAAGGAAATCTTCCTCAATTCGCTCCCCTGGTACGAAGAAAACAAGATCGCGCTGCACGCCGGCAAGCGCGTCACCGCCATCGACCGCGAGCGGCAAACCGTCTCGGCCGAGGGCATCCAGGAACGCTACGACGTGCTCGTCTTCGCGACCGGTTCGAATCCGTTTGTTCCGCCGGTGCGCGGCACCACGCTCCACGGCGTCTTCGTCTTCCGCACGCTGGACGATTGCCGCAACATCGCCGACTACGCGAAGGGATGCAAGCGGGCCGTGGTGATTGGCGGCGGCCTTCTCGGCCTCGAAGCCGCCAAGGGCCTCATGACCCACAACCTGGAAGAAGTGACCGTTGTCGAAGTGGCTCCGTGGTTGATGGGCGTGCAACTGGATGAAGCCGGCGGGATGGTGCTTCAGCAAACCATCGAGAAGCTCGGCATCAAGGTTCGTACCAAGACGAGCACCGCCGAAATTCAGGGCTACAAGCGCGTCGAATCGGTGAAGTTCGCCGACGGCAATGAGCAACCGGCGGACATGGTCGTCATCTCCGCCGGCATTCGGCCCAACGTCGATTTGGCCAAGGAATTCGGCCTCACTTGCGAACGCGCCATCGTCGTCGACGATCAAATGCGGACGAGCGACCCGAACATTTTCGGCGTCGGCGAATGCGTGCAGCACCGCGGCATGGTTTATGGCCTGGTCGCGCCGATCTGGGAGCAGACGAAGGTATTGGCGGCCGTGCTGACTTCCGAGAAGCCGCTCTTCGGCAAGGTGGAAGTCGTTCCCGAGTTGTTCGCCGAGGACGGGACGCCGATCGAGCCGCCGCCGCCGGAACCCTTGCCTTCGGAACTCACCTATTCCGGTTCCAAGATCGCCACCAAGCTAAAAGTGATGGGGGTGGAACTGGCGAGCATGGGCCGCATCGCCGACCTGAAGCCGACCGATGAAGTGGTGCAGTACAGCGAACCGGCCCGGCAAGTTTACTGGAAGGCGATCGTCCGCGACGGCAAGCTCTCGGCCGCTTGCTTGCTCGGCGACCTCGGCCCCGCCGACAACCTTATGGAGCTTTTCAAGGCGGACGCCGCGGTACCGGAACGGCGCCTGGAAATCTTCTTCACTTCGCAATCCGCGAAGAAGGACGTGTCGCTTGCGGACCTCCCGGATTCGCACCAGATCTGCGATTGCAACGGCGTGAGCAAGGGGACCATTTGTTCCGCCATCAAGGCGGGCAAGTGCACCGTTCCCGCGGTCGGCAAGGCGACTCGCGCCGGCACCGGTTGCGGCAGCTGCAAGACGCTCGTCAAGGGCCTGATCGAGGCCGTTGCCGGCTCCGTCAAGGCTGACCCGGCCGAAGCGTGGTATGTTCCCGCCGTGCCGATGGACAAGCCGACGCTCGTCGACGCCATCCGCCAGCGCGGCCTTAAGAGCGTCTCGTCCGTCTTTCGCGAACTCGGCAAAAGCGAGGACGAGAAGAGCAAAATGGGCCTCGCCTCGCTTTTGAAAAGCCTGTGGAACGACGAGTACGTGGACGAGCGCGATGCCCGCTTCATCAACGATCGCGTCCACGCCAACATCCAGAAGGACGGCACCTTTTCCGTCGTCCCGCGCATTTACGGCGGAGTCACGACGGCCGATGAACTCATCAAGATCGGCCAGGTCGCCAAGAAGTACGACGTGGCCATGGTGAAGGTGACGGGCGGTCAGCGCATCGATTTGCTCGGCATCAAGAAAGACGACCTGCCCAAAGTGTGGGCCGATCTGGGGATGCCGAGCGGATACGCATACACCAAGGCGTTTCGCACCTGCAAGACCTGCGTCGGCAGCGAGTTTTGTCGCTACGGCACGAACGATTCCACGGCCCTCGGCATCGCCATCGAGAAACGCTTCCAGGGGTTCGAATTTCCGGCCAAGGTGAAACTGGCGGTCAGCGGCTGCCCGCGCAATTGTGCCGAGGCGACTGTAAAGGACCTCGGCGTGATCGCGACGGAAGGCGGCGAATGGGAAATCTCCATCGGCGGCGCCGCCGGCGCCAGCGTTCGCAAGACGGACATCCTTTGCCGCGTCCGCACTCAAGACGAAGCGCTCAAGCTTATCGGCCGATTCCTCATCTATTATCGCGACAATGCCAAGTGGCTGGAACGGACTTACGACTTCGTACCGCGGATGGGGTTGGCCAAGATCAAGAAAGTGCTGCTCGACGATGAGCTCGGCCTGGGCGAATACTTCGACCGCGAGGTGGAAGCGACGATGGCCGCGTTCGTCGACCCGTGGATGGAACGCGACAAGCCCGCGTACTCCGGTCAGTTCGAGGATACCCGGGCTATTTCGCTGCCCATGTTGAGTTAATGTTTAGCCGCGAGGCGGAGCCCAGCGCTCCCATTTCGGGTCGCGGCTAATCATGGAGACGACCATGCAAACGCTGCAAGTGCGCAAGCCGGCTGCCGCCGCCACGCTCCGCCGGATTCCCGTGTGCAAGGAGTGGGACATCCCGCTCGGGCTCGGCCGCGCTTTCGAAATCGCCGGCCGAAACATCGCCGTGTTCAAGGCCCGCGACGGCGTCGTCTTCGCCCTGGCCGGC
>DATNBQ010000274.1:0-2190 GCA_035571955.1 Urbifossiella sp. | reverse complement strand
GCTATCGCAGCGCCGTCCGCTTCATTGCTTACCCGGAAGTCTCGGATGAGATGCTGCTGATCGCGGCGGCGCCGAGTTTCATGGAGAAGGTGGCCGGGGCGAGCGGCGGCAAGGCGCTGCGACTGGAGGAACTTCCCGATTTCCTGCGCGAGTTGAAGGGGCAGAACCTCGAGAACATGAAGCCGAAGCCGCGCTACATGCCCGATTGGCGGCGCAACCACTCCAAGGGGTTCCTGCCAGGCTGGCTGGTGTTGTTCGTCACGTTCCTGGGCCTGGAATGGGGCCTGCGCCGCCTCTGGGGCATGGTGTGATTCCGGTCGCTGAGTCGCCAGGCTCTTTAGGTCAAAAGTTCGGCCGGAATCATTTTACCGCTCGCAAGATGTGACGTAGAGTTGCGATAATTGCGCTGCGGCCTCACCCGTGCCTCCGGCCAGGGATTCCCATGCAACTGCCCGACGAGAACATCGATTTTCAGTATCAGCGGCTGCTGATTCGGCCTCCGGAGATGTGGACGCCCCTGGCGGAAGTGCAGTCGCAGCATTTTCTTGCGCCGGAACGGGTGGACGCGCTGAAGCCACTGGCCACGACGGTGCGCGGGCGCGTCGCCGCCGAACGCGAGCTACAGAGCACGAACGGCAAGGAACCGCTTGAGCCGGGGTTCATCGATCTGCCGCAGAAAATGCTCGACGGCTTCCGCCGCCGGCAAGATGCCAGCGACCTGGGCCGCATCATCCGCACTGCCGGCCGCTTGCGCGAATCGTTCGACCGCGTGGTGGTGCTGGGCATCGGCGGCAGCTCGCTCGGCGGCCGGGCCCTCTTCCACGCCCTCTGCCACAGCTTCCACAACGAGATGCCCGCGAAGCTACGCATGGGCAAGCCGCGCATTTACTTTGAAGGCGACGCCCTGGACAACGACTCCCTGCAGGAATTCTTCGAACTGCTCGACAACACTTGCGTCGATCCCGACATCCCCGAGGAACGCTGGGGCGTGGTGGTCATCAGCAAGTCCGGTGAGACGCTCGAAACCGCGGCGGCGTACCGGGCCGTCAAGGCCGAGGCTGCCCGCTACTACGGTCCGCGCTCGGCGATGTACCGGCATGCCATCGTTCCCATTACCGGACCAAGCGGCCGACTTCGCGAAATGTGCGACGCCGAGGGCTACCCGGACGACGACATCCTGACGATCCCGGATAACGTCGGCGGCCGCTACAGCGTGCTCACGCCGGTCGGGTTGCTCCCCGCGGCCGTGATGGGACTCGACGTGCGGGCCATCCTGCTCGGCGCCGCCACCATGACCAAGCGCTTCCTCGAGGAGCCGTTCGAACGTAACCCGGTACTGCAGTTTGCCGTCGTGAATTACCTAATGACCGAGGAACTCAAGAAGACGACGCGCGTGATGGCGGTATGGTCGAAGAAACTGGAAGCTCTGGGTTGGTGGTACGATCAGCTGCTGTCGGAATCGCTGGGGAAGCAGAACCGCGGGGCGACGCCTCTCACCGTGGTGCAATCGCGCGATCTGCACAGCCGCGGCCAGCAGAACCAGGACGGAATCCGCGACAAGATGATCAACAACGTCCTCATCAAGCAGGGGAAGCATCCGCCGGTAATGATCGGCATGGCCGACCGCAATGAAGACGACTTGAACCAGTTCAGCCGCCGCGGCTTCCCGGACCTCACGGAGGCGGCCTTCAAGGGAACGAGCGACGCCTATACGGATGCCGCTCGCCCGTCCGCGGACATCGTGCTGCCGACCTTGAACGAACACAGCATCGGGCAACTCTTGCAGATGCTTATGCTGGCAACGGTGGTGGAAGGGCGGCTAATGGGCACGAATCCGTACGGTCAGCCCGGCGTCGAGGCGTACAAGCAGAACATGACGCGGATCTTGAAGAGCACGCCGAATTTGCCGAAGGGCGAGATGCGCGACGCCACCAAGGGCATGTGAGTTTGCGTAGCCGCGACCCAACGGGGAACGCACCGGACGATTCGATTAGCCGCGACCCGAAGGGGAGCGCGCCGCTAGCGCCTCAACAACAACAAATACCCCGCGGCGGCCGACAGCACGCCAATCACAACCAGCACGATGGGCGTCCAGTCGAACGGCTTCTTCCTGAATACAGGAAGTTGCGGCGTGGAAGTCGGCGTCGGCGTGCGCCGCGCGGGAAGAATGCCCGGCAACGGCGTCGGCGT
>DATNBQ010000273.1:0-3294 GCA_035571955.1 Urbifossiella sp. | reverse complement strand
TACGTGGCTCGAAGCTGGCGACTTGCCGCCGGCGCCGAACGAGATCGACCAAAAGGCCGCGGCGAGCTGGTACGTCTCGCGATTCGGCCCGGCACTCAGTGCAGACACGACCTCGACCGAGGCGAACGTATCGCAGACGTGCCAACGAGTACGGAACCAGGTCGAGGCCATCCTCGAGCGCCTCAAGATGACCATCGCAGGCATCGGTCGAGGGGTCAATAAGTTCGCAATCGACGATGGGGCGATCCCCGGCGGCATCGAGGTTATCAGATGGAGCGACGTACCCGAGCGGAGCCGCATGTTCATCGAGGTCAGCGTCGGCGCGTTCGCTGCCAAAGTCGATGCGCACTGGGTTCCGCCGCTTGGGTTCAAAACCGTGGCCATCAACGGCACCGACCTTATCGTCTTTGGCCGGGCTGGAGGATTCCACGGGAAGCATGGCCGCCCGGCTGCCAGCTGGGTAACTGCCGAGTTCGCCGCCGCCCGTGGCCGTGAAGTTCTCTCATGGTTCGCCGCGGCAACCATGAGAGAGCAAGAAAAAGAGGCGATGCGAGCTTCCGAGCTCAAAATCAGGAACGGCATGGCGGCGGCCATCGCCTGAGCGCCACCGAGCACGGGGCGGGTTTGAGCACTGTTTTCGCCACGGGACAGCCGGCCATCACGCTTGTTGCATGCTGGCCGACGCTCGCCCGCCCCGGTCGAACATGGAGACGACATGGCCCGCAAAGTGAAGTTCAAGGCGGCGGGCAAATTGGACGCGTGGCGGCGCGAGAATGCACACCGATTCGGCGGCAGCGGCGGCGGTCGTTCCAGCGGCAACAAGCGTCGCGGTGGCCGCGCAAAGGGCGGCATCCCTGGAGGCTCATGACCGTGTTTATGCCGACGCTCACCAACTTCGCCGCCATCGGTCGCCCAGCGTTCGGCCGCGCCGCCCAGCACCAGGCCGACGCCGCACCGCCGGCGAAGCGAACCAAGGCCCAGGCCCGCTACATGCGAGCGGCGAAGACCGCGGCGGAACTGTTGCCGGAGCTGCCCGCCCGTGGGGAATCGGTGCATTGCCTCATGCTCGGTTCGTACGACCTGATGCAGGTAGTCGCCGCGACGGTGAAGCTTGTTCCCACCTGCCGGCATCTCCGAATCGCGACATTGTGCTTCTCGAAACGGAACACGGCCGAAATGCTCGGCTTGCTCGAAACCTACCCGAAGCTCCGCTTGACGCTGTTGGTTTCCGCGTTCTTCAAGTCGCACAACGCGGATTTGTACGAGAACTTCGCCCAGGACCTCGAGGAGTTCACCGGCCGGGCAAAGATGGCCGCCGCCCGCTCGCACTGCAAGGTAGTTTGCTTCGACCTCGCCGAGGGCGATGGCTTGACCTTTGAAGGTTCGGCCAATCTCCGAACGAATCGGAACCGCGAACAGCTTTGCGTGATCCGCGACCGCGGCTTGCACGACTGGCACAGCCAATGGACAGATGGCCTTGTGAGCGCCCACGATGGCGAAGAAGAAGCCCGAAAAACCGAAAAGTAAGGCCCATCGTGCGGAAGTGGCGAAGAGGGTCGAAGAAATCCTGCGAATTCGCCTGGATTCCGCACAGTTTCATGACATCGCCGCTTATGCGAAAGATGCCGGTTGGAATGTCAGTTTACGTCAGCTGGCAAGGTACATCCGCAAGGCAGACGACCTACTCGCCGAACGCCACGAACGGAGCCGGAAGCGACTGATTGCTCGACACGTGGCCCAGCGTGAATCGCTCGCCGCCCGAGCAATCAATAGTGCCGACTGGCGGGCCGCACTGGCGGCATTCGACAGCAACGCCAAGTTGCTCGGCTTGTTCCCGACGACAGCGGACGCAAGGGAACTGGCCAAGCTCATCGCGGCCCAGAGTGCAACGATTCGCGAACTGGAGAGCCGGCTACATGTTGCTGGACATGCTGCGAACAGTGAGGCGGAACGGCCGGCGACTGGACCGGCTTGCGGCGGCGATCCCGACGACAGCGGACCGCCTGACGCTCTACCGCCGCGACCCAGCCCGGTTGATGATTGACGCCGGCTTCGCCCCCGACCCGTGGCAAGTGCAGCTGCTCCGCGGCGACGCCCCGCGTTCGCTCTTGCTCTGTGCCCGACAAGTCGGCAAGAGCACCGTTACCGCCGCCCTGGCCTTGAAGACCGCATTAACCCAGCCGGGTTCCACGACCATCGTAACCGCACCAGTCGAGCCCCAGGCGAACGAACTGCTCCGCAAAGTGCTCTCCATGCACAATGCCATCGGTCGCCCCGTGGCATTGCTCCGCGAAGCGGTCACGTACTTGGAGTTCGCCAACGGCGCCCGCGTGCTGGCACTGCCCGGCAAGGAACGTCGGGTTCGCAGCTACAGCGTTGACCTTCTCATCGTGGACGAGGCCGCCCGCGTTCTCGATGAAGTGTTCAGCGCCGCTTCCCCGACGCTCGCCGTCAGCGGCGGCCGGTTGGTGGCGCTCAGCACCGCGTTCGCCAAGAGCGGATGGTTCTATGACGCATGGACCGGCGACGAGGACTATCGACGGCTCAGCATCACGGCCCGCGATTGCCCCCGCATCTCTCCGGAGTTCCTTGAATCGGAACGCCGGACCCTCGGGCAACGATGGTTCGACATGGAGTATCTGAACATCTTCGGCGACGACATCGCCGCGGTATTCTCCGTGGCCGACATCGAGGCCGCACTGGACGACGAGCGCGTGCAACCGCTATTCGCCAAGACGGAGGCCGCGGCATGATTATCCCAGAGCACCTGCTTCGAAATGGCATCACGGAGGGGATGTTCATGTCGGCCCGGCTGTGCGGCCGGCCACTTGACGGTATCACGTTCTCGCAGCCGCCGATGGGTGAGCCGCCGGCAGCAATGTTCGCCGGCCTCGACCTCGGACAAGCTCAGGACTTTACCGCACTGGTTATTTGCGAACGGACGATGAAAGCCGATCCCGCGAAGGGAATGCGGCAAGAGCCGCACCTCGCGGTCCGGCATATCCACCGCTGGCAGCTCGGCACCCCTTACCCGGCCATCGTCGCGGACGTGAAGGAGCTTTATGCCAATCCGCCCTTGCAGCGGACCACACTGGCCATCGACCGCACCGGAGTAGGCCGCGCCGTCGTGGACCAGTTCGTCGCCGCCGACATCCGGGCCGCTATTCACCCGTGGACCATCACGTTTGGGCAGGGCAGCGTCGCCGGCCATTCCGTCGCCAAGATTGAGCTCGTCGGCGCAGTGCAAACGCTACTCGGCACGAAGCGACTCAAGATTGCACCGAGTCTACCGCT
>DATNBQ010000272.1:0-3231 GCA_035571955.1 Urbifossiella sp. | reverse complement strand
CCGTTCACCGCGCTCGACGGGACGAGCGTCAATGACGCGACGAACACGCCTGCCGGAGTGGGGCCGCTCCGCGCGATCGGCGACCACTTCATGTCTTATTGGGATTCGTTCGTCGGAAATGTCGCCGGCAAGTCTGGCTTCAGCTATGCGGCCTGGAATGACCGCTGCGAGACCGGCAACGCCGATTTTTCGTGCGCACCGGGGGTGATGTTCAATCTCGGGTGGAACGATACGTCGGTTGGGGGATCTCTGGGCGACGGGCTGATGGCGCTGACCTATCCGGCCTCGTACACCGGGACGATCACCGGGGCGGCAGGATCATTTGCGACCAACCCGGCGCCGATCGTCGACGGGAATTACGACTATAAGACCGGCGCGATCCAGTGGGCATCGAACGACAGCGCGCACACGTTGCCGAATTCGTTCTTCCTTGCTTCCGCGCCATCGTTCTTCGGCGCGTCCGGCACGCATTGCGTTTATGGATGGCCGTGGGTGACGCCGACTGCCGGGAGTCCGATCCAGACGCCTACAGGCGCGAGTTGCGGCGCGGTTTCTGACTTGCCGGCAAAGGCGCGCTGGGATGCAGGGACGCCGTTCGTCCAGCCATGAAGGAATTGATCTGACATGGCCGACGACACCGTCCTTAATTTAGGCTCCGGCGGCGACACAGTCCGCGATGTCGCCAAGACGGCCACGTCGGCGAAGACGCAAGTCATGCTCGCCGATATTGGCGGCGGTGCGGATTCGAGCCCCGAATTCATCGATGGCCCGCTATCGGCTTATCTAGCGTGGGGCGGCACGACAAACGCCATCTTTACGAACTCGATTGTCTTCCCCAAGGCGTCGCCTGGCCTGTTTCGCGGCGGGATTTTCTATAATCCGAATTCCTCGATCGTGTACATCCAGGTTCTCAATCTAGCGACGGGCGGGACATTGGGAACGACGGTTCCGATCCACGTCATCGCCTTAGCGCCCAACGCGATCTGGAACGAGCCGCTCAGAAATTTGTTTGCCTCCTCTGGCATCGCGGTGGCCGCTACGACAACGCCGACTGGCAGCACGGCCCCGCCGACGGGCATCAGCGGGGAGGTCTTTTATCTATGAGACGCATCCTCCTCGTTTTCACGGCGCTCATTTCGCCGGTCGCGGCCTTTGCGCAGTCTCAGTCGCTCACGTCGACGGTCCAGATCACTGCGGATGTTTCACCGGCGACGGTCAACATCACCGCCGCCGACTCCGCCTCGAGTTCGGCCACTTGGGCGAACGGCCAAACGGTTCTATCCGGATCGCCGACTACGAACAGCGTCGCGTCGTTCTCCGTCTCGACCATCAACGGGGCGACGCTCGAGGTTTCGGGGACTTGGCAAGGCACGGTCGTTACCGAAGGAACGGTCGACGGGACGAACTGGACCGCGTTGCCGGTGCGGCAGAAGGGCACGTCCTACTGGGCCTCGTCTTTCGTGTCCGGCTCGAGCGGCACGACGGGCGACTTCATCGCCGACGTCAATGCGGCTGGCCTCAAAGGCGTGCGCGTTCGCGCGACTGCATGGACAAGCGGTACCGCGACGGTTGCTTTCACGCAGACCGCCAACATCCCGACGCTCGCCGAGACGGCCAACATCGGCTCCGCCAATGGCGCCCCGCTCGATCCTTGTTTCGGGCAGCAAAAGTCCGGCGCCGCGATCAGCCTCACGGCTTCGGGCCAGATCATTGCGGGGACGGCGGGCAAGAAGACCTACATCTGCTCAATCGATGTCGTGTCCGCCACGGCGCAGAATGTTGCGTTGGTCGAAGGGACCGGAACGACCTGCGCGACAAACCTCTTCGGCTTGGCTGGCGGCACGACGGCCGCGACGGGATGGAACTTCGCCGCCAACGGCGGTCTGGTCAAGGGCTCCGGAATCGGCACGGTTTATTCTCCGTCCGCTGATACCAACGCTGCGGCGGCGAATGTCTGCCTGCTCTCGAGCAGCACAGGGCAGATTTCTGGCCAGATCGAGTACGTCCAGCAGTGACAAGCCGGCGCGAATTTCTGCTCGGCGGCGCGGCGCTCCTCGCTACGGTCGGCAGCACGACCGACGTCGTAGCGCGTGAGAGCGTGGCCGCCATCGGCGCGGTCTATGCAACCAAGAGCAAACTCTTGTTGCGGATGCATATCCCGGATCACGACGGCGAACTCGATCAGGTTCACATCGGGCCAGGCGAGTCCATGATGCGGGTTCCGATCGAGGTCTTCCGCTCGGGCAACCATCTTGTCGTGCAGGACTTCATCGGCAAGCCGACGATCTCGGGCGTGTGCGAAGTCATTCACAAAGAGACGGGCGAGGTCATCAACCGGATCGTCGCCGACCCGGAACTTTATTCCGATCCTGATGGCCATTACGTCGTGCTCGTGGATGAGACGGTCTGATGGGCCAGACGATCTTCACCGCGTCCAATGCGGCTTGGGCCACTCCCGCAGATTGGAACAACGCCAACAATTCCATTGAGGGAATCGGCGCCGGTGGGGGCGGCGAGGATCAAAATAACGGATTCGGTGGAGGCGGCGCTGGCGGCGAATATGCCAAGGCGATCAACCTCACCCTGAGCGGAAACAATAACGTCGCGGTCGGCGCCGGAGGCGCGGCGATGACGTCGACCGGCACGGCCGCCAAGGTCGGAGGCAATTCGCAGTTCACCAATTCCGGCAGCACTGTTGTGATGAAGGCCTTCGGCGGCTCTCAAGCCAACGGCGCCGCCTCGCATTCTCCGGCCGGGGGGACTGGAGGCACAGGATCGACTCTCCATGATGGAGGAGCCGGCGGAAAGAGCGGCACAGCGAACCAGGGCACGGGCGGCGGCGGTGGGGCAGGAGGCCCGAACGGCGTCGGAGGTGCGGGCGGCGCGGCTGAATCGACGAGCCCAGATGGTTCCGGCGCGGGAGGCGGCGGATCAGGCGCGGCCACTCCGCACGCAGGAGTAGCCGGCACTGCGGGAAGCACGGCGAGCGGCGGTTCCGGCGGGGCCAATAATGCCGGCACGGGCGGCGGCGTCGGTGGTGCTGGCGCTGGCGGGAACGGTTCCGGAGGAGGCGGCGGTGCTGGTGGCGCTGTCAATGGCAACGTTGAATCGGCCGGCGGCAACGGTTCGACCGAAGACGGAACGACTTACGCGATTTCCTGGACCTCTTCGAGCAACGGCGCTGGCGGCGGCGCCGGAGCGGGTGCTTGTGGAACGGGAACAGTGACAGCC
>DATNBQ010000271.1:0-5463 GCA_035571955.1 Urbifossiella sp. | reverse complement strand
AACATGTGCCTACCTCGACAAGCTCGACTATGAACCGCATGACCGGAAGGAATTGAAAGAATACGACTCCGTAGGGTATGAGGTGATGACGAAAATCTGGGGATCGCCAGAGCAAATCGAAGAGCGCAAGAAGAAAGCCGCTGCAAAGAGAAGGAAAAAGTAATCCGAATCTCTTCGTTTTCTTCTCTGCGCCCTCTGTGCCTCTGTGGTTAAGACGATTTTTACTTGCTGAAGCCGGCGTCGGCGCCGAATAGTTCCGCCGCCCCAACCGTGACGACGTTCGTGCCGGGCTTCGGGCCGGAATCCAGCACCGCCATGCGTTCCGCGCCCTCGGTGACGTAGCGGACGACGACGCGCTTCCGCGCGTAGCTTCGCGGGGCCGTGCGTTCGTACGCCCAGGCGCCGCCGTGGATGTCGAAGACCACGGCGCTCCACGCGATGCACAAACTCTCGGTAGGGCCCTTCAGCGGCAACGCGGCGCCGACGCGCTCACCGGGGCGGAAGCCGGCGGAGCGGTTATCCAGTTCGTAAATCAGGTCGACGGTGCCGGGGAGCGGGTTGGCGGCCGGCGGCGCCGCGACCGGCTTGGCCAGTCGCTTCGCCGCGCCGGCGCGATCCGTCAATCCGCCGATACTGGCCGAAGCGTTCGCTTCCATTTCCAGGGCATCGCCGACGTAGACGGGCACGCGAATCCACACCGTATCGATGTCGATCACCTCAAAGAGCGACGCTCCGGACGGCACCGACTGGCCGGGCAACGCCGACACCGTTCGCAGGATGCCGCTTTGCGGCGACTCGATGGCGATGGATGCGGTCGATCCGGAATCGAGTTCGCCGAGAACGCGGCGGAGCAACTTGCTGCGTGCGGTCGCGTTATCGAGCGTTTTCTGGGCCAGGTCGACGGCGGCCTGGGCATCGTCGACGTCGCGTTGCCGACCGGCGCCCCCCTTGAGCACGTTCTTCGCGCGATCGAGCGTGATGTTCGCCGCCTTCAATTGCTCGGCGGCATTGAGAACCAACCCCTCGGCATCGAGCCGCGACGCCACGAGGTTGGTGCGGCCGACCGGGTCGAGAAGGGGAACCAGATGGGCCAGCGGTTGCCCCGCCTTGACCTTGAGACCGGCCACGAGATTGATTCCCGAGACGGGTTTCAAGACTCCGGCCAGCGGCGCCGCGACGATTACCGACCGCCCGGACGGGACCATCACTTCGCCGCCGAACTGGCGGACGCGCTGCATCGGCTTGCGCTCGACGGCGGCGGTCTTGATGCCGAGCCGGGCTTCGGCGTCGGCGGTCAGCGTAATGGCCGTGGCCTGGTCTTCCTTGAACGGCTTGGGAATGGTGGCGGGAATGGGCGGCGGGGCGGCTTTGCCGCTCTCATGCGGCTTCGCGCCGATGACCCAGAGCCCGGCCCCGCCGATGAGCACGGTGCCGAGCACGCCGGTTGCCACGCCGCTGATGTATTTCATGGTGGGATTCCTGGCTGGCAATTGTCGTGTATTAAAGCAATGGCATTAACAAGACCCCTCACCCGCAATCTCGCTCGCGGGAGATTGCGGCCTCTCCCCAACGGGGAGAGGCGTGGGCTGGTTGGCTTAAGCGGTCCAACCCCTCACCCGGTTTGCTCGCTTCGCTCGCAAACCACCCTCTCCCCAACGGGGATAGGGTCAGAGAGATTGCCGACTCGATGCCATCGCTTGCTGGCTATCAATCACTCTTGGATGCCCTACTCGCTTACCGCAATTTCCGGCCGACGCCGCGTTCCACCTCGGCCCAGGCCTTGCGAAGATCCGCATACAGCGCCGCCTCGCGGGCATAGGTATCGATCAGCATTCGGTTCATTTCCAGAACGATCAGATACGTGACGTTCCCTTCCTTATAGGCGATTTCGGCGCGGTGAATCGCGGTTTCCACTTCCGGCCGCGTTTTCTTCAACAGGAAATCCAGTTCAGCATGGGCCTGCTGGCAGCGGGCGAAGTTCTGGCGCACGTCGAGCACGATCTGATTGTGCACGGAGAGTTGCCGCCGCGTCAACTGTTCGAGTTCGGCTTCCGCCCGCGCGATGCCGCCCTGGTTGCGATTGAAGATCGGCACGGTGAAGCGGAGCGCGGGGCCGAAGGCGTGGTCGGTGATGGTGCCGGTGGTGGCGTCGCCGATGCCCAGGAAGCGGAACCAACCGAGCTTGGAGAACTGGACGCGGGCCCGAGCCGCGGCGGATGCTCGTTCCGCGGCCAGGGCATCCGGCCGCGTCTGGATCGCCTCTTGCACCAGTTGTTCGACGGCGAGTTCCGTGAGCGGTTCGGCCCGCGAATTATCTGGAACCAACGGGAACGTCGTCTTCGACAGGCCCATGAAGTTCCGCAGCCGTTCCTCCATCACCGTCACTTCATAGCGCAGGCGAACGAGATCCTGACCGGCCAGCAGGGCATCGATCTTGGCGGTGGACACTTCGAGCGGGCTGGCGTCGCCGTTCTTCAATCGCACTTCGGCCAGGCTCAGAATGCGATTGCGCACGGCAACGGCGCGTTCGCCGACCTTGACCCGGTCGCGGGCCAGTTGCAGGTCGGCGAAAGCGAGCCGGGTGTCGCGGATCAGGTCGAGGGCCAGCTGGGTCAATTTGCCGCAGGCGCGTTCGTTCTCGGCCGCCGCCGACTTGAGGCGAATCGGCCGCAGCCAGATGGATTCAAGGGGGAAGTCGAACAGATAGCGGAACGGCTTGGCCGGCTCCGACCAGTAGTAGAGGAATTCGGGGTTCGGCAAAAGGCCGGCGAGCACAAGGTCGGCTCGGGTCAGATCGACTTCGACGAGCAGTTCGCGAAAGAGGGCGTTGTTCCAGAGGGCCAGCACGACGGCCTGATCTTCGTCGAGCGTGTTACCGGCGGCGAGCGGTCCCGGGATGAACGGCGCTTCGGAAGTCGGCGGAATATCGGCGGGGCCGAAGCGCGTTTGAACGGCCTGCGCGACCGACTCGGTATCGCATGGCGGCGGCGTATGGCAACCCCCGGCCCAGAGCGCGGCCACGACCCAAACGGGCCATCGCCGCGCCACACTCTTGGCGAGGGTCATAAGGAAATCTTCCATTCGGTTTCGGCCGAGACCATAGCAGATTGTGCCGGCGACGCCAGAGCACCTTGGCTCTGGCCACCCCCGCGAGACTGCGGCTTCCCGACGATCGTTCCAACTTCCGCTCGAACGAAAATCCCTTGGTTTTTAGGGCCAGCAACGAGGTGGGAGTATATCTCGCGGTGATAAGACCGCTATGATGCAAAGGTAAATTCGCGATTATCTGGGGTTCGGAAATCGAAGTAACGGCTGCTGGGGAAATAGCTCTCAAAATCGCAATCACTTGCAGATGTGGCCTTTATGATTCATCGACCGCTTTTTCCGCCTCTCCCTTCTTGATCCGACGCGAAGGCCTGTGTACTATACAGACAGGTCGGGTGCAGGTTGTCGAACTGATTTGGGCGACAGTTCGGTAGCCGCACCCGACCTTTTTTGCGCGCCATCACATCCTCCATCTCGCGGACTTTCAAAAGCAATTCTCCGTACAACGTGGGTATGACGCTCTCACCGGCAATTCGCGGCCGGCTCCGGTTTACGCCCGAAGGGCTCGCATGGCTCGTCGCGGCCATCGTTCTTGGCCTGCTCGCCTGGTCGAAGAGCCTCAACCTGCTCCTGGTTCTCGCTTACGTAATGCTCGTCTTGCTGGCGCTTAACGCGGTTCTTGCCCGGGCCCACGCGCTGCGAGTCCGCGCCACTCCGGTTCCCTTGCCGCCGGTGTTCGCCGGCGAAACGGTGCGGCCAATCATAATCGTCGAGAATGTCGCCCGGTCGTCGGCGACGGTGCTAGTTGCCGACGCCCGAACGCAATGGAGCGTGGAAGAATTGCGGCCGCAGGACCGGGCCGAGTGCGGCGAATCGCGGCGCTTCTTGCAGCGCGGCCGCACCGCGGGAACCCCGATCGTCGTCGCTTCGGGATTTCCGTTCGGCTTCATCCGCTATGAATGGCGGACGGCGGCCGCAGCCGATTTGATCGTCCTGCCGGCCGTGGGGCAAGTCGATGCCGACGGCTTGCGGCGCTACGTGCTGAGGCAAGCGGGAACCGAAGGACGTTCGCGCAAGGTGCTTCGCCGCGCCACCGCCGACCTGGCCGATGTTCGCGGCGTCCGCCCTTATCGCCCCGGCGACAGCATCCGCGCCATCCACTGGCGATCGTCGGCCCGCCGCCGAGCGCTCATGGTGCGCGAGTACGATGCGGCGCCCTCGCCCGACCTGGTACTGGTTGTGGAACCGTGGCTTCCCGACGACGCGAGCCCGCAGGATCGGGCGAACCTCGAAGCGGCGCTCAGCCTGGCGGCGGCCATTCTGCAAGCGTGGAGTTCGACCCTGGAGATTCGCACGTACCTGATCGTCGCGGGCCAAGGGACGCCAACGGGCATTTGTCCGCCGGGAGAAGTGGGCTTGCGGGAAGCGATGATTCCCCTGGCGGATGCAATCGGGGCCGCGTCGTTCGCAACTCCGGAGCCATCGCGGTTCGGGCGTTCGCTCGGCCGGGCGGCGCGGATCGTGGTCTCGAGCCGGCCCAATTCACCCTTCGCGGCCGCACTTTCGCGCGCCACCGGCAAGGCATTTATCGCGCTCGATCCGTCGCAACGCTTCCCGTGGCATCAACCGCCGAAGCTCGGATGAACGGGAACGCGGAACCGCATCCCCCGTTCCGCGTTCCACACCGTCTTTACCAGGACCATTGCAAGCCGAAGCTGATTCCCTGCGCCCAGAAGTCCGTGGTGTTGAACTGCGGGGCCGGGTGGGTAACAGTCGTCAGCGGGGCGGGGCTTCCGGGCAGCGGGAAGTTCGGAATCCGGGCCGCGTCGATCGCCGTGTCGATCGTGCCGGAGGCCCGCAGCACGTTGCTCAGGTAAAGGAAGTTGTACCCGGCGAAGACCCGCAGGTGCGGCGTGATGTAATACCCGAGGTTCAGACCGATCTCCGGCAGCACCGCGAAGCGATTCTGGCTGAAGGTGCCGATGTTCGATCCGGGCAAAGCGAGCAGGCCGCCGGCGTATTGGCCGGCCACACCGGGAGCGAAGAAGAGGGCCTGACCGCCGCCGATCGTCGCCGTCTCGTGCATGGTGCCGAAGGCGATCGAGGTTCGCGCGTTGGCGAACCAGCGGCCGCGGCGCATCTCGCCGGTCAGCCCAAGGTTGGCGCCGTAGAAGTTATTCGCCGCGCGAAACTGGTCGTTGACGAGGCCGCTGATGGCCGGCGTGCCGATCGTCATCGGCGAGTCCGGCGAACGCATGAACGATTCGGTGATCGACAGGTTCTCGGTGAAGTTCAAGTAGCGGAAGCCGATGAGGCCGTCGAGCCGGGCGCTATTCGTGCCCGCGATGTAGCGGCGATAGTTCGCCTCCGCGCCCCACAGCGTGTGGTCCATGTGGGCCGCCAGCGTTCCCGCAGCCA
>DATNBQ010000270.1:0-29497 GCA_035571955.1 Urbifossiella sp. | reverse complement strand
GAACTTGTCGGCTTGCTGCGCGAGTTTGGGGAGCAGGTCGCAAAGGTCCATGCCGGGAACTTTGGTGCGGGCCGGGTGGAATTCGCCGCGGAATTCGGCGGGCGCGTTCGGCTTCATGTCGAGCGTATCGATGGTGGCGAGCCCGCCGTGCAGGAAGACGAAGATGAGCGAGAGGTCTTTATGCTTGGTCTTATCTTCGGCGCGGAGCAGTTGCGGCAAGCCGAGGGAAGCGCCGAACACGGACGCGGCGCCGACGCGGATCGCGGCGCGGCGGGAAAGTCCATCGCAGAAAGTCATAAGAAGGCTCCAGGTGCCCACCCGTTGCCACGGGTGGGCTTTTTGATTCATTCAAGCCCACCCGTGGCAACGGGTGGGCGCTGTTCATCGCTAATGGTCCAGAGCCAGGCCCCTTCCTGGGTATGCTCACCAATGTACCCGAAAACGTTCAACTGGTGGGCCCGATCTTTTACCAGCGTCGCTTTTGAGCGCTTAGCCCAGAGCATTCCCGTCCAGCCTCGTTCGCGGGCCTCGAACCAGGCATGTTTCTTGGCAATCCCTGTCCACTCTCGCGGAACCGAGGGCGGCATCTTGGCCAGGTAATGCACGTGCTGGCCGTTGACGCTCAATCGCAATAGCTGCGACCCGAGCAACAGTAATTTGTCCTTCAAGGCTATCCCAACAATCGCACGCCATTCCGGCGACAGGATAACGGGCCCCTGCACGAGTGATGCTTTGCTTCGTTCGTATTTATCGTCGTACATGCTGGGCGGCGGCGGGTTCTTGTAATCGCCTTCCACATGTTCGCGGTGATGCCGTGTGCGGAAGCCGCGTGGATCGCCGTAAAGCCACGCGCCGTAGGTATGGTGTGGTTGGCTCCGCCCACCCGTTGCCACGGGTGGGCTTGCATAATCTCTTAAAATAACCCCAACAGCGGGGTGCCGTCCACCAATCGATGCGGCCGCTTTTCGCGGTCGATGATTTCGCTTTGCGGGTCGAGACCCATCGCGTGATAAATGGTCGCGAGGTAATCCTCGGGGCTGACGGGCTTGTCCACCGGGTAGGCCGCGATCTTGTCGGTGGCGCCGTAAACCTGGCCTCCGCGGATGCCGCCGCCGGCCAAAAGCACGCTCTGTGCGGCGCCCCAGTGGTCGCGGCCTTGCTGGCCGTTGATCTTCGGGGTGCGGCCGAACTCGCCGGCCACCGCCACCAGTGTTCGCTCCAACAAGCCGCGCTGCTGCAAGTCATCCAGCAATGCCGCCAGCGCCCGGTCGAGTGGCGGCAAGCAGTATTTCTCCTTGAGCATGGCGTAGCCACTGATGCCGCCGAGCCCCGCGGTGCCGCCGTGATTGTCCCAGACATTCGCCACGCCGCCGTTCGGCATGATGTACATCCAGATGACCGAGACGACTTTGACGCCGGATTCGACGAGGCGGCGGGCGAGCAGGAACGCTTCGCCGTATTCGTTGCGGCCGTAGGCATCGCGGAGCCGCGGCGGTTCTTTCTCGATGTCGAAGGCCCGGCGAACCACCGGCGACGTGACCATCCGCATCGCCTGATCGCGCGAATCGTCCAGCCCCGCGCCGCCGGTTCGCTGCAGCACTTCCTCTTGCCCTTCGAGCCGCTTTAGCAATCCCTCGCGGGCCACGAGGCGGGTCTCGTCCACATCCGGCGGCAGCACGGTCGGGTGCGGCGCCGGATCGCGGGCCTTGTTGGCGGCGATCTTCTCGAGCGGGTCGTACTTCGGCCCCAGGAAGCCGGCATGGGTTCCGGCATAGGTGACGCCGTCGTGGCCGACCGGCCGTGGAATCGTGACGGCCGCGGGAATTGGGCCGGGCGGCGAGAAATACGACAGCACCGAGGCGAAGTTCGGCGGGTGCGACCGCTTCCGCGGGTTCCTCGGCGACACCAGCGTCTCGTCGCGGCGACCCGTGAACATCCGATAGACGCTCGGCTCGTGCAGGTTGCTCGGATGCGATAGCGAACGAATGATGGCAGTCTTGTCGGTGTGGCGGGCGAAGAGCGGCATCGCGTCGCAGATGCGGATGCCAGGCACGGCGGTGTCGATCTCGCCGAACTGGCTGCGGATGCCTTGTGGTGCGCCCGGCTTCGGGTCCCAGGTGTCTTGTTGCGGCGGACCGCCCCAGAGGAAAATGTAGATGCAGGAATCGGCGGAGCCGCGCCGCGGCGCGTTTGCCGGCATGAGCGACGGCAGCGTCAGAGCGCTACCGAGCGCTCCCAGGCGAACCATGGCATCGCGGCGATGAAGCATGGGAAACCCCAGGACTCCATCCAGAGTACACTGAAACGCCCGGTGATCGCAACAGTCTGGTTGAAAAAGCGAGACACCGGCTGGAGAAGCCGGTGCCGCGATAAGTCTTGCCCGAGCCGCGACCGTAAGAGAGCGTTCGATGTCTGTCCGCTCCCTTACGGCCGCGGCTCTGATTCGCGGCGGGTGGGATCAGTGGTTAATCATGAACTCGCTGGTATTGAGCAGGGCCCACAGTACGTCCTTGTAGAATTCGGCATTGGCAGCCGAAGGGCCGAACTTGCTGTTGTCGCTTGGCGCCTTCGGTCCTTTCGGCCTCGGGGCCTTCGGCGCCTTTGGTCCGGTGGCGGCGTCCCCACCTCGCAACACAGCGTTGAGTTTCGAGACTTCCGCCGTGGTCGGTCGGCGATTCAGCGTCACCAGAAATAGTTCCTCGTACATGCGGCCGGGATTCGAGCCGGTCCGCTTCATCAGTTCGTTGACCAGGCTGTTCGCTCGGGCGTCGCGGCCGGCGCCGATCTCGCCGTTCAGTTCCCGCCCATTCATCATCAGCAGGGCCTGCACGATCGTGCCGTTGAAACTGAGTTCGTTCCCTTCGTCGTCGCCGAACTGAGTCACGAGCTTCCGCATCCAGGCGTCGCGGGCCGACTTGCGGCCCACCGGGTCCTTCTTCGCGTCGGCCGTGCTGGTCGCCGTCATGAGGGATTCGAACAACACTTCCGGCGACATCGCCTTCATCGGCATCCGCGCGAAGAATGCATCGAACTTCGGATCGAGCGAATCCTTCGCCCCGACGTGGCTGAGTTGATAAGCGTCGCTCGTGCAAATCCACTCCATGAGCCGCTTGGGGTCGTAGTTGTACTCGGCGAACTCCTTGCCGAGGTATTCGAGGAGTTCCGGATGGACGATTTCGTTATTGCTGCCGAAGTCGTCGGCGGCGGGCTCCTTGTTGAGCCCGCGGCCGAAGAAATGGGCCCACATGCGGTTCGCGTAGGCCTTGGAGAAGTTGTCGTGGGCGACGACCCACTCGGCGAGTTGCTGGCGGCGCGACTTCCCGTTGGTCGCGGTCAGCATCTTCGTCGATTTCTCGCCGGCCAGTGCCGCCGCGTAATCCTTGAGCATCGTCGGCATCGCCCCGAGGCGGCGGCCGTCGCGGCGCTCGTAATAGACGATCATTTCCGGGTTCAGGTCCGGCATGTCCGTCACCGTGATGGTGGCGGCGTTGATCATCTTCTGGTTGTTGCGGATGGGGGCCGCGGTCGGCGTCCCACTGCGCACCGTTTGCCGGAAGAAGGCGTTCATGCCCCAGAAATCCGACTGCACCCATTCCTTGTTGAAGGGGTGATCGTGGCACTGGGTGCATTGCGTTTGCAGGCCGAGGAACAACTTGGTGACGCGCGAGGTGATCGGCACGGCGTCGAAGGCCCCGTCGCGAGCCCGTTCCTGCGGGTCGCGGATCGCCTCGCCCAGATGGTGCATGATGAAGTTGGCCGCGTATTCGGGCTTCGGCGTCCACCGGGCCGTATTCTTGGTGCCGCCGACCTGCCCTTTGGCTGTGATCAGCTTCGTCACCATGTCCTTGTGCGAAATCGTCGGTTGGAGGAATTCATTTTCGAGCCAGACGTTCATCTGGTCGCGGTATTCCGGGTGGCCGGAGCGCGTCATCAGCCAGATGGTCCACATATTGGCCCAGTGCTGGGCGTACTCGGCGTCGTAATGCTTAACGAGCTTCGGCGACTTGGAGCCTTCCCGGGGGTTCAGGGCAATCGCCTTGCCGTTCTTGTCCTTGAGGGTGTATTCGGAGCCGACGCCGGAAAGCAAGCGCTGGACGAGTTTCACGCGCCGTTCCGGGGACCTGTCCCGTTCGAAATCGATGATTTCTTCGGGGGTCGCGATGCGGCCCAACAGATCGATGAAGACGCGGCGAATGAATTCGTGATCGGTGGCGCGGGCGGCCGTCTTTTTGATGCCGGCCGATTCCCAGCCCTGGCGAATGAATTCGTTGATCTTCACGGCCTGCGGCGTGAGGCCGGGAAGCGTTGGGGCGGGAGTTGCCTCGGCCTTGGCGGTCGGTTTAACGCCGGGCGTCTTCGGGGGCGCCTTTTTCTCCTGGGCGGGTCCGAAGGGTAGAATCAGGGCAACGACGGCGCCCGCCAGAAGGGCGCGGCCCAGTACGACGCGGATCATCCGGAGCTCCCCGTATATTCAGGATTCAGAATCCCGTAAAGCTAGTTTAGACTGTGCAACCGGCTGGGGTCTACTGTTTTCGCCGCGGTTTGATCCGAGAAGGCAAGGCTTCGGCGAATCGTCTCAGCCGAAGCCCCGCTTCTCAGCTCGATGCATGGTGTGAAAAGCATGGTGCAAAACGGCCTGCATCATGGTTAAGACGAGACGGCCCGGCGCGAAGTTCCCGAATTCATTAGTGGCGATTCCATGAAGTTTGACTTGCGCCGCGTGGCCGAATTCATCCGCGGGGCCGGAACCGAGGAACTACTCGACCGCGTTACGGTTTACCGCGAGGGAATGGAACCGGCGGCCCTCGACCTCATGGAAATGGAGCTGGATCGTCGGGGAATCTCGCGCGACGACATTGCCGACCACGAACGCCTGAGAATGGAATCCGCCATACTGCGCCCGGACGGCACAGCCGTTCGCTGCGACTTCTGCGACCGCCCGGCCACGCTCCGCCGCTGGTCGTGGCACCGCCTCCTCGGCCGCTTGCCCATCTTCCCGCGCATGTTCGCTTACTGTGCCGTCCACGCCCCTCGCTGAAAGTCGAATCGTCGCTTGCAACCGTGGCTCGCGGGCATACATCACCTTCCGGCAACTCACGAGATTACCGTCATGGGTGAAAACGACCCGCGCGACGATCCCCCCGATCGCCGCGACGAAGACCGCCTGCGCAAGCGCCGCCGTCGCCGCGAGGACGACGATGATGACTTCGAACGCGGGGAAGAGGCTGAGGTTGCCGAGACCGGCGCTCAACGGCATCGCCGCCGCCGGCGCGTCGAGGACGACGATGATGCCGGCGACGAAGGGCTGCAATACGTCATCCCGATTAACACATCCGGCCTGGCGATCGCGGCCGGCTACGTCGGATTGATCTCCGTGCTGTGCTTCCCGGCGCCATTCGCGTTGATCCTCGGCATCCTGGCGCTGCGGCAGTTGAAGCGGAATCCGAAACTGCACGGCAAGGGGCGGGCCATCTTCGCGATCGTCATGGGCATCCTGTTCACGATTCCATTGCCGATCATCCTGATCGCAGCCGCGCTGGGGAAGTAATGCGGTTGTTTGCAAGTCGGCGTCGGGCACAGCCCGACCTACGGGCGGTTTGTAGGTCGGGCTATGACCGAAGAGCTTCGTCTCCAAGGATCATTCGCGTCCGAGCGGCAGGCAAGCCGCTGTAAGCCCGTGCTCCCCTTCGCGGTATTCCCTCGCAATGTTCGCCGCTTGTCGCGAATGAGTGGGTGCGTATACTGGCGTCGCCCGCCCGCCTGCCCCACGGCCTTATCTCGCCAGCCGCCATGAACGCCGCACAGTTTGAGCCGCTGCGCCGCTTGCTGGCCGAAGTGCTGCCCGCGAACCGGTTTTACGCCAAGAAATTCGCCGAGATTGGCGTTGCCGCCCGCGATCTCCGCTCGCTCGACGACCTGGCCCGCCTGCCGTTCACCTGCAAGAGCGAACTGGCCGCCGACCAGGCCGCCCATCCGCCATACGGCACGGCACTGACCTACCCCATCGAGCGCTACAGCCGGCTGCATCAAACGTCCGGCACGAGCACCGGACGGCCGCTCCGCTGGCTCGATACGCCCGAATCCTGGGAAGCAGTCCTCCGCTGTTGGCAGATTGCCTTCCCGATTATGGGGCTGACGCCGCGGGATCGCGTCTTCTTCCCGTTTTCGTTCGGGCCGTTCATTGGCTTCTGGAGCGCGTTCGAGGCGGCATCGCGATTTGGGGCCCTGGTGATTCCCGGCGGCGGCATGACCAGCACGGCGCGGCTGCGCTTTTTGATCGAACAGGAAGCGACGGTCATTTTCGCGACGCCGACGTATGCCCTGCACCTAGCGGAGCTGGCCGCGGCGGAAGGGATCGACCTGGCGGGAAGTTCCGTGAGAATGGTGGTCGTCGCCGGCGAACCGGGCGGCACCATCCCCGCGACGCGGCAGCGCATCGAGCAGGTTTGGGGGGCCCGCGTGATCGACCATTACGGGATGACCGAGATCGGCCCGGTGGCGATTGAAGCCGAGGATTCGCCGGGCGAAATGGTGATGTTGGAATCGGAATACATCGCGGAGATTGTGGATGCGGCTGATTGTTTAGCCGGGACGCGAAGCGGAGCGCTCCGCTCCGCAGACTCCGCGTCGCGGCTAAACGAACAGATCGGTGAACTGGTGCTGACGAACCTGCACCGCACCGGCAGCCCGCTGATCCGCTATCGGACCGGCGACCTGGTGCGCCTCGTCGAACCGCCCGGTGCGTGGCGGCGGCTGCACGGCGGCATCCTCGGCCGCTCGGACGACATGATCCACGTGCGCGGCAACAACCTTTACCCTGCCGCCATCGAGGCAATTATCCGTCGATTTCCCGCCGTCGTTGAATACCGTATCCTGGTGGACCACAGCGGCCCGTTGGCCGATCTGCGAATCGAGGTGGAGGCGGCCGCCAATTGCGACGGCCGGGCCCTGGCCGATGCCGTCGGCCGGGCCGTCCGCGACGACCTGCTGTTTCGGGTCGATGTGGCCGCCGCCCCGCCCGGTTCCTTGCCGCGATTCGAACTCAAGGCCCGACGCGTTGTCCGCTGTTGAATACCCGGAGAGTCAACCATGTTGAAACGGTTCGCCGTCGCCCTTCTTCTTTTGAACCTGTCGCTGGCCGCGGCCCAGGGTCGCGACTGGACTCACTGGCGTGGGCCGGAAGAGAATGGCCGGTCGCGCGAACTCGGCCTGCCCGACACCTTCAACCCCTCCCTCAAGGAGAAGGGGAACGTGCTCTGGCAGCAGCCGTTCGGCGGCCGCTCCGCACCGCTCGTTCTCGACGGCAAACTCTTCATCATCCAGGGCACCGGGGAAGGGTACAACGAAGGCGAACAGATCGTCTGCTTCGAAGAGAAGACCGGCAAGAAGCTGTGGAACTACCGCGTCAACGTCTTCCACACGGACATTGTGTCGAGCCGCCTCGGCTGGACCACGCTCACCGCGGACCCCGCCACGAAGAATGTCTATGCTCACAGCACCGCGGGCTTGTTGCTGTGCCTGAGTGCGGATGGCAAGCTCGTCTGGTCGCGCAGCTTAACCGAGGAATACGGCCGCATCAGCGGCTACGGCGGCCGCATCGTCACGCCCATTTTCGATAGCGGGATGGTCATCATCGGCATGGTGAATTCCAGTTGGGGCGACGGCGCCCGGGCCGCCAATCGCTTCGCCGCCTTCGACGGCAAGACCGGCGACCTCGTGTGGTGGGGCGAAACCGCCCCGCCCATCAAGGGAACGTACTATTCCAGCCCGATCATCGCCGTTATCGGCGGCCAGCGCTTGCTCATCTCCGGCGGCGCCGATGGCTACATCAATGCCTTCAAGGTCCGCACCGGTGAACTCGTCTGGAGTTTCCCCTTCGCTGACGGCGTCGTCAACGGTTCTCCCATCGTGGAAGGAAATTTCGTCTACTGCAACCACGGCGAGAACAACCTGGAAGGCGGGCCGGTGGGCCGCGTCATCTGCCTCGACGCCAGCCAGATCGACCCCAAGACCAAGCGGCCGAAGAAAGTTTGGGACTTCGTCAAAGGGAAGCGGTTCGGGCTCGCCTCGGCGGCGCTGGCCGACGGCCGGCTTTACGTTCCGGACGATTCCGGAGAACTCTTCTGCTTCAACGCCAAGACCGGCAAGGTGCTCTGGACGTTCCGCTATGGCAGCGAGGTCCGCGGCGCCCCGCTCATCGCCGACGGCAAGCTGTATATCTTCGACGTGAAGGGGCGAATGGTAATCCTGACGCTCGATGCGAAGAACAAGGACAGCGAACCGGAGAACGACTGGGAATACAAGTTCCGCGCTCCGGGCGGCGGCCTGAATGAAACCAACGGCACGCCGATCGCCGTTAACAATCGGATTTACTTCACGACGCGCACCGACCTGTATTGCGTGGGGATTCCGGATGCCAAGGATGCCTGCGGGAAGTACTCGCCGCTGCCCGCCGAGACGCCTTTCAAGGAAGGGGTCGCGAACGGCGTGCGGGTTTTCCCGGCCGATGTCGAGGCCAAGGGCGGCGCCAAGGTGGACCTCAAGTTGGTGGTCGTCGATGCGAACGGCCGGGTCGTGAAGGGCGGCGAAGGGGCAGCCCAGTGGTCGTTGCCGACGCCGCCGATTCCCAAGGGGAAGACGATGGCCCCCCGGCCGCTCCAGGGCAAGATCGAGGGAACCAACTCCGGCGCGACCGTGGCGCTCGCTCCTTTGCCGAACCAGCAAGGATACGTGGGGGTGAAGTTTGGGCCGGGTCTCGCGGCCCGCGCTCGCATCCGGGTTGTCGCCCAGCTTCCCTACACTCAGGACTTCGAGAAGGTGCCGCCCGGCGCGGTTCCCGGCGGCTGGGTCAATACGCAGTCGAAGTACTTCGTGGTCAAGTTGCCGGACGGCAACAGCGTGCTGAGCAAGGTGAATAACAATTCGCGCCC
Organism: Urbifossiella sp.; assembly: GCA_035571955.1. Taxonomy (GTDB): domain Bacteria; phylum Planctomycetota; class Planctomycetia; order Gemmatales; family Gemmataceae; genus Urbifossiella. The sequence goes on along the minus strand of DATNBQ010000270.1, from coordinate 20,567 downwards.
GCCGTTCGCCCGCGCCAATGCCTATATCACCTTGCCGACAATCAAGAACTACACGATCCAGGCGGACTTGATGGGCACCGAGGTTCGCAACCGCATGGCCGACATCGGCCTGGTGAATAGCCGCTACACGCTCATCCTGGATGGCAAGACGGACGAGCAGGCGAACCCGCCGAGCCGCCAGGTGCGGATCGTGTCGTGGGAAGCCCGCCCGCGGGTGAACGTGGCTTCGCACTTTAACTGGGAGCCGAACGTCTGGTATACCACCAAGTTCACCGTGGAAGAGAAGGGGAAGACGGCTTTGGTTCGCGGCAAGGTCTGGAAGAAGGGCGACGCGGAACCCGAGAAGTGGACCGTGGAGTTCGAGGACCCGGCCGCGAATCCGGAAGGATCGGCCGCGTTGTATGGCTATGTATCGGACCCGCTGCTGTCGCCGGAAAGCCCCGGCTCCGCCGCCTACTACGATAATGTGAAAATCACGCCCAATAAGTGATAGCTGCAGCAAGGATTTTATTGGAGCATTGCTTGGCGGTGCAAATCCTGCCCCCCACCCGCCGCCACGCTGCGCGTGGCGACGACCTCCCCCACAAGGGGGGAGGTGTAAGGCAGGCCGCTGTTTTTCACCTCCCCCCTTGTGGGGGAGGTCGCCATCGAGCGCAGCGAGATGGCGGGTGGGGGGTCGGTGTTCCGATAAATTCTCGATGCACCCACCCCGGCATTCTTGCATTGCAAGCCAGGTAAGGATGCCTGTGCCACCAGAGATGGCGCTCTGATTCCAGAACCTCAAGGGACGTAACCCATGATCTCTTCGAAACCGTTGCCGATCCTGTTCGGCAGCGCGATGCTGCTGACGGTGGGCATTGCGGCCGGCATTGCCTTTAACGCGACTCCGATCGAGGTCCAACCGGCGCCGCCCGGCTCTTCGGACCCGAATGCCGCCCCCGTCGCGACCAACGGCGGCCCCAACGACCACACCATGTTCGGCGGCACGCCCAGCCGCAACATGGTGAACCTCGTCGCCAAGGACATTCCCGGCAAATTCGATCCGGATAAGGACGCCATCTGGAAGGCCGACCTCGGTTCGCTATCCTACGGCGGCCCCATCATCGCCGGCGGCAAGGTCTTCGTCGGCACCAACAACGAACGGCCCCGCAACAAGCGCGACCAGATCACCCGCGTCGATGAGGAAGGTCAGACCGAGACGATCCCCATCGATCGCGGCATCCTCATGTGCTTCGACGAGAAGACCGGCAAGTTTCTGTGGCAGGCCGTATTTCCCAAACTCCCCTCGGGCCAGGTCCACGATTGGCCGAAGGAAGGGCTTTGCTCCACCCCGATCGTCGAAGGGGACCGCCTTTATCTCGTCAGCAACCGCTGCGCGGTCGTCTGCATGGACGTGAACGGCCGCGCCAACGGCGTGCAAGGGCGCCCGATTCGCGGCACCGACCCCAAAACGAATAAGCCGATCGATTTCGACAGCCCCACCGACGCCGACATCCTGTGGGAATTCGACATGATGCGGGAACTCAACGTCTCCCCGCACAATCTGGCCGTGTGCTGCCCGCTCATCGTTGGCGACATCATTTACGCCGTGACTGCTAACGGCGTCGATGAAGGGCACTTCAACATTCCGTCGCCGGACGCCCCCAGCTTCATCGCCCTCGACAAGAACACCGGCAAGCTGCTCTGGAAGCAGAACTATCCCGGCCGCAACATCATGCACGGCCAGTGGTCGAACCCCTGCTATGCCGAAATCAACGGCGTTCGCCAGGTCATCTTCCCCGGTGGCGACGGCTGGCTTTACGGCCTCGTCCCCGAGACCGGCGCCATCATCTGGAAGTTCGATTGCAATCCGAAGAGCGCCGTTTATGAACTCGGCGGCGCCGGTACCCGCAGCGACTTCATCGCCACGCCGGTCGTTTACGACAACAAGGTTTATATCGCGGTCGGCCAGGATCCCGAGCACACCGACGGCATCGGCAAGGTGTGGTGCATTTCGCCGACGAAGAAGGGCGACATCTCGGATGAACTGGTCGCGGGAACGAAGAAGAACGAGGAAGGGAAAACGGTGCCCGTCGGCAAGCCGAACCCCAATTCGTGCAAGGTATGGTTCTACGGCGGGGATGAAACCCGCCCCCACGCCATCCGCGACTTCAAGTTCGGCCGCACCATGAGCACCGCTTGCATCGTCGACGATATCCTCTACCTCGGCGAACTGCCCGGCTACGTTCACTGCCTCAACGCCAAGACCGGCGAGCACTACTGGCAGTACGACACCAAGGCCTCCACTTGGGGTTCGTGCTACTACGTGGACGGCAAGGTGATGCTCGGCAACGACAACGGCGACCTGCACGTCTTCCGGCACACCAAGACGCCCGAGAAGATCGACGACTTGAACCCCAACGCGAAGAACCAGAAGGAGGCCCGGGCCTTCCGCAGCGCCAAGCAGAAGGAGATCGCCGAGAAGTACCTGATCTCGAAGATTCCCTTCGATGCCAACCTCCGCAGCACTCCGGTGGTCGCCAACGGCGTTCTGTACGTGATGAGCGAGAAGACGCTGTACGCCATCAAACCGAAGAAGTGATTATTTGCAAGCCCACCCGCGGCCGCGGGTGGGCTTTTTCAATCACCATCCATCGAGGACCTCCGTGAAAGACACGCCTGGAAAACCGGCCCCCGCGACCGGCGCGACGCTCGACGAACGCATCAAGAACGCCAAGGCCGCGCTCGACGCCCACGTCCGCGACACCATCCACTGGCACTTCAGCCCCGTCACCGGCGCCCCGTTCTGGATCGAGAAAGCCAAGTCGTTCAAGTTCAATCCGCTCAAGGACGTGAACAGCTTCGAGGACATCCGACTGTTCGGCTTCTTCGAAGACGAATGGCTCCGCGGCGGCCCGGTTACCCGCTGGATTCCCCGCGGGCTCAAGGACCGCCCGTGGTACGTCTTCGAGACCGGCGGCACCACCGGCATCCCCAAGAGCCGCGTCGTCGCCGACGACTTCCGCATCGATTACGAGATGTTCTCCGACACTTTGCCGGAGAAGTTCTTCCCGAAGAACAGCAACTGGCTGATGCTCGGCCCGAGCGGCCCGCGCCGACTGCGCCTCGCCATCGAACACCTCGCCCAGTATCGCGGCGGCATCTGCTTCTGCATCGACCTCGATCCGCGCTGGGTCGTCAAGGTCATCAAGAAAGGGTGGATGGAGCACCTCAAGGCTTACCAGGAACACTGCGTCGACCAGGCGATGACGATCCTTTCGGCGGGCCACGACATCAAGTGCATGTTCACGACGCCGAAGTTGCTCGACGCCCTGTGCCAGCGTCTGGAAAAGGAAGGATCGAGCATTTCGAAGGCGGGCATCACGGGCATCTTCTGCGGCGGCACCGAGATGACCTCGCAGTGGATCCGCTTTACGATGGAGGAATACCTCGGGCCGGACGTGTACATCGCGCCGACGTACGGCAACACGCTCATGGGCCTGGCCTGCTCGGACATGCCGAAGCCCGAGGAGAACTACAAGATCGCTTACTACGCGCCACAACCGCGGGCCGTGGCCGAGGTGGTCGAGTTCAAGGATTACGACAAGCTGGTTCCCGTGGGCGGCACTGGGCGCGTGCTGCTGACGACCTTGACGAAGGAATTCTTCGTGCCGCGCTTCGCGGAGCGGGATGAAGGCGAGCGCGAGGCGCCTTGTATTAAGTACCCCTGGCACGGCGTCTCGGGGGTGCGGCCGTTCCACGAGATCGCGGCGACCACCACCGTGGGTGTATACTGAGGGCGGAGGTGGATCATGTGTGATGCGCAAGACGAAAACTCTGGTCTCGCTGAAAAAAAGAAACCCGAGCCGTTGCTGGTCGATTCGGAGGAGCGGCTCGACTGGGATTTTTACCAGCCACCTCCTCCTCCGAAGCGGCGCTGGACCGTCCAGGCGCGGATCGTTTGGAAAGGGCCCGCGAAGCCCTTGCCGGCGCCGGATCCGAACGACGAGTGATGGAATATGGAACTCAAGGATTATCCCTGGTACGCTCCGGTCTCGAATGACGACCTCGAGCAAGGCGATATCCTCGAATCGTGCACAGTATTCATGCCCCCGGATGAACTGGTGCGAGGAGAATCCACCATCGGTGCTTTTGAAGCGGAACAGCGCGATCTCGTTGTCGTGACGCAATCATGCGATCTCGTTTTGGGCCGCGAAAAAGTGTCGGATGTGATTTGTTGCGGTATTTGGGAGACTGATCAATTTGAGACCGGGCATCTTGCGACGGCAAAAGGGTTGGAGGAAGTTCGACGCGGATTCTTGCCTTCCTACCACATGCTCGCTGCGTGTACCGTCTCGGGATTTGAACGAACGGCTCGAATAATTGATTTCCGTCAATTGTATTCGCTTCCCTTGCCATTGGTTCGGCGCGAGGCAGCCCAGTCCGGCGAACGATTGCGCCTCTTGCCGCCGTATCGCGAGCACCTGGCCCAGGCTTTTGCCAGGTACTTCATGCGGATAGGATTGCCGCTGGACATTCCTCCATTCCGCTAAGGAGACATCGCGATGCCATCGCCGTTTCCAGGAATGGACCCGTACTTGGAGAAGTCAGGTCTGTGGCCGCAGTGCCATACGGCCCTGATTTACAACATCCACGCGCAACTCAACGCCCGACTCCCTTCGCGCTATGAAGCCTCAATGGACGTTCACATCTGGCTGTACGAAGCCGATGCGGAATCGCGCCGCGTAGCGCGCGAACCGGACGTGTTCCTGTCGGATCGATTGGGCAGCACCGCCACTGCCACTCAATCCAGAAGGCCCACGGCGCCAGCTGAATTCCTTCTGCCAGTCGAGCGACGCAAGGGAAATCGATTCGTGGTCGTACGCGACATGTTGAACCAGCGCGTCGTCACGGCGATTGAGATTCTCAGCCCCTCGAACAAGAAGCCTGGCGAAGATCGCGAGGCTTATCTATCCAAGCGCGACGAGTACTTCATCGCGGGCGTCAACGTTGTCGAGATCGATTTGCTTCGCGCGGGTATGCGCCCACCGCTCGGAGAACATGCCCCGTCGCCTTTCGCTTACTCGGTCCTAGTGTCGCGGCGCCCCCTGTTCCCAAAAGTTGAGTTCTGGCCGATCGGCGTCCGTGAAACGCTGCCCGTTGTGCCGGTTCCCGTGAATCCCGAAGACGCGGACTGCCCACTCGATCTGCGCGCCTGCCTGGATCGCGGTTACGACGATGGCCGCTGGGCCGCCAAAGCCGATTATTCCAAGCTGCCCGAACCTCCACTGAGCGAGCCTGACGCAACCTGGGCTCGCGAGTTACTCGCCAACCGAATCAATCCCACCTGAAAGGACTGCCATGCTTCACATCCCCGTGCTCCGCTGGGGCGAACCCTACAAGAGCCTCGAGACCGATAAGGTCGTGCATTTCGCGACGGGCGAAGTGCTGGCCGAGGTTGGCCGGGCCAACGCGGCGCTGGTCGAGCGCGACATGCGGCACGCCCAGCGGGCCCGCGACGTGCTCCGCCAAATTCCCATCGCCGACCTCATGAAAATGATGAAGAAGGCCGGCGACCTGTACGCCACCGCCGAACTTCCTCTCGGCGACGGCACGCAAACGCCCGAGCAGTTCGCCCGCATGCAGTCGGCCACCACCGGCCTCCCCGAACACATGTGCAAGTTCAACATGGAGAAGAATCAGTTCGTGTTGAACAACATGGACAAGATTCTCGACTCGCTGACCCGCGGTCTCGATCTCACCATTCTCTCGAAGGGTTATGGCGTCGACGCGTCTCGGCCGAACATTCCCGTCAGTTATCAAGCCCAGTCGCCGGTGCTCGGCATGGTGCTGCCGAGCAACTCGCCCGGGGTGCACACGCTGTGGCTGCCGATCATTCCGATGCAAGTGGGGCTCGTGCTCAAACCCGGCCCGCAGGAACCGTGGACGCCGTACCGCATGTTCAATGCTTTCGTGCAGGCCGGCGTGCCGAAGCAGGCAATCTCCATTTACCCCGGCCTGGGCGACATTGGCGCCGCCGTGCTCAAGGAGTGCCCACGCAGCCTCATTTTCGGAGGCACCGCCACCGTCGAGCAGTACAAGGGAAATCCGCGCGTTCAGGCCCACGGCCCCGGCTTCAGCAAAATCCTGCTCGGCGACGACAAGGTCGATCAGTGGGAGAAGTACATCGACATCATGGCGGACAGCATTTACATCAACAGCGGCCGCGGCTGCATCAACTGTTCTGGAGTGTGGGCGAGCCGGCATACGGAGAAGATCGCCGAGGCGATCGCCGCTAAGATCGGTCCGATTACGCCGCTGCCGCCCGAGGATCCCAAGTCCGCCCTGGCGCCGTTCACCGTGGCCGGCCAGGCCGAAGGCGTGAACGCCGACATCGAGAACGCCTTGAAGGAAGCGGGCGTTTCCGACATGACGGCGAAGTACGGCAACCGCATGGACCAGCGCGAACGCTGTGTCTACATGCGGCCGACCATCATGCACAGCGACAACCCGGACACCGCGATGGCCAAGAAGGAATACATGTTCCCCTTCGCCACGGTCGTCAAATGCCCGCAAGACAAGATGCTGGAGAAGATCGGGCAAACGCTGGTCTGCTCGGCGATCACGGAGGACGCGAAATTTCAGCGCGCCCTGATCGATGCGACGCACATCGATCGCTTGAACCTCGGGCCGATGCCGACGATCAAGTTGAACTGGCTGCAGCCGCACGAGGGAAGCATCGTCGACTTCCTGTTCCGGGCGCGGGCGTTTCAGTTCGAAGGTCCGGTGAACGGGTGACCACGGTTTAGCCGCGAGTCGAAGTTCGCGGAGACGAGCGCGTGGGGCACGCTCGTCTCCGCGGACTCCGACTCGCGGCTAAACAACGTTGATGGAATTTATGACGGGAACCGCGACACTACCGGCGTTCGATTTCGAGCCGCTCGGCCGCGTGATCTTCGAGGCCGGCGCGATCGGCCGGCTCGGTGAAATCATGCGCGAACTGGGCGGCCGTCGCGTCCTGCTCGTCACCGATCCGGGGCTCGAACACGCCGGCCATCCGCAGCGGGCCGAAGCTGCCGTTCGCGCCGCCGGCCTCGAGGTCTTCACATTCGACGGCGTCAAGGAGAACCCCACCGAGCGCGAAGTCGAGGCCGGTGTCGTCTTCGCCCGGTCGCACGGCATCGATTCCATCGCCGCGGTCGGCGGCGGCAGCAGCATGGACTGCGCCAAGGGCATCAACTTCCTGCTGACCAACGGCGGCCGGATGGCCGACTATCGCGGCTTCGGCAAGGCCGCCAGGCCGATGCTCCCCTCCGTCGGCGTGCCGACGACCTCAGGCACCGGCAGCGAAGCCCAGTGCTACGCCCTCATCACGGACGAAAAAACGCATCTCAAAATGGCGTGCGGCGACAAGAAGGCCGCCTTCCGGGTCGCCCTTCTCGATCCCGAAGTCACGGTGTCGCAGCCGCGATCCGTCACCGCAATGACAGGCATCGACGCCATCGCCCACGCCATCGAGTCATTTGCCTGTGCCAAGCGGAATGCCTTCTCCGAGATGTGCTCTCTCACCGCATTCCGGTATCTGGAACCGAGCTTCGAACGCGTGCTGGCCCAGCCGAGCGACCTGTCGGCGCGGGCGGCGATGTTGCTCGGCGCCCACTTCGCCGGCATGGCCATCGAAAGCGCCATGCTCGGCGTCTGCCACAGCTGCGCCAACCCGCTGACGGCTCACTACGGCATCACGCACGGCGTGGCCATCGGCGTCATGCTCCCGCACGTCATTCGCTTCAACGGGGTCGACGCCGCCGCGGCGAAACTCTACGCGCAACTCTTCGGCCGCGATGATGCCGGTCGATCGCTGGCCGAGCGGATAGAAGCGATGTTGGCTCATGCCGGGTTACCAAGAACTTTAAAGGAATGCGGTGTCTCGGAGACCATTTTGCCGCTGTTGGCCGAGGAAGCCAACGAGCAGTGGACGGCCCAGTTCAATCCCCGGCCGGTCGGCCACGCGGAGATTCTAGCGCTCTACCGAGCGGCCTGGTGAGAGCGTCTCGTCGGTCGGCGGGTATTATTTCTTGAGCCGAATTCGGGCTTTTTTTCAAAAACGGCTCGCTTTGGCCGCATCCACCCGCGTCACCGGTGCCGATAGAATTCTTCATATGGCCACGGCCAGCCAACCCGTGCAAGCCGGCGACGAGGGTCTGCCCATCCGCGGGCCGCTCGCGACGATGTCGTTCGGCCTCGGCGACGGTTCGCTGTTCGCCTTGCGGGCCGCTCGGGGTGCAATCGGCCGAGCCTTCAGCGGCCGCGAGTTGCTGCGGGTTTGCTCCGAAGTCGGCGTCGGCAGCTTGCCCGTCGTCGCCATCACCGGCATGTTCATCGGCATGGTACTCGCCGTCCAGGCGTATAGCCAGTTTCGCAATGTCGGGCTGGAAACCTCGCTCGGCGCGTTCATTCACATGTCGGTGGTGCGCGAGCTGGGCCCCGTGCTTGCGGCGGTGATGCTGGCCGGCCGCGTCGGCTCGGCGATGGCCGCCGAACTCGCCACCATGCGCGTCACCGAGCAAATCGACGCACTCGCCTGCCTCGGCGTCGACCCCGTGAAATACTTGGTCGCGCCGCGCTTCCTCGCCTGCCTGCTGATGATTCCACTGCTCACGGTGTTCGCGGACCTCACTGGCCTGGTCGGCAGCACGCTCATTTGCCTGCACGTCTATGGCATCGACGCCCACCACTACTGGCAGCATTCGCGCAGCTTCGTCGGGTTGTGGGATGTCGGCGTCGGGCTCGTGAAGGCATTCGTATTCGGCGGGGTGATTTCCATTATCGCGTGCCACCGGGGCTTCAACAGCAAGCCGGGGGCGGCCGGCGTGGGGCGAGCCGCCACCGAGGCGTTCGTGATATCGTTCGTCGCCATTATCGTGATCGATTTCGTGCTCGCCATGTTCTCGAACACGCTTCACGACGTGCTGTTTGCCGGCGCGCCCACCAAGGTCGTTTGATGGCGCGCTCGGCTCCGCCTCGCGGCTAAACTGGTTTCCCGATGACGGATGACGCGATTTTCCAATTGAACGGCGTGTCGGTCCAATTTGGGCCGCAAGCGGTGCTGCGCGGGATCGACCTGGCCATCGACCGCCGCCAGACCGTCGCGGTCATCGGCGAGAGCGGCTGCGGCAAGACCGTCCTTCTCAAACTGATCGTCGGATTGCTCAAACCGACCCTAGGCGAGGTGAAATTCGAAGGCGCACCCCTGAATTCGCTGACCGAGAAGCAACTGGCGAAACTGCGGCTGCGAGTCGGCTTCCTGTTCCAGCAGGCGGCGTTATTCGACAGTCTGACCGTGTTCGACAACGTGGCATTTGGGCCGCGCGCGAAGGGCGGCATGCCGGCGGCGGAAATCGACAAGCGCGTCCGGGAGCGGATCGAAGAAGTGGGATTGCCGGAGGCCGCGGCGACAAAAATGCCCATGGAACTTTCCGGCGGCATGCGCAAGCGCGTCGGCCTCGCCCGCGCCTTGGCCCTCGACCCCGAAGTCATCCTCTACGACGAACCGACCACCGGCCTCGACCCGATCATGACGGACGTGATCAACGAATTGATCCTGCACACGCGGAGCAGCCGGCCGGTCACCAGTGTCATTGTCACGCACGAGATGCGAACGGTGCGCAAAGTAGCGGACCGCGTGGTGATGCTCTATCCGTTATCGCGCCTCGGACCGGACGAGCCGCAAATCATCTACGACGGGCCCACGGATGGTTTGGCGACATCGGACGACTCCCGCGTCCGGGAATTCGTCGCGGGCGAAGCGCACGATCGATCGAATGATTAGCCGCGACGCGGAGTCTGCGGAGCGGAGCGCTCGGCTTTCGCCTCGCGGCTAAACTCGAGGGGTTCATCATGGCCGAACGACGCATGAAACAGCGGCTCGGGTTGTTCGTCGGCGCCACGCTGGTCACGCTCGGGGCGCTCGTGGTGCTGTTCGGCAGTGCGCCGAGCCTGTTCGCCAACAAGGCCCGCTATACCATCGTCTATCCGGAAGCGCCCGGCATCGCCGCCGGCACCCCCATTCGCAAATCCGGCGTCCGCATCGGCCAGGTTACCAGCGTCGACCTCGACCCCGCCAGCGGCCAGGTCCGCGTGCAAATCGCCATCGACCCGAAATACCCGCTCCGCACCAATGAAGAAGCGATCATCACGCGCGGCCTGCTCAGCGGCGACACGGCCATCGACTTTTTGCCGAAGCTCGAAGCGGGAACGGCGGCGCCAGTGCCGCACGGCGACGTTATCCCGCCGGGCACCGAAATCGTCGGCGTGCCGCCAATTACCCCGCGCAGCTTGCTCACCCCCGCCTCAAGCATCCTGGTTAGCGCCCAGCAATCGCTCGACCGGATGGTGTCGTCGTTCGAGCGGCTGGAGAAAATCGCGCCGCAACTGGAACGCACGCTCCACGAATTCGAACTGCTCGCCAGCGACGTCCGCAAGTTCATTCCGGAACTCAAGAAGACCAACGACAAACTCCAGCACTTTATCGGCGGCGACATCAGGCCGCTCGCCAACGGATTCGTCGCCTTGCAGGATGTGCCGGAGGGCGAGAACAATTTGCAGAGCCTGATCCGCGATATGCGGACGCTGCTGGCGCTCGTGCGGCCGACCGTCGAGGACATTCGCGGGGCGGTGCGGCGAATGGAACCGGAAGTGACCGGGGCGGCCAAGTCTGCGAAGGCGACCCTCGACCGCGCCGCGACCACTTTCGATAGCGTGAACGAGCTGCTTTCGCCGGAGAATCGCCGCGAAATCAACGAACTCATCAAAAATCTCAACGGGGTCGGGGCGAATGTGCTGAAGCTTTCCGCTGGGTTCCAGAACCTGCTCGACGAGGCGGAACGGACGATCAAGAACTTCGACAAGCGGACGGTCTTGACCGCCGACGTGCTGGCGGACATCCGCGCGATCACGCGGCCAATTGCCGGCCGCTCCGAGATGCTGGTCCGCGACGTGGCCGAATCCGCGGGGCAGTTGAACAAGGTCCTTACCGAAGTGCGTGAGGTGGTGCGGGTATTCGCCCGCGAGAATGGTACGGTGCAGAAGTTGCTGACCGAGCCGGGCGTTTACAATAATCTCGACGCGGCGTCGATCGCCCTGGCCAAGGTGCTGACGCGGGCCGACAAGATCGCGAAGGACCTCGAGGTGTTCGCGGACAAGGTGGCGCGGCGGCCGGAGTTGATCGGCGTGGGCGGCGCGTTGCGGCCGAGCACGGGGTTGAAGGAATCGCCGTTCGCGCCGACTCCCGTGCCGCCAGGGATACCGGCCTACAGGCCCGAGTGGCCGCCGGCGATCCCGTCGCGCTCGGCCGCCCCGCCGCGCGAAACCCGCTGGCGACCCGAGGTGCCCATTCAGGGCGAAAAGCCATGACGCGAGGTCGAGCCATGGGAATCGGTTGCTTCGCGATCTTCAGCATCCCCTTTTACTTGATAGGCATCGGCTTGCTTGGGCAAGGCTTGTGGGATGCAAGGCGCTCCGCCCGGGCGGCGTCGTGGCCAACGGCCTCGGGGACTATCCAAAGCATCGAGGTCCGTGAAGATCGCAACAACGAAGGTGCTACTTATTCCGTCCACGTCCAGTACGCTTACCTGGTCGATGGCGTTTCTTACGAAGGTGCACGGTTGGCGTTCGGTTATGCGGGAAGCAACAATCGGAGAGTCCATGAGGAGATCCGGGACAAATTGCAGAATGCCAGGTCGGTCGCCGTCCATTACGACCCTTTAAACCCGTAAGAATCATGCCTTTCGTTCGGGGCCCACCGTTCGATTCAGTTCATGCTCGTCTTCGCGATAACCTGGTTGATGTTCCTTCTCGGCTTCACGGCTTGTTTCTTGCTCTGGTACCGCAGCGACGCCGTGTTGCTTGAGAATCTCTCCGTCCAGTGAGAGGGGGAAGCTGCGCCGAAGCTGCCTAAATTGTCCAGCTGAGTAGCCACAGGATGCCAAATCGGTGTGTTGGCAATGTGGCATCCTTGGCACTCTGTGATCCATTAGAGCGATTGCGATGCGAGAATTGACTATGGCAGCGGCCCGGCGGCTCTGATACGCTTTTCCTTGGCCCGTCCTGACACCACTGGAGTTTCCCCATGCGTACCGCTTGTCGCGGCGTCGCGGCCGCGTCGTTCGCCATCGCGCTCTTCTCCTCCGCACCCGCCATCGCCGAGGACACCGTGAAAACCGGATTCCAGACGAAGACCTTTAAGAATGCCGACGGCTCGGAATCGCCATACGTCGTCTTCATTCCCGCCAGTTACGACGGGAAGAAGGAATTCCCCGTGATCCTGTTCTTGCACGGCGCCGGCGAGACCAAGAGCGGCAAGGGCAAGGGCGGGAAGATGCCCGTCGAGGTCGGCATCGGGCCGGCGATCAAGAAACAAGCCAAGACATTCCCGTTTATCGTGGTGATTCCACGAGCGGAAGGATTCGGCTGGGGCGCCAACACCGCCAATGCCAAGCGGGCCCTGGCGATGCTCGATGAAACGCTCAAGAGCTACAAGACCGACCCGAAGCGCGTTAGTCTGACGGGGCTGAGTATGGGCGGCATGGGCACGTTCAGCATCGCGGCGGCGCACCCGGACCGCTGGGCAGCCATCGTTCCCATCTGCGGCCGCGGCGACGTGAAGACCGCCGCCAAGCTCAAGGACATTCCGTGTTGGTGCTTCCACGGCGACGCCGACTCGGCCGTCAACGTCTCCGGTTCGCGCAACATGATGGAGGCGATCAAGAAGGCCGGCGGCAGCCCCAAGTACACCGAATACCCCGGCGTCGGCCACAACAGCTGGGACAAGGCTTACGCCGAGAAGGAACTGTTCCCATGGCTGCTGGAGCAGAAGAAGAAGTGACGCGCGGCTTGACCCCGGCCGAGCAAGCGGCCATCGAGGAGGTGCTCAGGAAGCTCCGCGAGCACTTCCACGAATGGCAAGGCTATGAGGGCGACGAGTGGAAACTCGTGGGGTTCGCTTACTACGAGGGGTGTGGCGACTCGGATGACTGCGGCCAAATCCTTGTCGAGGCTTCACCGATCGCTCTCGGCAAGGAACTCGTCGCCAAGCACGGCTTTCGCTGGGCAATGCTTCGCTCGGGGCAATCGTGGAAGTATGCGGTAGTGCATCCCGACTTGGGTCGGCCGATCGATTTGCAGGCGCTGGAGGACGGCTCTTGGAACGAGGAGGAATACGACGAGCCGCCGGAATCCGGCAAGTTGACGCACGATTCGCTGGATACCATCGTGAGACGGGTGGAACAGGCTAAACGCCGCGACCGCGATAGGTGATGCGGCCGCGCGTCAAATCGTACGGCGAAATCTCGACCTTCACGCGGTCGCCCGGGATGATGCGGATGAAGTTCTTGCGCATCTTCCCCGAGACGTGAGCGATCACTTCGCCGCCGATATCGAGTTCGACGCGGAATTGCGTGTTGGCCAGGGCTTCCTTGACCCGGCCTTCGACTTCGATCGCTTCTTCCTTGGCCATGACGCCTCGGCAGGAAAGAACGCGGCGCGGCATGCGCCGGGCCTCGAACGGCATTGTATTCGTTTTTGCCGAAGGGTCAGCCAAATCTCGCGGGTTGTGCGGAGCGCACAGCTCCGCCTCGCGGCTAATCTTTAGTAGCGCCCGCCGCCGCCGCGACGACTACCGCCGCCGCCGCTTTCGCGCGGCTTGGCGATGTTCACCGTCAGAGGCCGGCCGTTCATGTCCTGGTTGTTCAGCGCCGCGATCGCGGCTTCCGCCTCTGTCTGGTTCGCCATCTCCACGAACCCGAAACCGCGGGAACGGCCCGTTTCCCGATCGGTGACAATCTGGGCCCTGGCCACCGTTCCAAACGGCTGGAACATGGTCTGGAGGTCTTCGTTGGTTGTCGACCAGGGTAAATTGCCGACGTAGAGATTGGTCATGCGATTCGCTCGATCACCGTTTTCGTGTGGCGGCTCGGCGCTGGGCCCCCGTCGACGGCCGAGGAGTCCTCACCCGTTGCCGCGCCGCGCACCCGCCCCTGCCCGTGGCGATCCAGGCAAGTTGATTGAAATCATAAACGCCGCGACTGGCATCGCAAGAAGTTTCCGGAATATCTCCGAGAATCCCGCTTTCCCTTTGCCCCTGTTCCTTCCCCGCGCGGCGGACTATCCCTTCCAGCATGATCGTCACGATCGACGGACCGGCTGGTTCCGGCAAGAGCACCGCGGCCCGGCATCTCGCCGAACAATTCGGGTTCGATTTCCTCGACACGGGGGCGATGTACCGGGCCGTGGCGGTGGCATTCGCGCGGCGCGGCGTCGATCTCGCCGATGCGTGCGCCGTGGCCGCGGCCTTGCCGGACTTGCACATCGAAATGCCGCCATCGCGGCGCGTGTTCCTGAACGGCGAAGACGCAACGGCGGCGATCCGCACACCCGAAGCGTCGCAGGGGGCCAGCCGGGTGGCGGTGATTCCGGCGGTGCGGATTTACCTCGCCGCGGAGCAGCGCCGCATCGCCGCCGGCCGCTATATCGTGTGCGAAGGGCGCGATCAGGGGACGTTCGTCTTCCCGGATGCCGAGTGCAAGTTCTTCCTGACGGCGGACGCGCGGGCGCGGGCGGAACGGCGGCACCACGAGCTGCTTGCCAAGGGGGAAGTCGTTTCACTGGAGGACGTGCTGCACGCGCAGGCCGAACGCGACCTCCGCGATGCGTCGCGCGACCTGGCCCCCATGCACCCCGCGACTGATGCCGTGATTCTCGATACCACGCACTTGAGCGCCGATGCCGTGTTGGCGCGGCTCATCGAAGAGGTGGCCCGCCGATGTCCGACCGCCCGGGCCTGATCGGCCGCCGCTGGTACGATTTCGCCAATCTCGTGGCGTTCCCGTTCTACTTCTTCGGGTTCAGCTATCGCTACAGCGGCCGGGCCAACGTGCCGCGCCGCGGCCCCGTGCTGCTCGTCTCCAACCACCAGTCGATGCTCGACCCCGTGCTGATCGGTGCCTGCACCAACCGCTACCTTACGTTCCTCGCCCGCAGCACGCTCTTTTCCGTGCCGGTGATTGGCCCACTGATTCACAGTTTGAATGCCATTCCCATCGATCGCAACATGGGCAAGGACGGCATCCAGTCCGTGCTGGAGCGGCTTTCCCTCGGCCAGGCCGTACTCATGTTCCCCGAAGGTGAACGGACGCACACTGGCGAGGTGCAGCCGTTGAAACCGGGCGTGTCGCTCTTGATCAAGCGGGTGATGTGCCCGATCGTGCCGGTGGGGATCGCGGGTTGCTTCGCGGCCTGGAACCGGTTCATGAAGTGGCCGCGCTGGTCGCCGCCGATTCTCGCGCCCGGCCCGAGCACCATCGGCGTGGCCATCGGCAAACCGATCGATCCGCGGCGTTATCAGGGAGTCGACCGCGCCGCGATGCTCGACGACTTGCGGATGGAGATTGCCCAGCAAAAGGAAACGGCCGAGCGATTGCGCAGGAAGTAGCAACGCATTCTTCGCAGGTTTCTGGTGGCACAGGCATTCTTGCCGGCATTCCTGCCTGTGCCGAAACTTGCACAGGCAAGAATGCCTGTGCCCACCAAGATTTAAAGCCTGGTTTCGCCATAACCATCACGCCGCAGCGGCGACGCGGGCCTTCACGGCGCCCGGCAACTTCAGGTTCGCCTTCTGAATCCAGCGACCCGCATCCGGGGCGCCGCTCCACTGCTGCAACTGGATCGTCGTGACGTGTTCGCGTTCCTCGTCGTCGAGGTATTCGAGGAACGACTCGGCGTATTCCTGGCGCACCTGGGTCGAGGAGCGGCCGACGAAGATGAGCGCGTCGCCGCGATCGTCGAACACCGCGACCGCCCGCCAACCTTGAGCCTTGGATTCCGTCTGGATGAGCATCGGAGCAACCCTCCCTGGCTGTGGTGAATGGATCGTCGTCGTGACGAGTGAGCTGGAACGGGGATAGGTTGTCGAATTCAGGTGAATCCGTCAAGGAAAAAACGAGCTCAGCGGCGATTTTGTCTCAAGTTTCCGCGATTCCCGGCCGAGACTGCTCCTTTTCCGCTAAAAAACCGCTCAGTTGCCGCACGGGACGGTCCGGGTATAATTTGCCCGTTCCCGCGCCGGCCGGAGTCCCGCGCGCACACCGACCGAGGAGTCAGCATGTCCGATGGGCGTGACCGCGCATCCGCATCGTTCAGCTATCGGACCGCGTTTCCGTGGATGGCGATCTTCCGCTTGTTCTGGACCGCGATGGACCCGAAGAAGCTGCTGGTCGCCGCGGTCGGCATCGTGGCCATGTCCGTCGGCTGGTATTTCCTCTCGGCGATCTTCTACTTCAAGCCGCCGGAACTCACGAGTTCCAAATACAGCAACTCGGAGAGCGGGCCGCTGCTTTATGCCGCCGATCTGGCCGAGTGGCAAGTGATGGCCGACCTAGCCGCCCCCTCCTCGGCCGGTCAACCGGCCACCGCGAATTCCCCAGGCAAGCTCCCCACGCCGGCCGGCCGCTTCCGCGCCATGCCTTGGGACGAATATCGTGGGCCCAATCCCTTTCTCTTCATCGTCGATCTGCTCAATGCTCCCGCCGCATTGTGGTGGGACATGGGAAAGGGCTACTTCAGCACGGTGGCCCCGGTGCTCATGGAGCCGCTGGCCAAGTTCCTGTTGCCGATCGCCAAGATCGTTTCGCCGGGCGTCAGCGGTTGGACGCGCTTCTACCTGTTCCTGATTATCCTTTGGAGCCTCGCGGTCTGGGGCTTCTGCGGCGGCGTCATCACGCGACTGGCGGCCGTGCAACTGGCGGATAAAGGGCCGATCTCGCTGCGCCAGGCGGTTCGCTTCGTCGCCAATCGGTATCTGAATTTCTTCCTGACGCCGGTGCTGCCGTTGGCAATGATCGCCGCATTCGTCGTCGGCTTGTTCATTTTCGGGTGCTTCGCGCTCATTCCGTTTCTCGGCGACGTCTTCCTTTACGGGCTCGGCCTGCCGCTCGTGATTCTCGGCGGCGCCGCCATGGCCTTCTTACTCGTCGGCCTCCTCGGCTACCCGCTCATGTACCCCGCGCTCAGCGTCGAAGGGGATAGCACCGACGCCTTTGATACCTTCAGCCGTTCCCTCAATTACGTGTATCAGGCCCCGTGGCAGTACCTCTGGCTCTGGATCGTGACGGTCTTTTACGGCGCGGCAGTCACCTTCTTCGTGCTCTTCTTCACATCGCTCATGGTGTACGTGGGCAAGTGGGCGGTCGGCCTGCCGGGCGGCGCGTTCGACCTCGAGAGCCGCAAACCCGAGTACCTGTTTATCTATGCACCGGAATCGTTCGGATGGAAGGAGCTGCTGCTCAAGGATAGCCCGTATGAGTTGCAGCGCATTCCCGAGATGAACGGCGCCGGCCGCCGCGTCGATGTCTACGCCCCGGCCAAGCCGGAGTTGGATGCCCAGAATCGCAACGATTTCTGGGCTTACAACACGCTCGGCGCCCGAATGGTGGCGATCTGGCTCGGGCTCATCTTCCTTATGATGCTCGGCTTCAGTTACAGCTTCTTCTGGTGCGCCGCGACCGTCATCTATTATCGGTTGCGCAAGAAGATCGACGAGGCCGAGCCGGATGAAGTCTACCTGGAGGAAGAGGAACCGGAGGCGCCGCTGGCCCCGCCGAAACTGGCGACCGGCACGACTCCGGTTGCGCCGCCGCCGCCGAGTGCGATGACTTCGCTGCCGGTGATCTCGCCGCCGGTCGCTCCTCCGCCGCCCGTGCCGCCGCCGCCGCCGATTCCCCTGGCGGATAATGCGCCGCACGCGCCGGCGACTGTGCCGTTCCCGAACACCCCGAACCCCAACGGTGAAAAGACGGAATGATCGAGCTATAATGGCCGGAAAGGAGCGGATGCGATGTCGTTCAACGAACTGGTTATCGCTGCACAGGCTCTGCCGCCGGAGGAGAAGCAGCAGTTGATGAACATCCTCGAGGCCGATGATGCGATGCCGGAGGGAATCCCGCCGGAGTTCTTCTTGCCGGGAGCAGTGATTTATCCGGGGTCACAGATAACCACCGACGCAGAAGGGTGGAAGGTGATTCTTGAAGTCACTGGCATCGGAGAGCCGGGATGAGTGGCGCCGCCCGATTTCCCTTCCTTCCTCGTCCAGGAGGAAACGGCCCCCTCGATCAACTGCCGTTCCTGCCGCTCAAAATCGCTCATGGAAACGTCTCACTGGATCTGATAGGGATCATCGATTCGGGGGCATCCTTCTCGGTACTTCCTTACGACGTCGGTTTGCGGTTCGGTGTATCGTGGAGTAATCTTCCGAGCCCACTCTCGCTGGGCGGCGCCTATGGAAGATCCCCGGCGAAGATGATCAATGTCAAGGCAACCGTCCCACCCTTCCCGCCAATCCCGATCTTTTTTGCCTGGGTGAAGTCGAATCACTCTCCCGTGTTGTTAGGTCAAGTCGATTTTCTGTTTCACTTCGACGTATACTTGTGCCGACGGCACTCCTATTTCGAAATCCAACCAGCCACCCCGTAATGGATTTGGTGCACGATGCCCCGCTCGGTGTTGTTGTTCAGCGGCCCGTGGGCCGACGTGCCGCTCGAAGCGCTGGCCGCCAAGGCCGCCGCCTGGGGGTATCACGGCTTCGAACTCTGCTGCTGGGGCGACCACCTCGAAGTGCAGCACGGCCTCAGCGATGATGGCTACGCGCCGGCCCGCCTCGATCTGCTCGCTCGCCACGACTTGCATGTCCCCGTCATCGCGAATCATAAAGTCGGCCAGGCCGTGTGCGATGTCATCGATCGACGCCATCGAAGCCTCGTGCCTGATTACGTGTGGGGCGACGGTTCGCCCGACGGCGTCCAGCAGCGGGCCGCCGAAGAAATGACGGCGACCTTTCGTCTCGCCGAGCAGTTGGGCGCCACCGTCGTCAGCGGCTTCACCGGCTCGCCGATTTGGAGCTACGTTGCGGGTTATCCGGCACCGCGGCCCGAAATCATCGCCGACGCCCTCAAGCAATTCGCCAAGCAGTGGAACCCGATCCTCGACTCCGCCCGCGACTGCGGCGTTCGCTTTGCCTGCGAAGTCCATCCCGGCCAACTGGCCTTCGACCTCCATTCCGCGGAAATCGTTGTGGACGCCCTCGGTGGCCGCGAGGAGTTTGGCTTCACCTTCGACCCCAGCCATTTGCACTGGCAAGGCGTCGATCCGGTGGAATTCTTGCGGCGTTTCCCGGACCGCATCTATCATGTCCATATCAAGGATGCTCAGTTGACGCTCAACGGCCGGGCCGGGGTGCTGGCGGGCTATTGGCCGAGCGGCGACCCGCGGGCCGGCTGGCAATTCCGATCGCCGGGCCACGGCGGCATTGACTGGTCGGCGGTGATCCGGGCGCTGAACGAGATCGGCTACGACGGGGCGCTGGCCGTCGATTGGCACGACCCCGGCATGGATCGCGAGTATGGGGCAGCCGATGCGTGCCGGTTCGTCCGATCGCTCGATTTCGAGCCGCCCACGCGGGGCCGTTGATGATTAGCCGCGACCCGAAGGGGAGCGCGAGTTAAGGGAATTCCCATGCGTTTTCCATCGTTCGATGAAGCCGAGCAACTGAAGGCCGCCTGGACGGACAAGTACGTCCGCGTGAAGCCGGGGTTCCCGCAATACCAGCGCTTCGAAGGGAAGGTCGGCCGCGTGGTGACGGTCAACTACGGCGGCAAGGCCATCGTCGATTTCGCCGACGGGGCTTGGTACGACCTTCCCGCGGCCAACGACTACCTGGAACTGGTCAGCGATGAAGACGCCAAGGGCAAATACGACGCGACGGCCAACAGCGCGCAGAAACTGCCCGTGCGCCAGGGTTGAACGCGTCTTTCGGAGCCGCGACCGTTAGGGAGCGGGCACGCGTTTCGTCGCTCCCTGACGGTCGCGGCTCAGATTGACGCATCTTCACTTCCGGATTATTCCCAATGCCCTACTTGTTAAATACGCCGGCGGATCGCGACGCCATGCTCGCCCGGATTGGCGCGGCGTCCATCGACGACCTCTTCGCGCCGATCCCCGCTGAACTTCGCCTCGATCGGCCGCTTGACGTTCCGTCCGGCCTGGCCGAGATGGAACTCACTGCGCACATGCAGGCCCTGGCGGCGAAAAATCAACCGGCCGGCGAAGCCGTCTGCTTTCTCGGCGGCGGCGCCTACGATCACTTTATTCCCAGCGTCGTGGATGCCGTGGCCGGCCGCGGCGAGTTCTACACCGCGTACACACCCTACCAGGCCGAGGCCAGCCAGGGCACGCTGCAAGCGGTCTTCGAATTCCAAACGCTGATGTGCCAACTCACGGGTCTCGATGTCGCCAACGCCTCGCTTTACGAGGGCGGGTCGGCAGTGGCCGAAGCGATGCTCATGGCGCTCGGCATCACCGGCCGCAACGGCGAAGTCGTCGTCGCCCAGAGCGTGCATCCCGAATATCGGCAAACGCTGACGACGTATGCCGCGAACCTCGATTGCCGCATTCGCGAACTTCCCACGCCGGACGGGTTCTTGAGCCCCGATGATGTGAAGGCTGTGGTCAACGATCGGACCGTATGCGTCATCGCTCAGTCG
>DATNBQ010000269.1:0-3922 GCA_035571955.1 Urbifossiella sp. | reverse complement strand
GCGCGGAAGATGTGCGAGGCCCGCGTGGTGAACGGCTTGCCGCGGACCGTATGCTCCTGCTTCGCGAAGGCCCCTTTGCACCAGTAAATCCAGCCGTCCGGGCCGCGGTAGGGTCCGTGCAGGTCGTTGGCGCAGCCGGTGAGCGTCTTGCCGTCGTACCAGATTTCTTCCTTGTCCGCTTTGCCGTCGCCGTTGGTATCCGTGAACTTCCAGATGTGCGGCGGGGCGGCGACGTACAGCGATCCATTGACCCACATCGCCCCTTCCGGGAACATCACATTTGCCACGTAAACCGTGGACTTGTCGTAGATGCCGTCGCCGTTGGTATCTTCGAGCCGCACGATGCGGTGCGGCTTCTTCTTAACTTGCTCCGTGACTTTCTCGTTGGAGCCGGAGGAATCGCAGACATAGAGCCGGCCCTTTTCGTCGAGGGCAGCGACGATGGGGCGGTCGGCGAGCGGCGGACCGGCGGCTTGCTCGATGGTGAACCCGACCGGCAACGTGAAGGTGTGGCCGTTGAGCTTGATCTGGTGGAAGCCAGCCGGCACGGCGACCGGCGAGGCGGGAGTGCCTATCGGAGCGTCAGGCGAGCCGGGAGCGGAAGCGACCGGTGAAAGGAAGATCAGCGGCAGCAGAGCCAGCGTGCGAACCATCGCGAACCTCCGATACGGGCCACGCAGCCAGTATCGGCCATTCGCGACGTTTTGCAAGCATTTCCGGCTTACTCCGCGGGGGCGGCTTCCGGGGCGGGTTCCGCGGCCTGCGGGTTCATGTAACCCACTTCGCCGTCCGGCAGATTGATCCGCACTTCCGCCTCCTGGTGCGTCTTGAACCCGGTGCCTGCCGGGATCAAGTGGCCGAGGATTACATTCTCCTTCAGGCCGACCAGGTAATCGACCTTGCTAGCCAGGGCCGCCTCGGTCAGCACCTTGGTGGTCTCCTGGAAACTGGCGGCGCTGATGAAGCTATCGGACTGCACGGCGGCCTTGGTGATGCCCAGCAGTTGCACGGAGCGGGTCGCCGGCTTGGGAATTTCCATGGTCGGCTTCTTCTTCTTGCCGCCCGTCGCCTGGAGCGCGACCAGTTCCTCATCGTACGCCTCGCGGCTCACCACGCGGTTCGGGATGAGCGACGTGTCGCCCGGATCGATCACCTTCACGCATTCCTCCGTCATGCGGCGATTCACCTCGTCGAAGGCGAAGCGATCCATGACGGCGCCGGGCAGAAGGCCGGTGTCGCCGGTAGTGTCGACGCGGACCTTGCGGAGCATCTGCGCGACGATGATCTCGATGTGCTTGTCGTCGATATCGACGCGCTGGGAGCGGTACACGGCCTGGACTTCGCGGACGAGGTAATCCTGG
Source organism: Urbifossiella sp. (assembly GCA_035571955.1). GTDB lineage: Bacteria > Planctomycetota > Planctomycetia > Gemmatales > Gemmataceae > Urbifossiella. Next base: position 2,561 of record DATNBQ010000269.1, on the reverse strand, counting down.
ACGGCCTCGATGTCCTGGACGCGGAGGATGTCGTGGGGAACGAGCGGCCCGAGGACGAGCGGGTCGCCGGCCTTGACGTATTCGCCGTGGTGGACGCGAACGTGGGCGCTGGCGGGCACCTGGTGTTCGCGGCGTTCGCCGAGCGAGCGGCCCGATTCGTCCTCGGGTTCGACCCAGATAATGCGCTTGCCGCGCTTGCGGGTCGGGTCGATGTTGACCTTGCCGGCCACCTCGGCCATGACGGCGGGGCTGCGCGGCCGGCGCGCTTCGAACAGTTCCGTCACCCGAGGCAAACCGCCCGTGATGTCCTGCGTTTGCGACACCTCGCGCGGCATCTTGGCCAATAGCGTGCCCGCCGAAACCTTCTGCCCGTTCGTGACCTGGAGGTTCGCCCGTTCCGGGATGAAGTACGGTTCGATCTGGCCGCGATCGACGACGATCTCGATGCGCGGGTGCAGGTCGCCCTTATGCTCCATGATGGTGAGGCGTTCGACGCCGGTGGTTTTGTCGAGTTCGCGGCGGAGCGTCTCGCCTTCCTTGATGTCCTGGAAGCGAACCGTGCCCGATTCCTTGCAGACGACGGGAATGGCGTGCGGATCCCACTTCACGAGCGAGGTTCCGGCGGCCACTTCCTTGCCTTCGGTGACGAAGACTTCGGCGCCGTTGGGAACGGCATAGCGTTCGGTGACCGGGCCGCCGGGCCCGCGGGTAATCACGACTTCGCCAGTGCGGGCCAGGGCGATCTGGTGGCCCTGGTCGTTGGTGACGACCTGGACGCGTTCGAAGGTGACGGTGCCGCCCTTCTTGGCCTTGTGCTCGCTTTCGCCGGTCTGGGCGCGGCCGGCGACGCCGCCGATGTGGAACGTCCGCATCGTCAATTGCGTGCCCGGCTCGCCGATCGACTGGGCGGCAATGATGCCGACGGCCATTCCTTCTTCGACCAGGGCCCCGGTGGCCAGGTCCATGCCGTAGCACTGGCGGCAGATGCCGAGCGGCGCCTGGCAGGTCATCGGGCTGCGAACCGAGATTTTGTCCAGGCCGATCAGTTCGAGTTCCTTCGCCTTGCCCGGCGTGAACATCTCGTTCTCCTCGACGATCGGCTCCTTGGTCGTCGGGTGGCCGATGGTGCTGCGGCTAACGCGGCCGCGAATCGCTTCCGACAGCGGCCGATCGATCTCATCCCCCTTGTACATGATCCCCTTGGTGATGCCGAGGTGGGTGCCGCAATCTTCCATGGTGATGACGACGTTCTGGGCCACGTCGGCCAACTTGCGGGTGAGGTAGCCGGAGTCGGCGGTTTTCAAGGCCGTGTCGGCGAGCCCCTTGCGGGCTCCGTGCGTGCTGGAGAAGTATTCCAGCACGGTCAGCCCTTCGCGGAAGTTGGACTTGATGGGCGTCTCGATAATGGCGCCGGACGGCTTGGCCATGAGCCCGCGCATGCCGGCCAACTGGCGAATCTGCTCGATGCCGCCGCGGGCCCCGGAGTGGGCCATCAAGTAAATCGGGTTCAAATAAGGCACCACCTTGCCGGTGATCTGGTCGGCGCGGCGATCGTTCTGCAAGTCGGTCATCATCTTCTTGGTGATCTCGTCGCGGGCCGCCATCCAGTGGTCGATGACGCGGTTGTAGCGTTCGCTTTCGGTGATGATGCCGCGTTCGAACTGCTTGCGGACCTTCTCGACTTCCTTGTCCTTTTCCTTGAGCACGCCTTCCTTGTTCTCCGGGGTGCGGAGGTCGGAGGCGGCGAAGGAAAGGCCGCTCCGCGTCGATTCGCGGAAGCCGGTCTCTTTCATCTTGTCGAGCAGGGCGATGGTCTCGCGGCGGCCGAGCACCTGATAGCAGTCGGCGATGATCCGGCTCAGGTATTTCGAACCGAGCGGCAAGTCGTAAAAGGCCATCTTCGAGTGGAGGATGTCGTTGAAGATGACGCGGCCGACGGTGGTCCGCACCAGGCCGTTCGGCTTGCGCGGCAGTTCTTCCGCCCGCGGCGTTCCCTTCTCGTCCTTCACTTCCGAGATGACTTTCTTCTCGATCGGCAGGCGGACGCGGATCTTGGCGTGCATGCCGAGGCGCCCTTCGGCGTGGGCCTGGAACAGTTCCTGCGGGCTGTGGAAGACCATGCCGTCGCCGGCCTCGATCGCCTCGCCTTCCTCGCCGCGGTTGGCCGTGAGGTAGTAGCAGCCCATCACGATGTCCTGCGACGGCGTGATGATCGGGTTGCCGTTGGCCGGGCTGAAGATGTTATTCGTGGACATCATCAGCACGGTGGCTTCCACCTGGGCTTCGATGGACAGCGGCAGGTGCACGGCCATCTGGTCGCCATCGAAGTCCGCGTTGAACCCCTTGCACACCAGCGGGTGGATGCGGATGGCGTTTCCTTCGATGAGGACGGGTTCGAACGCCTGGATGCCCATGCGGTGCAGCGTCGGGGCCCGGTTGAGCATCACCGGATGGCTCTTCGTCACCTCTTCGAGAATGTCCCAGACCACGTCGTCCTTGCGCTCGAGCATCTTCTTGGCGGACTTGATGGTGTCCGCGTGTTGAAGCTCTTTGAGGCGGCG
>DATNBQ010000268.1:0-31083 GCA_035571955.1 Urbifossiella sp. | reverse complement strand
CAATTCTCGGAAGGAGCATCGTCATGCAAGCGACCCACCCAAAGGCCGGCTTTCGGCCGCAAGCGGCCTCGATCGGTTCAAGTCGGAAGTCGCTGCGAGATCGCCAGTTGCGTCAATATTGGAAGGTGAATGATGGCCGCGCGGCCGCGCCGCGGCGAAGCGAAGAAAGTCGCGAAAGGCACAGGCATCATGGCACTTACGGCAAATGCGCGACTGCCTCGAAACAAAAAAAGCGGCCTCCAATTTTTTATTGCCGCGAAAGATCGAGGATTTCCGCAATGAGCGGCCATTTACGGCCGAGAATCGGCTTGACTGGCGGTTCCAAGAACGATGAATTCGGCTCGATCTGCTGGACGGATAAATGTGGGGATCGATGTTGCCCTCGCTACTGCGGAACAAGCCGCGGCAACCAAGAAGAAAGCGAGCTTCGTGGACGGCCCGCCGCTCCTCGCCGTGGAAGTGCTCTCGCCTTACGACAAGCACAAGGACATCGTCGAAGCCATCGAAGAATACCTTGACTGCAGCGTCGCGGTCGTGTGGATCGTCGATCCCTACACCGAGACAATAGCGGTTCATCGTTTGAAGCAAGAGCCGAGGCACTTTACGCGGTCGGATGAATTACCGGGCGATCCGGAACTATCCGGCTTCCGCTGCTTAGTCGCCGAATCTTCGAGTGAACGCATTACGCGGCCGGCTTCGCGGCGGTTTTCACCAGGCAGCGGAGCACTTCGGCCACGCTCCACGCCTGGGCGATGCAGCCGCGCGGCGTGTACGGCGATTCCGCATCGAAAACTTCGCTGATGGAACCGACGCACGCTTCGCTCAGATGGCGGCGGAAGCCCTCGAGCAACTTCGCGGCGCCAGCTTGGTCCTCCGGACTCTGTTGCAGCCACGCGTCGATATAAGGGCCAATGAGCCACGCCCAGACCGTTCCCTGGTGATACGCCGCGTCGCGGGAGCGGAGGTCGCCGAAGTAGCGCGGCTTGTAATCCGGGCTTCCCGGCGCCAGCGACCGCAAGCCGACCGGCGTGAGCAGTTTCTCCTTCACCACGTCGAGCACCCGCGGCCACCGCGACTTGTCCAGCACCGGGTGCTCGAGTGAAATGGCGAATACCTGATTCGGCCGAAACGATGAATCGTTCTTGCCGTCCGGGCCGTCGATCACATCGAACAGGTAGCCGCCCGATTCGTACCAGAAGCGGCGGTTGAAGGAATCGCGGACTCGGTCGGCGCGCTCGTCGAGCGGCTTGGCGGCGGCGTCCCCCTCGGCTTGCCGCACCCACTCCGCGAGCAACCGCAGCGCGTTGTACCAGAGCGCATTGATCTCGACGGCCTTGCCGCGCCGCGGCGTCACCACCCAGTCGCCGACCTTCGCGTCCATCCACGTCAGTTGGTAACCTTCCGCCCCTTGATGCAACAAGTCGTCCGTCGGATCGACGCCGATGCCGAAGCGGGTGCCGGCAACATGGTGATCGATCGAATCCTTCAATTTCGGCAAGAGCATGGTGAGCGTGGCGCGATCGTCGGTGGCGGCGAGGTAGCGCTGAATGGCGTGGAAGTACCACAGCGTGGCATCGGCAGTATGGTAGAGCCCTTCCTGTTCCTTTTCGGGGAAGAGGTTGGGGATGAGTCCGTCGCGCATGTGCTGGGCGAAGGTGCGGAGGATGTAGCCGGCGTCGGCCTGGCGGCCGGTGCAGAGCGTGAGCCCTTCGAGCGAGATCATGGTGTCGCGGCCCCAGTCGGTGAACCAGTGGTATCCGGCGATGATGGAGCGGGCTTCGTCGCCCTGTGCCTGGGCGCGGGTGGCGTCGGCGGCGCGGCCGCGCGGCGCGAAGATGAATTGATCGGCGGCCAGCACCAATTCGGCGGCCAGTCCAGTTCGCGCCGCGGGCGCCGATTGCTCCACGAGCCGGGTTCGCCGCGCGTGTTCGCAGTCCAGGGCCGCCGCCGCGCTCATCGCCGTAATGCTTTCCCACGGTTCCGTGGAAAGCACGAGCGTCGCATCTTGTCCCGGCGCCAGGTCGAGGCGGAATTGCCCCGGCGACCAGAGCGCCCCTTCGAAGCGGTAGCCGCGGCGCTCCTCGATGCGGTAGATGATGTCTTCGGAAAGTTCGCCGCGGAAGGTGAAGCCGGCATTGCCGCCGCCTTCGACCATCATTCGCAATGCCGACCACGGCCCCGCGCTCGAAATCTCGTAGCGATCGCCGGTGACGGTCAACGTGTACGGGCCACCCACGGTTTCGCTCACCGCGTCGTCGTGGCCGCGAAAGTGAACCGACGGCTTTAGCTTCACGCGGATCGGTCCCGGCGCCTTCAGCAGCCGGTACTGCACGTAGGCCGTGTTGTGGCGATACGCGAAGTAGATGCGCTTTTCGAGAACGCACCCTTCCACTTCGTAGCGCCAGACGGGGAGTCCGGTTTCGAGTCGGAATTCGACCAAGTGTTCGGCGCCGTGAATTTGAAGTTGGCCATTGACTTTTTCCTCGCCGCCGAACGGGAGCGTGCGATAATCGGGGAGGCGAATGAATTCGCGAAGGTGGTTGACCATCATGACGCGGCCGAGCGGGGCGGGTTGGGCCGCTACGAGGACGCCGTGGTAGCGGCGCGTGGCGGCGCCGCAAATGGTGCCGGATGCGTAGCCGCCAAGGCCGTTGGTCACGAGCCATTCGCGCTCGAGCAACCCGGCGATCTCGGGGCGTTCCCCCGGCGCCCACGCCTTGGTCAGCACTTCGTCGCGCATCGCGAGATCCTCGGTCGAAAGGCGAGCGGGGGGCCGTAAGCCCACTGATTCTTCGAACTGGACCGGCTCGCCAGCGCCCTATGGCAGGGGCAACCGGCCGCGGCGGTTGCGTTCCTGCAAAGTTTCCGCGGACGGCCTATCGTCGGCCGCTTCTCGCGGTTCCGGCCGCAAAACCACGGCCGATTCGCCCATCGCCCGCCAGCCATCCCGCGCTTCGCAAACGGTCGTTCCCGAACCCCCGTATGCGCGATCCTCGGATGACCACAGCAATCCCCAGCGATAACCGTCGGGCGGCGCCAGGAGCGGCTCCGGCAACGATTCGCGGTGCAAGTCGCGGCCCAGATTCACCAGCAACAAGCGATCGTCGATCCCGCCGGCAAAGTATCGCAACAAGTAGGCACGCGAGCCAATCACGGCCCCATCGACGCGGCGGTCGTCGCTCGGTTGGAACGCCGCCTCCGTGCGCCGCAGACGCAATAAGTCGATGTGCAAGCGGTAAATGGCGGCATGCTTGTCCCGTTCGCGGAAGTCGAGCTTGCAGCAATCGAACGTCTCCGGGTCCGCGGGCGATGGCACTTGCTCGGCGAGATTCGGGTGATCCAGGCTACTGAATTGCTTGAGGAAATCGACGCGGCCGGCATGAACCAACTTCGCCAGGTCCGCTCCGTGGTCGGCGAAGAAGTGGAATGGAGCCGTGGCCGCGAACTCTTGCCCCATGAACAAGAGCGGCGTGCCGGGCGTGAGCAGCAAGGCTGCGGTCAGGGCGCGAAAGCGGCCGGGGCTCGTGAGCGAATGGCATCGCTCGCCAGTCGCCGAGTTCGCCACCTGATCGTGGTTCTGAAGGAAGTTGACGAACTTCCAGGGCGGCAGATCGAGCCCGAAATTGCCGCGGCGAGCCGCTTGCCACGCATAGCGCTCCCCCTGGAGCAGGCAGCCGTACTTCGCGGAGGAAACGAACTCCTGCGGTGAACCGTGGTGATCCGAGTAATAGGCCTCGTTTCGGCCGGTCAGTGCGACCAGCGCGGAGTGATGGAAGTCGTCGTTCATGAGGCCGTCGAGGCCGTAACCGCCGGCGTTCCGCGGCCGGATGAGCCGCATTTCTTGCGATTCGTTTTCCGCCACGACGATGGTTGCGCGGCCCTTGGCGGCCTGCCGCACGCTGGCGCCGATCTCGGAGAGGATGTGCGGCTCCGTGGCGTCGATGATCGCCTGCGTCGCATCGAGGCGCAGGCCGTCGAGGTGGAATTCATCGATCCAGTAGCCGGCGTTCGCTTTGAAGAACTCGCGGACGGGCGCGGAATCGGTACCGTCGAAGTCGATGGCCATCCCCCATTCGTTGGCATGGCGGTCGGTGAGGTAGTGCGAAGCAAACTGAGGAAGATAGTTGCCGTCCGGGCCGAAGTGGTTGTAAACGACGTCGAGGATGACGCCGAGGCTGAGGGCGTGGGCACGATCGACGAAGCGGCGGAAGTCGTCCGGGCGGCCATAGAGCCGCGTCGGCGCGAACAGATCGACGCCATCGTATCCCCAGCCGAAGTTGCCGGCGAAATCGGCGAGCGGCATCACTTCCAGCACGGTGACGCCGATGCGCGCGAGTTCGGGCAACTCGCGAATCGCCGCCTCCCACGTTCCTTCGCGCGTGAAGGCGCCGACATGCAGTTCGTAGAGCACCTGGCCCTTCAGGTGAACGCCCTTCCAGTTCGCGTCGGTCCAGGCGAACGCGCTGGGGTCGATGATTTCGGATGGGCCGTGCGGTCCGTCGGGCTGAAAGCGCGAGGCCGGATCCGGGAAGGGGCCGTTATCGTCGAGAAGGAAGCGATAGAGGTCGCCGGCGGCGGCGCGGGGAACGAACGTGGAGCAGTAGCCGTTCGGTTCGCGCTCGAGTTCGTGGCGGCCGGCGGCCTTGCCGCTTTCGATAAGCAGCACGGTGCGCCGCGGCCGCGGCGACCAGACGCGAAAGTGAACACCGCCGGGAACGGGTTCAGCGCCAATCGGGTATCGTCGGATTGGGGACATTGATTTCAGTTCAAGGCGTTCAAGAATCCGCAGAACCGTGGTTATTCTGCAACGTCGAAGAAACTAACCACAGAGGCACTGAGAACACAGAGAATACAGAAGAATCGTTTTTTTCTCTGTGTCTCTGTGCCTCTGTGGTTAGTTTCTTCTTCGGCACTCATTTCAATGCCTTCCATAAACCTCCGTCAGGCGACGAAGGCGGTCCGCCCAGTCGAGGTTCTCCAGTACCGAGCCAGCCATCCGCCATGTCCAGTTTCCTTCCAGCGTGCCTGGGAAGTTGAACCGCGATTCCGTGCCGAGGCCGAGCACATCTTGCAACGGAGCGATCGCCAAATCGGCGACCGATCCCCAGGCGAGGCGGATGAGCGCTTCCACCGGTTCGTTGTTCGCCAGCGGCACGTAATCGGCGAACGCGCGGCGTTCCTCCGCCGTCAACTTCCCTGCCCAACCCGCCGTGGTATCGTTGTCGTGCGTGCCAGTATAAGCGACGACGGTGCGATCGTAGTTATGCGGCAAGAACCGCGATTCCACGGCCCCGCCAAATGCGAATTGAAGAATACGCATGCCGGGCAGATCGAACTGCGCGCGCAGCTGCTCCACCGGCGGCGTGATGAATCCCAGGTCCTCGGCGATGATCGGCATCGTTCCGAGGGCTTCTTGCAAGGCGTGGAGTATGGCGGCGCCGGGGCCTGGCTTCCACTGGCCGCAGGCCGCCGTCGCCGAACCGGCCGGCACCGCCCAGTACGATTCCAGGCCGCGGAAGTGATCCAGGCGAATCACGTCGAACAACTTCAAGGCCGCCCGGACGCGATCGATCCACCAGGCGAAATCGCTGCGAAGATGCACGTCCCAGTTGTAAATCGGGTTGCCCCAAAGTTGCCCCGAGGCGGTGAAGTAATCGGGCGGCACGCCGGCCACGATGGTCGGCCGGCGATCGGGCCCGAGTTGAAACAAATGCGGCGAACCCCACACATCAGCCGAATCCTCGGCAACGTAAATTGGCAAGTCGCCGATGATGCGAATTCCCTTGGCGGCGGCGTGATCGCGGAGCGCCTTCCATTGCCGGAAGAAAAGAAACTGGCCGAAACGGTGGGCGCCGATCTCTTCTTGCAACTCGGCGCCAATAGTCTTGAGCGCGGTCTCGTCGTGGGCGGCCAGCGGCGGCGGCCATTCCCACCACGGCTTGCCGCCCAGGTGATCTTTGATGGCCGCGAACAGCACATAGTCTTCGAGCCAGGCAGCTTCAGCAGATTGAAAGCGATCGAAGGCCGAGCGGAGATTGGCGTAACCGTCGCTGGCCGAGAAGCGCTTCCAGGCCTCGCGAACGAGGCGGCGCTTGCGCGGAATCACTTCCGAGAAATGGACGGGACCGCTCGTCGGGAGCACGCATCCGTCGGAATCGCCGAGGCATGCCAGGCTGTCAGCGGCGACCAGTTCCGGGCTGATCAGGTTCAAGTTGCCGGCAAATGTGGATGCCGATTGGTAGGGCGAATCGCGATAGCCAGTCGGCCCGAGGGGAAGCACTTGCCACCAGCGTTGGCCGGCGCGAGCCAGGGCATCGATCCAGGCGTGGGCGGACGGGCCAAGGTCGCCGATCCCGAAGTGGCCGGGCAGGGCGGTGGGATGCAGCAAAACGCCGGACGATCGGGGAACGAGAGGGCCGAGCATCGCTGACCTCAAGAAGCCGCGTTGAGTTCGATGTGCAATCGGGATGCCGTGCCGGGAAAACCCGCACCTGCTATTGGTAGTGAGAAGGGTAATGACATTGAGCCAACCAGCCCCACGCCTCTCCCCGTTGGGGAGAGGCCGCCATCTCGCGCTAGCGAGATGGCGGGTGAGGGGTCTTGTTGTACGAACGCAGCCCCTCACCCGGTTTGCTCGCTACGCTCGCAAACCACCCTCTCCCCAACGGGGAGAGGGTCAGAAAGGATGCCGGTTGATATTATTGCTTGCCGGTCAGTAAAACCATTACCAAGCCCATTGGCACGCGGTTCGCCTTTCGTTGCTCGCCTCTTCCAAGGACTGGTCGGCCCATGAGTTCCAGCGATTCCCTGTGGTACAAGGACGCCATCATCTACGAGGCCCACGTCCGCGCTTACCACGATAGCGATGGCGACGGCTACGGCGACTTCCGCGGCCTCACCCAAAAGCTCGACTACCTCGAAGACCTCGGCATCACCGCGATCTGGATTCTCCCATTTTATCCCTCGCCGCTCCGCGACGACGGCTACGACATCGCCGATTATACCAGCGTCCATTCGCACTACGGCAAGCTCGAGGACTTCCAGGAGTTCCTGCACGCCGCCCATCACCGCAACATTCGCGTCATCACCGAACTGGTCCTGAACCACACGTCGGATCAGCATGCCTGGTTCCAACGGGCGCGGCTCGCGCCGGCCGGCAGCCCCGCCCGCGATTTCTACGTCTGGAGCGACAACCCGGACAAGTACCCCGATGCCCGGATCATTTTTAAAGACTTCGAACCCTCCAACTGGACGTGGGACCCGGTCGCTCGCCAGTACTACTGGCACCGATTCTATCACCATCAACCGGACCTCAATTTCGACAACCCGGCCGTCTGGGAAGCCATCTTCCCCATCCTCGATTTCTGGATGGAACTGGGCGTGGACGGCATGCGCCTCGACGCCATTCCGTATCTGTTCGAACGGGAAGGAACCAACTGCGAGAACCTGCCGGAGACGCACGGCTTCCTGAAAGCCCTCCGCAAGCGGATGGATGAAAAGTACCCCGGCCGCATGTTCCTCGCCGAGGCCAACCAGTGGCCCGAGGACGTGCTGCCGTACTTCGGCAACAACGACGAATGCCACATGGCCTTCCACTTCCCGGTCATGCCGCGGCTGTTCATGGCCCTCCATCAAGAGGATCGCTTTCCCATCATCGACATCCTGGAGCAGACGCCGCCGATCCCGGAATCGTGCCAGTGGTGCATGTTCCTGCGCAACCACGACGAGTTGACGCTGGAAATGGTGACGGACGAAGAACGCGACTACATGTACCGCGCTTACGCGGAAGACCGCCTGGCGCGCATCAATTTGGGCATCCGCCGGCGGCTCGCTCCGCTCTTGCGCAACGACCGCCGCCGCATCGAACTGATGAATGCCTTGCTTTTCTCGCTTCCCGGCACGCCGGTGATCTATTACGGCGACGAGATCGGCATGGGCGACAACTTCTACCTCGGCGATCGCAATGGCGTCCGCACGCCCATGCAGTGGAGCGGCGACCGCAACGCCGGCTTCAGCCGCGCCAACCCCCAGCGCCTGTACCTGCCCATCACCATCGACCCCGAGTACCACTACGAGGCGGTCAACGTCGAGGCTCAGCAGAACAACTCGAGTTCGCTGCTGTGGTGGATGAAGCGGCTCATCGCATTGCGGAAGCGGTTCAAGGCCTTCGGCCGCGGCACGCTCGATTTTCTTCGCCCCGCCAATTCCAAGGTGCTCGCCTTCGTCCGCAAGTACGGCGAGGAACGCATCCTCGTCGTCGCCAATCTGTCTCGCTTCGTGCAGTTCGCGGAACTCGACCTGCACGAATACGCCGAGGTCGTTCCCGAGGAAGTGTTCGGCCGCACGCTCTTCCCCAAGATCGGCGAAGCCCCGTACGTGTTGACGCTCGGGCCGCACGGCTTCTTCTGGTTCTCGCTGCCGATCCCCGCGCCGGTGATTGTGGAAACCGCGACCGGCGAAGTGAAGGAAACCATCCCCGCGCTGCCGGTCCTATCCGGCAACCGGCCGCTCGCCGAACGGTTCGATCCCATCTTCATCGACGACGAAATCGAGCCGCTGTTACCGGAATACTTGACGCGGCGGCAGTTCAGCCGCAACGGTTCGCCCGTCGTGAACGTCGCCGTGCAGCACGCCGTCCGCGTCGGCCCCGAAGACATCGAAGTGTGGTTCCTCTTGCTCGACGCGGAGTTCCGCGAAGGCGTGCCGGAGGTGCTCTCGCTGGTGCTGGCGTTCGTGCCGGAGGAAGCGATCGGCGGGCTGGCGGCCCCGGTGGGGGAAGTGGGGTTTGTGCGGGTCTCCGCCCCCGCGCCGGGCGTGCTCTGCGACGCCCTGGCCGTGCCCGCCTGCTGCCGGTCCGTGCTCCGCGGCATCCTCACAGGCCGCGTCCGCCTCGTTCCCGATGGCGAACTCGTGCTCTCCCCGACCGGAGCACGTCTCACTGGCCCCGAAGTCGACGCCCTCGATGCGCTCCCTGTCTGGCCGCTGCGGAACGGCCCCAACATTTACGCCGTCGCTTATGGCGAAGAGTACATTCTCAAGACGTTCCACCGGGTCGAAGAGGGGATCAGCCCGTCTGTGGAGATCGGCCGCTTCCTCGCCGCGCATCCCGGTTATTCGGCTTATGCCCCGGTGGTCGGCACGATCGAGTATCGCCGCCGAGGGGCCGAGCCGGCGACCCTCAACGTGCTGCACCGCTACGTACCCCATCAAGGAACGGCGTGGCAATACGCGATCGACGAATTGAGCCGTTATTTCGAGCGGGTGGCTGCGCTCTCGAAGGAAACGCCGCCGAAGCCGCCGGAACCGGCCGCGCTCCTCGGCCCCTGTTCCGATCCTCCGGAACTGTGGCATGCGATCGCCGGCGGCTTCGTGGAATCGACGCGGCTATTGGGCCGCCGCACCGCCGAGATGCACACAGCCCTCGCCGTCGAACCGCACTTGCCGGCCTTTGCCCCCGAGCCGTTCAGCAAGCTTTACCAGCGTTCCATCTACCAGGAGATGCGGAACATCGTCGGCAAGGTCTGCCGCCGCTTGAACCGTATGAAGGGTTTGCTGCCGGAATCCGCGCGGGAGGCAGCGACCCGCCTGCTCGCCCTGGAAGCGGGAATGGTCATTCGCTTCCACGGCATCTTGAATCCCAAGATCGGTGGGGCCCGCCTTCGCGCCCACGGCGACTACCAACTCGGCCGGCTCCTTTACACGGGCAAGGATTTCATCGTCGCCGATTTCGAGGGCGATCCGCCGCGCACGCTGGAAGATCGCCGCGTCAAGCGGTCGCCGCTCCGCGATGTGGCGTCGATGATCCTGTCGTTCGACTACGCGATGCAGGCGACGCTGTTGGGGCTGGAGAGCCGCCGCGGTCGTGCTCAAGGCGTGATTCGCGACGAAGACTTGCCGACGCTGGCGCCCTGGGCCGAGGCGTGGTATCACCGCATCGCTCGCGAGTTCACCACGGCTTATCTGGAAGCGATGGGGCCGACGCGATTGCTTCCCGCGAGCGACGCCGACCGCCTCATGCTCCTCGAACTGTTCATTCTGGAGAAGGCGTTGAACGACGCCGAGGACGAATTGTTCACGCATCCCGAGAAGGTGGCCGTGCCGATCCGGAGCATCCTGCGCATCATGGCGACTCCCAAGCCGAGCGAACCCACATAGCGCAAGGAACGAGAGGAACAAGCCGCCCTTCTTACCCTCTCCCCGTTGGGGAGAGGGTGGTTTGCGAGCGCAGCGAGCAAACCGGGTGAGGGGTTGTATTCCTTAATAAAGACCCCTCACCCGCAATCTCGCTGGCGCGAGATTGCGGCCTCTCCCCAACGGGGAGAGGCGGGGGCTGGTTGGCTCGTAGGTATTGCTTTCTACTCTCGGCGAATGGCTGCGGGGAGGAATCCCTCGCCTCCCTAAAATGTCATTCGCGTTCACTCCTTCCGGAATTCCCCCATGGCCGATGTTCCCGTCGTTCTCGCCGATCTTCCCGTGGGGCCCGTGGTCGAGAACCTGATAGGCCAGAAGGTGAAACTCGTGCCGTGGGCGGCCGCGGATGCCGCCGGCGCCGACCGCATCGAAGCGGTCCTCACCTACGGCCATCCCACGGTGAACGGCGCGCTTCTCGACAAACTGCCCGGCGTGCGCGTCGTCTCGAACTTCGGCGTCGGCGTCGATCACATCGATGTCGCGGAGGCCGCGCGCCGCAACATCCCGGTCGGCAACACGCCCGGCGTCCTCGACGGCGCCACGGCGGACATGGCCTTCGCGCTCGTGCTCGCCGCCGGCCGCCGACTCGTCGAAGGCGACCGCTATGCCCGCGGCCCCGGTTTTCTCCGCTACGACCCGTCGTTCATGCTCGGCCGCGAAGTGCACGGCAGCACACTCGGCATCATCGGCCTCGGCCGCATCGGCGAACAGGTCGCCCGCCGCGCCCGCGGCTTCGACATGACCATCCTTTACCACAACCGCCATCGCAAGCCGACGGCCGAAGCGGAGCTCGGCGTCCGCTATGCCGGATTCGCGGAACTGCTCGCCGCGGCGGATTACATCGTGCTCACGGTGCCGTTGACCGCCGAGACGCGCGGACTGATCGGCAAGGCGGCACTGGCGAAGATGAAGCCGACGGCCACGCTTGTGAACGCGGCCCGCGGGGCCATCGTCGATCTGGATGCGCTGACCGAGGCATTGCGAGAACGGCGGCTTTATGCGGCAGCCCTCGACGTCACCGAGCCCGAGCCGCTGCCCCGCGATCACCCGATCCTCACTTTGCCCAATGCGATCATCACCCCGCACCTCGGCAGCGCGACGGAGCAAACTCGCTTTCGCATGGCGGAGATGGCGATCGAGAACCTGATGGCGGGGCTCGCGGGAAAACCGCTGCCATGGCGCGTCGGGAAGTAGTTGGCGAGCCGGGCGGGAAACCTCCGCTCCCTGACGGTCGCGGCTCGGATGGGCCGTTCAACCGAGCCGCGAGCGTTAGCGAGCGGTCGCTCTCTAATGATCACGAGTCGGATTACCGCTGGCGGCAGCGGAAGCCGATCAAGGCGATGACGGAGCCCAGGAGCAGCGCGATGTGGTAATTGCTGATCGGTTCGACCGTGCGGATGCCGAGGTGGTGGCCGGTCGCGGCGATCGCGGCGCCGACGATCACCAACAGCGCCATGGCGTTGCCGCGGAAGGCCAGCGAGCCGAGCAACATTAATCCCGCGATTCCCACGTTGAAGCTATCCACCCATTGCGTCAAGCGCGGCGGCACCCCGTCGATGGCTAGCGGACTTGTGGCGCGGGATTGGTCGAGCGCCGCGGTCGCTTGCAATTCGCCGAGATCGTTCGATTCCACGGCCGCTTGTACCTGCTCTTGCACTTCGCTTCCGGGCAGAAGGCCGTTCTGTTGCGCCCAGACGGCGCAGGCCGCGAGAAGCGCCGCCGCCAGGATCGCCCGCGTCGGCTTGCCGACCGCCAGGGAAATGAACCGGCCCAATGGATCGGCTTTCGGAGCTACGAAGGCGAAGTCCGCCTTACTGGCGCCGCTCATGATCGAGCGAACTTCGGTCGAAGCCGGAGCTTGCGGAGTCGAGGCGCCAATATGAACGCGATAAGCCTCGGCGGTGCGGATCATCGCGTCGGCGGTCTCCTTGGCCTTGCGATCGGCCTCGGCCTGTGCGGCCCCTTCGGCAATCAGCCGGGCGCGTTCGACCGCGGCGAGCATTCGCCGTTCGCGCGCTTCCTTGCGGGCACGCTCGATGCGGTCGATGGCATTGAGGATCGGTTCGCGCCAGGCGGCGTGCTTTTCGCGCGGGCCGGCCGAGCCGCCGCGCACCAGGGCCGCTCGCGCCGCCAACTTTGCCTCGTAGCCGAACACCGCCTCGAACATCCCTTCCCAGTGCCGGCCGGAAAACTTCGCGGCGAAGGTGCGCAGGTCTTCCTCATCGAGCGCCTGGGCGCGCAGCCGGCGGAGCAGCTTCTCGCAATCCTCGAGCGGTTCCCGGCGCTGGACGGCGATCGGCCAATCGAGGCCGACGTGTACGCCGACGGCCAGGCCGACGCCGATGATGCCGAACCCGAGCCACATCCAGAACAACCCGGACATGGCGAGCAGGAGGGCGAACAGGCCGACGCCAGCCAGCGCGATGCCCCAATCCCACCAACTCAGGCCCCAGAGGAATTGCCGGACGCGGCTGAACAGCGGCCCCTTGTTCGCCACGCCGTCGATGACGAAGTAAGCGAGGGCCGATTGCACGAGCAGACTGATGACGCCGAGCGACCAGCCGGCCCGGCCGAAGAAGAGCAGCAGGATCGAGGTGAAGAAGACGACGCCGAGATAGCCCTGGAGCACGCGGGTGCGGAGTACGGCCTTCGGGGCCGTATTGTAAGCGTGGACGATTCCTTCGAGCCGGGTGATTTCTTCTTCGCGCGGGCAATAGCTGCCGCCGCTGCGGATGCCGAGCCACGCTTCCAGCGTGCGAATTACCTCGTCCATGCTCTGGTAGCGATCGCCCGGGCTCTTGGCCATCATCCGCTGGATGACGGCGGAGAGTTCCGGCGGCACGCGGGCGACGATCCGTTCCGGCGGCACGATCGGTTCGTACGCCTGTTTAGTCATCAACTCGATGGCGGTCGTGCCCTGGAAGGGCGTGCGGCCGGTGACGAGGACGTACAGCGTGCAGCCGAGGGAGTAGATGTCGGCGCGGTGATCGACGGCGGCGGCGTCGCGGCACTGTTCCGGCGACATGTACGCCGGCGTGCCCAGGGCGATTCGCGCGCCGGTCATGTCCGCGGGAAGCGACTGGAGTCCGCTTTGCGAACCGCTGAGCGCGTCGGCGTCGCGCGACAGCGCCGGTGTCTTCACCAACCCCAGGTCGGCGACCTTCACCAGCCCCTGATCATTGAGGAGCATGTTATCGGGCTTCACGTCGCGATGGATCATGCCGCGGTCGTGGGCATGCTTGAGGCCGCGAGCCGCTTGCAGGATGTAGCCGACGGCCGTCTCGGGATCGAGCTTGCCGTTCACGCGAATCAGGTCTGCGAGCGAACGCCCCGGCACGAACTCCATGCTGAAGAAGCGGCTCCCATCCACCTCGCCGATATCGTGGATGTGCACGATATTGGGATGGCTAAGTTGGGCGGCGGCGAAGGCCTCGCGGGTGAACCGGGCCACGAAGGTGGCGTCGCTGGTCCACCGCTTGGCCATGACCTTGAGAGCGACGGGCCGGTTGAGCGAAAGTTGCTGGGCGAGGAAGACGGCCCCCATGCCGCCGCGGCCCAGTTCGCGCATGATCCGGTAGCCCTTGAACTCCGATCGCGGCAGCGCAGATTCGCGTTCGGCGGCGGGGTCGCTATCCGCATCGCCGGCATCGGAGTTCGAGGCGCAGTGCAGCTCAGGGTTGGTCTCCGAGTAGCCGAAGATGTGCGACTTGTTGGCTCCGGCGGCGACGGCGACTGGGCTCTGAGCGACATTGGCCGATTCGCGATTGGCGAAGGTGGCGTCGTCGGCGAGCACTTCCGCGCGGTAGGCGACGCCATCCTTCGGGATTTCCAGGGCGAAGGGGCGTTCGCATTTCGGGCAGCGCGGCCGGTAGCGGCCGGGCTTGGCCGCCTTCAAATTGATTCGGTGCTTGCAGTAAGGGCAGGCGATCGGCACGGTTGGACCCACGGCGACTGTGAGGAACCGAGCGGCACGGGCGAATCGCGCGCCGCCTCAACTTAAAGGGTAGTTCACGAAAGAGCGCGAAGCGATGAGCGTTCCAATTTCACGCGCTGGCTGAATTGTATGGGTGTAGCAAGATTCGCTGGGGTGCTTTTGGGTGGCACCGGCTTCCAGCCGGTGTGTCTTTACTCGCACCGGCTTCCAGCCGGTGTGTCTTTACTCGCACCGGCTTCCAGCCGGTGTGTCTTTCTCGCACCGGCTGGAAGCCGGTGCCACCCAAGAATCGCCCGAGATTATCTACTCCTCCCAGAGATTATTGCTGCACCCAATTGTATGGGATTGGTGTCGCGGGGTTGACCTTCGCGTTCGTTGCGGCGTATACCCCAGCATGATTCGCACTGCGATTCTCGTCCGCCTGCTCGCCTACGCACTTCTGCTGTTCGGCAGTTGGAATTACAACCTGCTCGGCATCCCGGATGGCATGTTCTGGTCGCGAACGGAGCCGCGCTGCGGCTACCTCGGCTCCGAGTCGAATCTGGTGGTCTGCCGGCTGGCCCGTGCGAAAGAAGTGTCGGCGGCTTATCCGCTGGCCGGGGCGACGCCCGAAGGCAACTTTGTTCCTTATCCCTCGCAGGTTGGGCTAACGGGAATCGGCCTCGCGGCAATTCAAAACGCGACGGGTATTCGTGGCGCAACGCTGTGCCAAACGGCGGCGGCCGGGTTTGCGCTCCTCACGGCGCTGGTCGTGGCCGCGATATTGGCGGCGGCTCAGCACTGGCTCGGCGCGCCCTCCGGAGATATCGCCTGCGTGCTCGCCGCCTCGACGCCGATCTTCCTGCCGTTCGCGCCGTCGCTGTACTGGGCGCCGTGGCTGCTCCTCGCGCCGTTCGCACTCGTCTGGTGCTTTTATCCGAAGGCTGAAACGTCGGTGCGTAAGGCGATGCTGTTCGCGGCGGTCGGCGTAGCCGCAATGGCGAAAGCACTGTGCGGTTACGAGTACATCACGGCGGTGATCGCCGCGCCGGTTGCTGCGGCCTGGTTTCACCAACACAGCTTGCAGCAGCCGTGGACGCTCCGCGCGAAGTGGGCGTTCGGATTAGTGAGCGTCGGCTTGCTCGGCTTCGCCGCGGCGATGGCCCTGCACGTGGTGCAGCAGGAACGAGTGCTGGGGCAAGACGGCATTGCGGTGATTCGCAACCGGGCCATTGCCCGCACGGCGAGCGACCCGCAGGCGGAAGCCGCCCTGGCCGGCGGCAGCGGCGCGATGGGACCGTCGCGGTTGGCCTTCGCGGCCAGTTGCTTCTGGGAATACTTCGATCAACGGGCGGTAAGCGTTGCCGGCGGCTTCGGACGCTGGCAAAAGGATGTGCCGCTCAAGGGGATTTGCCTGGCGGCCCTGGCATTTGCCATCACTGCGGTGCTGGCTCACCGCCGCATACCGCGCGAAGCGGTCGCGCTGGCCGGGGCGGTGGTCCTGGGATTCGCCGCCAGCGTCTCCTGGCAAATCCTCGCCGTCAACCACATGTGCGTGCATCGGCACCTGAACATGATCGTTTTTACGGTGCCGTTGTTGCCGCTCGCTTACCTGGCAATCGGCTACGCCCTGCGGACGGTCATTGGGCCAACGCTCGGCCAGCGATTAGGCCCCGTGCCGCTCGGTCTCATAGCAATCGTAATGACGGTGAATGGGTTTACGGATGGAATCCAGCGCGATCACGAATCGCGCGAGCAGTCTGCCGCCGAAGCCGCGATATTGCAACGGCTGGGCGAGCCAGTCCCAGCGCCGCACGGCGGGCTCGGCGGCGCCGTCGATCGCGTTCGACTCGAAAACGCCATCCCCGATTCGCTTCTCACGGAATATGGGCTCCTCGATTTGCATACGGCCCGTCCAAGCGATCCCACCGCCACCGTCATCGAAGGCTGGGCGCTCGGCGGATTCAAGACGACAGCCCGGCCGACCACGCGGATCGCGATCGTGCAAGGGACGGCAATTCTCCCTTGCCAAGTGCTCCGGTTCCGTCGCCCGGACATTGAAAGGCCCATCGGGACGGCGCTTCCCGGCAGCGGGTTCGTCGCGGTTATTCCTTCGACGAGTTTGAACCCGGCGGAACGCCTGCGCGTGTTTATCGTCTCAACGACTGATGGCAAGCAGATCGTGGAGCTGGCCGTGAAACCGTGATGACGCATATAGCATTGTGGCGTGGAGCGCTCGGCGCCGCCTCCCGGCTAAACAGAGAACCCATCCGTCATAGAATGTCGGTTCCAATCCCTGGGACATTATCATGGCACGCCGGTTGTTGTCGGTCATTTTCGTTGCATTCCTCGCATCACCGCTGCGTTCGGCGGAGCCCATCTCCGCTGAACGGATTAAGGCGGCCGTCGCTTATCTGGCCAGCGACCGGCTGGAAGGGCGCGGCCCCGGCACGCGCGGCGAGGAACTGGCCACCGAATACATTGCCGGCGAGTTCAAAAAAGCCGGGCTCAAGCCGCTCGGCGTCGACGGCACCTTCTTCCAACCGGTGCCGCTGCTCCGCGTCTTCACCAGCCCAAAATCGACGCTCCAGGCCATCGGGGGCGGCAAGGCGCTCGACATTCCCTGCGATGCCGATTTCTCCGGCACGAGCCGCACCCAGACGGAACTCGAGGATTTCAATGCCGAGGCCATCTTCGTCGGCCACGGCATCACCGCTCCGGAATTCAATTGGGACGATTACCGCGACACGGATGTGAAAGGCAAGATCGTCGTCCTGTTCACCAACGAGCCGCCGTCGGACGATCCAAAATACTTCGGCGGCAAGGCGCTCACTTACTACGGGCGATGGACGTTCAAGTTCGAGGAGGCGGCGCGGCGCGGGGCCAAGGCCTGCTTCATCATTCACACGGATGAAACCGCGGGATATCCGTACTCGGTGGTGCGGCCGCTGGACGGCGCCCAACTGAAGCGCGAACCGGGCGAACCGGCGCTCGCCTTCGCCGGCTGGCTGTCGCGCCGCGCCGGCGAACGACTCCTTGCCCTTTCCGGCCACAATGTCGACGAAGCCCTGAAAGCCGCCAATACCAAGGGGTTCAAGCCGTATTCACTCGGCGTGCATCTGAAGGGGCACATCCCGGCCCGCATCGAAAAGATCGCCAGCAATAACGTCGTCGGCATGGTCGAAGGCAGCGACCCGGTGTTGAAATCGGAGGCGGTCGTCTTCACGGCCCACTGGGATCATTTGGGCGTCGGCCGGGCCGTGGTCGGCGATTCGATTTACAACGGGGCGGCGGACAACGCCACCGGTTGCGGCCTGCTCATGGAACTGGCCCGCGCCTGGGCCGCCCAGTCTCCGAAGCCAAAACGATCCGCCATCTTCCTCGCCGTCACCGCTGAGGAGAAGGGGTTGCTCGGCTCAAAATACTATGCCGCCCACCCCGCGATTCCGCTCGGCAAGACGGCCCTCAACCTGAACTTCGACATGATCCTGCCGCTCGGCGTGCCGGAATCGATCGTCGCGACTGGATCGGAGCGAACGACGGCGTGGCCGCTGGTTCAGGCCGCTGCCAAGAAGCACCACCTCGAAATCGAACCGGACCAGCGGGCCCATCTCGGCGTCTTCTACCGATCGGATCACTTTTCGATGGCTCGCGCCGGGGTGCCGGCATTTTCTATCGGCATTGGCATGAAGGTGCGCGGCAAACCGGCGGCCTTTGCCCGCGCCGCCATGAAAACCTTCAACGACAAGGCGTACCATTCGCCGCAAGATGAGATGCGGCCGGACTGGGATTTCTCGGGGTTCCCGGTACTGGCGGGGTTCGCTCTGGATGTGGCCCGCGCCACGGCGAATGCTGATCGCTTGCCGACCTGGAACCCCGGCGACGAGTTTTTGCCTGCACGCATCAAGAGCGGCGTGAAGTGAGGCCAGCGCGCTCCCCTTCCGGTCGCGGCTAAACAGGGGTCATTTCTTTTTCTTCTTGGGGGACTGGATTCGCGTCGATGCCGGGTCGGGGTCCGGCACCTTCAGGTCCTTACGGAGTTTCGCCAACTCCTCGTGCAGTTCCTTACGCACCGCTGCGTAGTCCGGGTTCGCGTAAACGTCCTTCATTTCATGCGGGTCGGTCTTCAAGTCGAATAACTCCCACACGTCGGCGTCCTTCTCGTAAAAGTGGACGAGCTTGTAGCGCTCGGTCACGACGCCGTAATGCCGGTGCACGTTGTGGGGGCCGGGGTATTCGTAGTAGTGGTAGTAGAAGCTCTTCCGCCAGTCCGCGGGCGACTGCCCCTTGAGCACGGGCGTCATGTCCTTGCCCTGCACATCCGAAGGAACGGGGACGCCGGCGGCGGTGAGGAACGTCGGCGCCAAATCGAGCAGGCTGACCAGGTCCTTGTTGACCAGGCCCGGTTTGGCGACGCCGGGCCAGCGAACGAGCATCGGCGTCCGCACTGATTCCTCGAAGATCCACCGCTTGTCGAACCAGCCGTGCTCGCCGAGGTAAAAGCCCTGATCCGCGGCATAAATCACGATGGTGTTGTCGGCGAGCCCTTCCTTATCCAGGTAATCGAGAATGCGGCCGACGCTGTCGTCGACGGCTTTCACGCAGCCGAGATAATCGTGGAGGTAGCGGTTATACTTCCAGCGAACGAGATCCTTCCCTTCGAGTTTCGCCTCGCGGAAGGCCTTGTTCCGCGGTTCGTAGTACGCGTCCCAGGCCTGGCGCTGTTCGGCGGTCAGGTTGCCCGGCGGCTTCAACTTCAAATCGACCGCGTTCATCGTCTTGGCGATCGTCATGTCCTGGTGCTTCTCGACGGCACTCCTCCCGGAATAGTCGTCGAACAGCGTCTCCGGTTCGGCGTACTTGCGGTCCTTGTCGTGATTGAGGTGGCGGATCGGCGGGCACCATTCGCGATGCGGCGCCTTGTGCTGGCACATCAAGAGGAACGGCTTCTGCTTGTCGCGGTTCTTCAGCCAATCCAGCGAGAAATCGGTGATGAGGTCGGTGACGTAGCCCTGGTTCTGGACTCGCTGGCCCATCCTGTTCATCGGCGGGTTGTAGTAGATACCCTGGCCGGGAAGGATGTTCCAGAAATCGAAGCCGGTGGGTTGCGAGATGAGGTGCCATTTGCCGATGACGGCGGTTTGGTATCCCGCTTTCTGCAGCAGTTTGGGGAAGGTGGTTTGCGAGCCGTCGAAGCGGCTATTGGTATTGTTGAAGAAGCCGTTAGCGTGGCTGTACTTGCCGGTGAGCACGGTGGCTCGGCTCGGTCCGCACAGCGAATTCGGGGCGAGGCAGCGATCGAAGCGAACGCCTTCTTTCGCGATGCGGTCCATGTTCGGCGTATCGAGCAACTTGCGCGGGTCGTTGTAAGCGCTGATCGCCTGGTAGGCGTGATCGTCGGAGAAGATAAAGACGATGTTCGGCGCCGCGGCCGCCGCTTTCGAGGCCCCGGCAAAAGCAAGCACCAAGGCGAGAGAGGTTCGCATGGAGAAGTCTCCGAGAGGATTGGTGAGAGCCTACTCGGAGACCGGCGTTAAGGCCAGCGGCAACCTTAACGCAACTTCTGTACCTTGAGGGCCTGCTCGATCCACTGCGTGTGGACATCGGTGAGCGGCACGTCCGGGTGGGGGTTGCTCTCATAGTCGATGGTGGTGGCGAAGTTGCCGATGTCGTAGGCGCGGGCGAAGGCGGCTTGCAGGTCCATGAGGGCATCGCGGTCGTCCGGGGCGAGCGGCACCTTGAACTTGGGCAACCGCTTCTGCATCGTCGAGGTGTAGATCTCGTAGCGATCCGGAGCCGTGGCCCGCGTCACGGTTACGGCGTAATCGTATTCCGGCAAGCCGTCGCGCGAAAACGAGAGCGTCGGCTTCCCCTGCATCACCAGATCGATTTCGACGATGCCGGCCCGCTGGGCAGCGGTGTCGCGGCGCTTCTCCAAGTAAGCAGCCCGCCCTTCCGCCGTCGTCTTGTTGGCCGGGCTTACCACCTCGATTAATGTGACCAGCCGGCCATCGGAACGATTGCGGACCTCGATGAATTCCTCGGCGTGGTCCTCCCGGACGATCGAGGTAAAGAGAGCCATTTCGGATGTATAAGTGCGGCTGCCGACCCGCGCCCGATAGCGATCGACGAGCCCCGGCAAAAGGATTTGATAAAGGCTCGCCAGCAACTGATGCTGGAACGGCGCCCACATTTTCGGATGCTCCAGGAACGGGTCCATTCCGGGGAAGGGACAGGGCATCGGTTCCTCCGCAGGGTATGCGTCGCGTGCGGCCCGGGATGGTCGTCGCGGGCGCAATGGTGATGTCGTTGTACGATTTCGCTGGCGCGACCATTGTAACCGGCACGACCGGCCTTTGAAAAGGGGCGAAACGTGAGAATTGAAATCCAATCATGCCGCGCCCCAACGGGGAGCGCGCGACAGCCCATGATGCGAGAAAACCCACGCGGAGAGACAGGCCGCCTGATACCATGGATCGCATCCGAATATGCGGTGTCGCCTCTCTCTCACACTCCCCCGGGCTTCTATGCCGCGTCATCTCGTTCTCGTGGTTCTCATCGGATCGGTCGTGGGGTGCGGTAAGAAGCCGGCCCCGCCGCCGGTAGTCGTCGAGGATTCGCCGGCCGCGTCCACGGATGCCACAACACCGAAGGCCGCCGAGCCGTCGCAACGCGACAAGCTGCTGGCGAGCCTCACGACCAAGCGCGGCGCCAAGCAGCGCGAAGCCATCGATGATCTTGCGACACTGGCCGCGACGGATGAAGCGACCCGCGACGCCTTGCTCGAACTGCTCCGCGACAAAACGACCGCCGGCGCCGGCAAGACGCATCCGACGCAGATTTCCAGCACTCGCGAAGCCGCCACAGTCGTGCTGCTGAACGCCGGGCCAAAGGGTGAGGCTATCCTCGTTGAGAAAGGGTTGCCGGTGCTCCGCGACGGCCTCTTCGACAAGGATCCGGCCGTCCGCGAGCACACCGCCCGCACCCTCGAAGTGATCGGCCCATCGGCCAAATCGGTCTCTCGGCAACTCCTCCGCGTGTGCGGCGAAGACAAGGATCCGCAGGTGAGGGCCATCGCCTTCGATGCCCTGCGCACTGTCGGCGTTTCCGATGTTCCCGGCCTCGCCTCGCTCTTGCACAGCAAGGAGCCGGAGACGCGGCGCCGCGCGGCCGAGATCATCGGCGTGTTGCCGGATGTGCCGCCCACCGCCGTTTCCATCCTGGCCCGCGCCCTGGACGACGAAGACGAAGTCATTCGCGTCGCGGCGGCCATGGCCATCGGCACGGCCGGGACCAAGGGCGCAACCAAAGATGCCGCCGACCGGATTGTCGTCGCAATTTCCAAGGGCTTCCCACCGGTGTTCGATCCGAAATTGGCCCGCCCGGATGATCCGCAGTTCGAATACTTCACGGCCCTTAGCCGCATGGGGAAAATCGCGGTGCCCCCGACCACGGACTTGCTCAAGCACAAGAACTTCCTGGTTCGCACGGCGGCATTGCGAACGCTTGGCGAACTCGGCCCCGTGGCCAAAGACGCCGCCAAGGCGATCCGAGATTCGCTGACCGATCCCGAGGTTCCGCTCGAAGCCGCGGTGGCGCTTTACCAGGTCGGCGAGGAAGACCTGGAGGCGGCCGTGCGGCTTGTGGAATCGGCACTCGCATCGACCGATGCGCAACCCGTGATCGACGCGATTGCCGCGACTTCGAAAATTGGCAAGGCGGGAGCGAAGCTGGCGCCGACGGTACTCGCGCATCTCGCGGATATGAATCCGCAGGCGCGCCTGGCGGCCACCGCCTTCATCGGCACAATGGAACCGGCCGAGGGCGCCAAGCAAACGCCGGCGTTGCAAAAGCTTCTCTCCGATGAGCAACCGCTGATTCGCTTTCAAGCCGGAGAAGTGCTGGCCAAGCTTGGCCCCGCGGCCGGATCTGCTGCCGAGGCCGTCGGCCAGGCACTCCGCGCCGAAAGGGACGAAGCCGTTCGCGAGCAGTTCATCGATACGCTGATCGCGATGGGGCCGAAGGCCAAGCCCGCCGTGCTCGGGTTGGCTTCCCAAGTCGGCGACGTCAATCTGACCGTGCCGGCGCGCATCAAGGTGATCGAGGCCTTGATCCTGGCCGACCCCGCTTCCAAGGAAACGTCGGCGGCGCTGGTATTGGCGGCGGCGGACCGCGACCAATACGTTCGCCGCGCCGCGGCCACGGCCCTCGGCAAACTCAATCCGCTTCCCGACGACGCCCGCAATACGCTGGTAAGGTTGCTGCGGAACGATTCGCGAGCCGATGTGATGGCGGCCGCAGCGCGAGCACTCACATCTGCCGGCTCGCGGGCCAAGGGGGCCAAGGCGGACTTGGAGGCCGTCGCCTCGGGTAAGATGCCCGGCCTCGCGTTCCTTGCCAAAGTTGCGCTTATTGCCATCGAAGGCGATGTCAGCAAGGCCGGCGGTGTAATCCGCAACGGGCTGACCGATCGCAGTTCGAGCGTCCGCGCCGCGGCGGCCGAGGCGTTGCGACTGGTCGGCCCCAAGACCGCGGATGTGCCGGCCCTTGTGAAGATTTCCCGCGACGGCACCGATGCCGCCAAATTGGCTGCCGCCGTGGCGCTCGGCCAAGTCGGTCCTGGCGCCAAGGACGCCGTGCCGCGGTTGATCGAGTTGCTCGGCGACGGCGATATGGAAGTGCGGAGCGCGGCGGCGGAAGCGCTCGGCCGCATCGGCGCCCCGGCCGCGGCCCCGGCCATTCCCCGACTGAAGGACGCCATGCGCGGCAACCTCATTCCTCCGTCGGTCGGCCGCAAGGCCCTCGAACGCCTCAGCACGACAGCGCGGTAAGCGCTGATTGAGGGCTCTCGAAACGATCGCGCGGCGGGATATGAACCTCCGTCGATATGCACCCCGGCGGAACTCTTGGAATGGATGGAGGACGAAGAAGAGTGATCTACTTGCGGAAATCCGGTCGGTGCGCGATGAGTTGGCTCGGCGCTATGGCGACGCCTGAGCCTCGTCTCGTGGAAAGAAGCACATCACGATGTCTTCTTGCTCGCCTAAGCCGGAATCGACAACGAACGCATCGGGGTTGGTATGACCGCCGTTGTGCTGCAAAAAGAAGGCTCGGTAATCTGCCGGAAGTTGATGGCCAATCTATTCCTCGAAGGCGCAACCCGTGGAGCTAGTTGGACCAGCGGGCAACGGATCGGCGATCTGGCGCATGGAAAACTCGCTGAGTGGGTGGACTGCCTCGCCGCATGACTTGTAATTCTGGTAGTCGCCGCAGCCAGGCTTCCCTGGGCATCGAGATTCAGGGCGACCAGCGGGAGCGCATCGTCGCCGAATTGGAGAAGCTGGGCTATAAGATCAAACGGGACGGGGCTGAATTCGATTGCCGTGGGTTCCGCTCGGCCACCGCCTGGATTTCAAGCAATTCCTGTAAATGATTCGCATTCACTAGGTAGCCAGTGAGAGCATCGCATGGACATCGCCCTCGAATTCCTGTCTGCCATCGTGAATGCCTTCGAAGCCAATAAGCGACTGGCGGATCGAGCCGTCGAACAAGTGCCGGACGAGAAACTCCACGTCGCCCTCGACGAGAACACGAACTCCATCGCTGTCATCATGAAGCATGTCGCCGGGAACCTTGCTTCCCGCTGGACCGCCTTCTTGACGACCGACGGTGAAAAGCCTTGGCGGAATCGAGACGCCGAGTTCGTGGATTCTTTTGGCAGTCGAACCGAACTCCTGGAGGCATGGGAGCGGGGATGGCTCTGCTTGCTGACGGCGCTCAGAAGCCTGAAACACGAAGACCTGGCAAAGACCGTCCTGATCCGAGGAGAGCCGCATTCCGTACCTCTGGCACTGGAGCGGTCGCTGGGCCATACTTGCTATCACATCGGCCAAATCGTTCAGGTTGCCAGAATCCATGCCGGAGAGGAATGGAACACCCTGACGATCCCGAAGGGTAAGTCGGAGCAATTCAACCAGGCGAATTGGGGCCAAACCGGGAAATCGCATTCGTAGATTCGCTTGCCTTCACGACGATTTTTGAGGCGTGACATCTTGCCAGTCACGTGCCATTCTTCATCGTCTCGACCAGGCTGAGGATTTGCCCTCGCATTTCGCTCACGAGTAAATGCACATTCTGGCCATGGCCCGGTAAAACCCACTCGAAACGATAGTCCGCCAACCGCTTCATCGACTCGGCCTGCTGCGGCCACGAGTGCCAACAGTAATTCTTGGAGGCCGCAAGCCGCCCTCTGTCCCGGTCCCAATCCAGGTGGTCGCCGGTAAAGAGGAAGCGGTCTTCGAAGAGGAGCACGCAGTGCCCCTTGGTGTGGCCAGGCGTCGGGATGGCGAGGAAGCCATGTGCCAACTCCCACGGGCCAGCGCCGTCGAGAACCAATTCGGCACCCGGCTGAGACGATAATTCATCCCGATGAATGATGCGTCGGCTCTGAAAGTGCTTGGCGTACCGGTCCGCATCGGCCACGTCGTCTCGATGCGTGAGGAAAATGTTGGCAATGCCTCCCAGCGTCTCCAAACGCTGCACCAGCGGAGCGACGAACTTCGGCGAGTCGATCAGCCAGTTGCCATCAGGGTGCTGGATGAAGAAGCTGTTGCCCCCGTACGATTTCGGCGAATTGTAGCCGCATAAGAACACCGGCTCCTCGACGACAAGCGGGAAATCTTTCATCACTGCTCGCACATCATCGTCGCCGAGACAGCCGATGGACCCTGTGGGGCAGGCCAACACCGCTTGCAACGCTCGTCGGCGATCGATGCTGGACTCAGGCTGCTTTTTGACGAAGGACGATTCGGCGGCCTCGCCGAAGACCGCCGGAGCGATCTGGCGGCACGTGTCGCAGTCGATGCAAGTCGAATCGACGAAGAAGTCGCCGGGGACGTTTTCAGGCACACGTTTTCGAGGGTTTGCCACGACCGAACCTCCTCGTTTATTCTACCGTCCCCGGGCGATCTACCTGTCTTGGTAAACTGACAACACATCCCCCAGCACAGTGAATTCGGTAAGAACATGACCAAGCATAAACCCAGCGACGACTTGTTCGATCCACGAGATGGCGACCCGGCGATTCGCACGCACCGCCTCGATCTGGGCCGCAAGCCGTTCGAGCCAGCCCGCACCAACTACTTCTCCGTCTACCTTGTCGATTCCGGCTCCGGGACGTTTTGGGCCGACGCTTCGCACTTCGAATTCGGCCCCGGCTTCCTTCTGTTTTTCGTCCCGTACCAGCACATCCGGTTTGAACCGCACGATCCCGTTCACGCAGAGGTCATTCAATTCCACGCCAACTTCCTGTGTGTCGAGACTTTCCACGCGGAGGTTGGATGCAGCGGCGTCCTCTTCAACGATCCGTACGGGATTCCGGTGGTTAAGCTGGAGGAACAGGCGAAGCAAGAAGTAGTCGGCCTGATCGACCGCATCCGAACGGAACAGGCTGGGCGCGACTTGGCTTTCAATGAAGTCATGCTGGCCCACTTGAAGGTCTTGCTGATCCTCGCCACGAGGCTCAAGTCGCCAAGGGCCGTGTGTGGACCTGGGGCGGACTTGCGGCATCCGTTGCTGGCCGACTTGCGTGACTTGATTGAGAAGAACTACCGCACGCTGCATTCGCCCGCCGATTACGCCGAGCGACTGCACGTCACGGCGAAAACGCTCGGTAGGACCGTCCGAGAGCATCTGGGAACCACGCCGACCGACCTCATCCGCAACCGCATCCTGATCCACGCCAAGTGGCAACTGCTCCACACGCTGAAGCCGGTCAAGGAAGTCGCACGAGAACTCGGCTTCGCCGACGAACTGTACTTCAGCCGCCTGTTCAAGAAGGCGACCGGCCAGTCGCCGACCTTTTTCCGGGAGTTCGAAACGGAAATCCGGGGCGGGAGCAATTTGTCCATGCCTTCGGGCCATGCGCCCATTCTGCTTTCAACTTCCCCCGCCAATACTTGAATCATGACGGCGGCGAACTATTGACCCGCCACACTCGACTTCAAGCGGAGGAGAACATGGGCGTGTTGAAGCTGTTCGAACTGGCGTCTCGTATGGACAAGGTGGGTGTGGCCGTGACCCGGCTGGGGCTGATCGTTGTGCTGCTCTGGATTGGCGGGCTCAAGGCGTTCCGGTACGAGGCGGACGGCATCGTTCCGTTCGTCGCCAACAGCCCGACCATGAGTTTCTTCTATGCCGATCCCGGTAACTACAAGGCGCACAAAAACCCGGAAGGCGCTCTGGTTCCGGCGAACCGCACCTGGCACGAGGCGAACCATACTTACGAGTTCGCCTACGGTCTGGGAAGCGTGATCGTGCTGTACGGGTTGCTCCTGTGTCTACACCCGTGGCTTCCACAGGCGGCGGCGGTCGGCAGTTTCCTGGTTTTCGTGATGTCGTTCGTCACGCTGTCGTTCCTCATCACGACTCCGGAGTGCTGGGTTCCGGCCCTGGGTGATGCCCAGCACGGCTTCCCTTACCTCAGCGGGGCCGGGCGACTGGTGGTCAAGGACGCCATCATGATGGGTGCGGCTCTGATAACAATGGCGGACTCGGCGAAGGCATACCTCCGCAAGCGAGGGGTGAACCATTCGCACTTAAAGCTTGCCGTCAGTGGCGAAAAGCGAACGTTGGCAAGCGTATAAACAGAAAGAGCCTCTCGTCGGGTCGAGGGAGATTCTGCCGTGACCACCTACGAGCGTGTGCGGCTTCGTCCGATTCAGCCGGAAGATTTGGACAGCATGTTCGAGATGCAACTCGACCTTGAATCGAACCGAATGGCGGTGACGAATCCGCGCACCGCCGAGGCATTCCACTTGCATTGGGAGAAGGTGCTTGCCGATCCAGGGATCACCGCCTGGGCAATTCTGTACGGGGAGTTGCTCGCTGGCTCGATTTCCTGCTTCCCGATGGACGGTCAGGATCACGTTGGCTACTGGATTGATCGGGCCTATTGGGGAATGGGGATCGCCAGCCAGTCGCTCCAACTACTCCTGAAGGAAGTCGCCAAACGTCCACTGGTCGCCGTGGCCGCCTCCAGCAACATGGCATCGCTTCGCGTTCTCCAAAGGTGTGAATTCGCCGTCGAGAAAGTCCGCCCCTCGGCCGCCACCGACAGATTCCCCGAGTGCGAGGAAGTCGTCCTCGTGCTGCGATAACACTTGCCTCAGCGAGTGGCGGACGGGACGCACGACGTTCTTCTCACTGCCTTCGTCATCGAGGTTTCACCGCACGAGCGTACCGATCTGGTCAAGCGTACACTGATACCCATTCCGATAACCGGAGTGCTCCCGGTAATCCTCGGGTGTATCAAGATCGGCGAGGATGCCACTGGTCTCGACCGGGAGTTCCCGCGTCTCGGCGTTCTGCCGCATGAAACTGTTGATTCCGAGATTGGATGCCAGACTGCGGATGCCGAGGACGTGTCGCCACCGAAGGAGTGCGGGATGACCGCGTCGGCCGCGGTGGACCGGCACGATGATGGAGCCGTGTCTTGGCTTTCCCTAAAACTGGTTGAATTGGCTAGATTACTTGTCCAGCCGCTACCAATTCAAGAGGATCGGCGCAGGCCGTGGCCGGGAAGCACTTTGGTGCGTTCGCCGTTCACAAGGATCGGTTCGCCGTTCACCAGCACGTGTTCCATTCCCACGGCCAGGGCCTTGCCGTCCGAGTAGGTCGAGCGGTCGCCGATTGCCGCGGGGTCGAAAACGGCGATGTCCGCGGCGAACCCTTCGCGGATGAGGCCGCGATCCTTCAGCCCGAATCGCCGGGCCGTGTGGTGGGAGCACTTCATGACGGCTTCTTCGAGCGTCCAGTCGCCGCGGCGGACGTGGTGGCCGAGATAGCGGGCGAAGCAACCCGTGCCGCGCGGGTGCGGCTTGCCGCCGACGTAGATGCCGTCGCTGCCGCCCATCATCAGCGGATGCTTCATCAGGGCCGGGATGTCGCTTTCCTGGCGCTGGGCGAAGTGGCGGATCACGCACCCGGCGGCGAGGTTCGTGGCGACGAGCAGATCGCACGTGAAGTGGACGAGCGATTTCCCGGCCGCCGCCGCCGCTTCCACGAGCCCCATGCCTTCCAAATGCCGATAGTCATCGTGGGGAATCGATGCCAGGCGAATCGTTTCAATGGGGAAGCGCGGATTGGCGAAGGCCGCCTCCAGTGTCGCGCGAATCGCGGGATCGCGGAGTCGCTCCACCGTCGCATCGATTCCGCCTTCGAGTAATTCCGGGGGGATTGTCAGCATCACCACGAGGGTGCTGCCGTACAGGTAGCAGTAGAGATCGAAGGTGACATCGATGCCGGAGGCGCGGGCAGCATCGAGCAATGGCACAGTTTGCTCGGCAACGCAATTGAAGTGCGAAACGTGGACGCCGCAGGCGGCCCGCCGGCCGATGTTGAAGACTTCCTGCAGGGCGGCCGGGGCCTTTTGCAGGTTGTAGCCGCGCATGTGGGTGACATAAATGCCGCCGAAGGGGGCGATCTCTTCGCACAGCGCCGCCAGTTCGTCTTCGTCGGCGTAAATGCTGGGGACGTAATCGAGGCCGCTGGAAAGGCCGACCGCTCCTTGCTCCATCCCTTCGCGGACCAGCTTTCGCATCGTGCGCAGTTCATCCGGCGTCGTCCGCCGCGAGGCCAGCCCCATCGCTTCCATCCGCACGTTGCCATTTGGAATTAACGTGCAGACGTTGATGGCGCACCGGCCGTCGAACTGCGCGAGATACTCCGCAACGGTGCTCCACTGCCGCCGCGGCGTGGGGAAGTTGCCGTTGAACCCCGCGGTGTAGCGGCGCATGTACTGTTGCGTGGCGGGGGAACCGGGCGCGAAGGCGACGCCGTCCTGCCCAAGCACATACGTGGTCACGCCCTGGCGCACAGCCGCTTCGTGATAGGGATCGACGAGCAAAGCGAGATCGCCGTGGACGTGGGCATCGACGAACCCCGGGCAAACGATCTTTCCCGCGGCATCGAGAACGGCTTTCGCTGCGGCGTTCGGCAGCGGTCCGATGGCGGCGATGTTGCGGCCGAGGATCGCCACGTCGGCCTGGAACCAGGGCAAGCCGCTGCCATCCACGACCCGGCCGCCTCGAATGATGCAATCGTACATGGGTGATTGAGGGCGAATCCGCAAGCGGCACGCCTGCTGCCTGCGGATTCCTTGTGACGAGTGGTGCGGGGATTACTCTTTAATGATTTCCTTCACGCTCTTGCCGCTCGGGATCATCGGCAACACGTGTTCCTGGTGCGGCACGTGGACGTTCAACAGGTAGGGCCCGTCGCTCTCGATCATCGCGATCAAGGCGTCGTCGAGGTCGTCCTTATCCACCACGCTGGCGGCCTTCACGCCGAAGCCCTTGGCGATGGTGACGAAATCTGGGTATGGGGCGTGGTCCGCGCCGGCGCCCAGATACGTATGGGCGCGGTTGCCGCCGTGGAAGCGATCTTCCCACTGCACCACCATGCCGAGATGCTGATTGTTGAGTAGCAGCACCTTGGCGTGGATACCGGAGGCATATGCCGTCGCCAGTTCCTGGACGTTCATGAGGAAGCTGCCGTCGCCGTCGATGTCAATGACGAGATGATCCGGGTGGGCGACCTTGGCGCCGAGGGCCGCCGGGTAGCCGAAGCCCATTGTGCCCAGGCCGCCGCTCGTCACCCATTTCCGCGGCTTATTGAAGCGGAAGTATTGAGCGGCCCACATCTGGTGTTGGCCGACGCCGGTGGTCACGATGGTGCGATCCAGTTGGCCGCGCTCGCGGAGGATTTCGTGCAGTCGGCGGATGGCGTATTGGGGCAAGATCGCTTCCGGCACGTCGGCGAACTTGAGCGGTTCGGTATCGCGCCAGTGGTCGATTTGCCGCATCCAGTCCGTGTAGCGGCCGCCGCCGACCAGGTCCGCGTTGGAGTCCTCGCGAAGCATAGCGTTGAGTTGCCGCAAGGCATCGCGGAGGTCGCCGTGCACCGGCACGTGGGCGTACTTGTTTTTGTGAATCTCCGACGGGTCGATGTCGATGTGGACGATCTTACCGTGGCGGGCGAACTCGGAGAGTTTGCCGGTCACGCGGTCGTCGAAGCGCACGCCGAACGCGAGCAGTAGATCGGCGTCGTTGACGGCGTAATTGGAATAAACGGTGCCGTGCATGCCGAGCATGTGGAGGCAAAGGTAGTGATCCGCGGGGAAGTTGCCGATGCCGTGAAGCGTGAGGCCGACGGGGATGCCGGTGAGTTCCGCGAACTCGCGGAGTTCGGCGGCGGCCGCGGAATGCGTCACCCCGCCGCCGGCATAGATGAACGGCCGCTTGCTGGCGCGAATCGCCGCTACGATCGGCTCCAGTTCCGGCCGCTTGGGCTTCCGCGGCGGCTTGTAACCCGGCAAATCCATCGCCGCGTTCCAATCCGGCACGGCCTCCTTGATTTGGATGTCCTTGGGAATATCGATGATGACCGGGCCGGGCCGACCCGTCGTCGCGATGTGGAATGCCTCCTTGATAACCCGCGTCAAATCCTCGATTCGAGTGACAAGATAGTGGTGCTTTGTGATGCCGCGGCAAACTTCGATGATCGGCGTCTCCTGGAACGCATCAGTACCGATCACCGGCGTGCTGACCTGGCCGGTGATGGCGATGATCGGCGTCGAATCCATCTTGGCGTCGGCGAGGCAAGTGACGAAGTTGGTGGCGCCGGGGCCGCTGGTGGCCATGCAGACGCCGACTTTGCCGGTGGTGCGGGCGTAGCCGTGGGCCATGAACCCGCCGCCCTGCTCGTGGCGCGGCAGAATGGTCCGCAGCCGGTCCTCGACTTTGGTGAGCGACTGGTGGATGGGCATGGAGGCGCCGCCGGGGTAGGCGAAGACGACCTCGACGCCGTGCTCGAGCAGGCACTGGACCAGGATCGAGGCCCCGGAAAGCGGTGTTGGATGTGCGTCGCCCATGTCGAGAAACTCCGGCCAGGGTCGGGATAGATCCGCCCACCGTCCACTA
>DATNBQ010000267.1:0-2851 GCA_035571955.1 Urbifossiella sp. | reverse complement strand
TCCCAGAGCCGGGCGCGTAGTGCCAGCCAGCGCTCGCGGTAGCTCTTGAGATTGCGAACAGCGTATTCCAAGGCAGCGGCCATGCCGAGCGCGAGCGCTACGGGCTCGGTGCCGGGGCGGCGGCCGCTTTGTTGATGACCGCCGAAGAAGGCAGGCCGTAGCATGATGCCGCGACGCAGCACGAGGATGCCGATCCCTTTCGGCCCGCGGAACTTGTGGGCCGACGCCGTGAGTGCTGCGACACCCAATTCATGGAAGTTCACGGGAATCTTCCCAACCGCCTGGGCTGCGTCCGTATGCAGCAGCACGCTCGGTGGCAGCGCTTGCGCCAGTTCGCGAACCGGCTGGATCGCGCCGGTTTCGTGGTTCGCCCGCATGAGGGAAACGAGCCGCGTTTCCGATTGAAGTCGCGCGATCGCGGCCTCGGCAGGAACGATTCCAGAGGCATTGGGAGGTAGCCAGTCCACGGCGAAGCCGCGGGCTTCGAGTTGACGCAGCGGCTCGACGACGCACGGATGCTCGATACTGGAAGCGATGAGTTGGACACCGACGGTTCCGGCGAAGCCGAAGATCGCCAGGTTGTTCGCTTCAGTCGCCCCACTGGTGAAGATCACTTCATCGGGGGCAGCGCCGAGCAGCTCGGCGACGCGTTCGCGGGCGCCTTCGAGGAGTTGTCGGGCCTTGCGGCCGAGAGCATGGGCGGAGGACGGATTGCCGTAAGCTTCGCGCAGCGCCGGTTGCATTGCCTCCCACGCCTCGGGAAGCAGCGGCGTCGTCGCGTTGGCATCAAGATCGATGGGAGCCATCGGGGAATTGTAAGGGAAGCGCGGGATCTCGCGCTCCCCCATCGGGTCGCGGCGATTACTTCCTGCGCTTGTACACCACGGTGAATGACGGTTCCTTGCCGTCGCCCATGTACATCGAAA
The DNA here is from genome assembly GCA_035571955.1 of Urbifossiella sp. Classification (GTDB taxonomy): domain Bacteria; phylum Planctomycetota; class Planctomycetia; order Gemmatales; family Gemmataceae; genus Urbifossiella. Next base: position 1,925 of record DATNBQ010000267.1, on the reverse strand, counting down.
AGTTAATGGTGTCGTTGTCGGGCATCTGGCTCACTGAGCGGAACTTCGTGGGCTTGCCATCCATTCCGGGCCCTTCGCCGGCCAGCGTCATGGTCTTCTTCTCCTTGTCGAACGTGCCTTCCATGGTCATCGGGCTGCCGGACATGCTATCGATCCAGACGGAGGTGTACTTCTTCTTGCCGGTGTCGTAGGAATCGAGCCCCTTGCCGTGGAACTTCTGGCCGAACAGGTCGCTTTCGAGATTGCTCACGAGCCACATGCCACCGACTTCCATCTTGTAAGTCACTTTCCCCTTGGATTCCATTCCGCCGAACTTCATCGTGGCGTCCCAGTCGCCGACCAGTTTCTTGAGGACGTCGAGTTCCGGCGGCGCTTTCGGGGCGTCTTGAGCCGTCGCTGTGCAGGCGGCGAAGGCGAGGGCGAGTCCGCACAGGGTGCGTACCAGGGCCATGGCGTGTCTCCTTGAGGTTGGGCAACCGGAGGTGAATATAGCCGGGAACCGACAATCGACAAAGTCGGTTGCATCGGAATGCGGCGTAGCGATTGTAACGAGGACGCGCGGCCTGTGCTTCTTGCCCGTCCGAGCGGTTCCGTGCATCCCGGAACTTGCGCCATCCCAGCGGGCAACTGGCTGCCGAAGTGGAAGCGAATCCCGGTCCGAATACCGACGGCCCGCCCGATTATTAAGGAGACACCCCGCTTCGGAGCGACCACCGTGATCGGCGCGCGATTGATTCTTCCCTTGATGCTCCTTGGCCTGACAGCTTCCTTCGCCGGCGCGGCTGGGCTCGGCGTCTTCGGCAAGAAGGGCAAATCCGAGGCGCAGATCAAACGGCTGATCGAAACGCTCCGCTCGGACCCGGATGAATCGAAGCGGCGGGCGGCCATCGCCGACTTGCACGATGCCGATCCCCGCGCCCATCCGGATGTCATCTCAGCGTTGATTGCTTCCTTGCAAAAAGATGGCAGTGCAACAGTGCGCGGCGACGCGGCCGCCGCCATCGGCCACTACCATCACGTCTTTCCGCTGGCCGGAATGGCCCTGGAAGCAACCGCGGAACAGGATGCATCCACGGCGGTTCGCGCAAGCGCCCAGCAAGCACTGTGGGAATACCACTTGGCGGGGTATCGAAGTCTGCGCGGTGCGGATGGGATCGCGGGGCAATCGAAGGAACCGCCGATCGCGCGGCCAGCCTCGCTACAGCCGTCGGTGCTGCCGGTGACTGCCGTGTCGCCTGCGATTCCCCAACCGATGCCGGCGCGACCGGTGCGGCCCTTGCCCGCGCCGGGGCCGAGCCTGCCGCCGATCGCGGCCCAACCGCCGAGCATGGCGCGGGCCCTGGCCAGGGCCGTTTTCGCGCCGCGCCGGCCGCTATTGGGTCCGCTTGCGATGCTGCGCATGCTGACGCCGCCCGCCAAGGTCAAAGCCGTCGCACCGCTCGTGCCGCTGCTGTTGACGCCGACGCCGGAACCGCCGCTGGCGAAGCCGCCCGTCCTTCCCATCGCTCCGGCGCCGTCGCCCGTCGTCTACGCCAACGTCGCGGCATTCGGCTTGATCTTGCCGCCGGTAAGCGAACCGCCGGAGCGATCCAACGCCATGATTCCCGGGGAATCCGCAATGGGGTCGACGTTGCTCGATCGCATGTATCGCTTTGAACTGCTGCCGCCGGGCCCCCGGGTTCGCTCGCTCGGCCAGTGAAAGTCCTGTCACATCCGCTCTCGATTTTCGCGCGATCTTCGATTGACATGCAGTTCAACCATGCTATGGTCCGCCGCTGATCGGGGCGGTGGCCGCAGGGGGAAACTGCACGGCCGCCGCTCGAATCGCCAAACAATTGGGAACCCGCGATGCCCGACGCGACCACTCCGGTGGCAGCGCTGAAGGACGCGATTCGCCGGTTCGCCGAGGTCCGCGGCTGGGAGCC
>DATNBQ010000266.1:0-6976 GCA_035571955.1 Urbifossiella sp. | reverse complement strand
AGGCGCAACGGCGTCTCCACAAGCGTTATCGCCGGCTGATCGCGAGGGGCAAATGCAAGGCGGAAGTGGTGGTGGCCGTGGCGCGGGAGTTGGCGGGGTTTATCTGGGCGGCGGCGCGGCAGCCGCAGTATTTGGCGGCGTAGTCGAATCATGCGGGCGGCTGCGGCGGAGCGGTCGCCTAACGAGTCACACCTCGCGAGGGAGAACGGCGGCCGGATTCGCGGCGACAACGCGGTTAGGCCAACCCTCAACCCACCCTTGGCACCGGAGCTTCGGCTCCGACGTGCGTTCGTAGAGTGAGGACGGCCCCGACGGAAGCGAGTAATGCGGTAACCAACCAGCGGATAACAGACTGAGTCACCGTCGTACGTTTTGCGTCGTCGCGAGTTCGGCCACCGTTCTCCCGAGGAGCGGTAGGATGGGATAGCGCGCGGAAAAGACAGAAGAGCTCAGAGGGCAAAAACCCTCTTTGTTTGGGCTTGACCGGTCCGACCATAACAGGGTGGAGGTCGGGCCGAAAGTCGTGCGTGTTAACGGGCTGGAAGTGGTGACCGGCCAAGCCAAGCAGAGTTTCTTTGTTTTCGAGTGCTTATGGCAAAGCTTCCTCGATGATCTTGCGAAGGGAATGGTGCCCGAAAAGTACCGGGCCACTTCGATGAAATCGTTCGCGGACAAACTCGAGGAGCAATCGGGCTCGGCTGTAGATGAAATATCCGTGCGGCGGTTGCTCAACAGGCTTCAAATCGACATCGAGGCGCGGATCAAAACCGAGTTGGGAAGAATTTGAAGCGGCATCCTCTCTCATGGCCGCGAACAAGCCGCCCTTCATCTTCGTCGGCAACGGCGGCGTCCTCGTGGACTTGCAGCGCTTCGATCCAGACCGACCGCCCCGGGCAAGAGACCTCGACGGACCGGCGCTGCGACCGGTCTTCGCCCAGGTCGCGAACTGGCACAAGGAAGTGAGGACGAAGCACGGCAAGGTGATCGAGGAAGACTTCCCGCCGACGGCATTATTGACCAGTTTCCCGGCTCGGGGCAACTGGCCCAGCATCCCATCATTGCGATGCGTAGTTCCGTATCCGGTTTTCAGTCCCGACTGGGAACTGATCGCAACCGAAGGGTATCACAGCGAATCGGGTATCTACTGCCATTTGGCCGATCTGGAGATACCCGCTGTTCCCATTCAGCCGACGGACTCCGACACGGCGGTTGCGAAGGAGTTGATACTCGGCGACCTGCTCGGCGACTTTCCATTTGCGGACCAGGCGAGCCGGGCGCACGCGGTCGCCATGTTGATCCTTCCGATCGTCCGCCACACAATCGATGGTCCCACACCGCTTGCCGTTGCCGACGCGCGTTTCGAGACGTTCACCGGCCAGAAGGCCGAACGACTGGCGCCGTGATGAACCGCGGGTGACCTCGCCGCTTGTATTCACCCTCGTCGTCCAGGCATAAGAACCGATGTCCCTTCGCACACGAATCGAGCGGCTGGAATGCGAAGCCTTGCGGCTAATGCCGCCATCGCAAGGGTTGTGGGGCATCGATGTCCATCCGGAATCGTCACATTCGGCGATGGGCTATCCGCCGGGAGTGTGGTGGAACGGAGATCGTCGCATGCCGAGCGTCAAGATCATCCTCCAGCATGGCGAGAAGCCGGACCCGAATCTGATGGCCGTACTGAGTAACCAACTGGCCCCGTGGGGCACGCTCGGCGGCCAGGTGTCTGTTGTGGTCGGGAAGGGGCCGGACGGTGAACAGTTTCTGCGCTGCCTGCGAGACCGGGTCGAGGCCGCAGGCGTGTCGGCCGGATTGGAAATGCGCGCCGCGCCAGCGGTGCCGGTCCAAGGCATCGCCGGCCAGGGATTCTCTCTCTCCGGAGCGTTGGCCTGGACCGCAGCTGCCGTGACGATCGCCGAAGAAGGGATAACCTTCGAGGCGGGGCTGGAAGCCGGTGCCACCCCGAAGCGTCCGGCGATCCTATTTGAGATCCCAACCTCACGGCAGCTTTTGGGGTTGCACGGGCAGCGGCCGCATCTCCGGCGGGGCTTCGACCGGTGGGGCTTCGACCGGCGCGGCCGCGGGCAATAGCGGCGGCAGAATCTGAATGGGCGTGAACGGCGCCGGTTGATTCACATACGTAAACGACGCCGTGTACGGCCACGTGATCACGTCGCCCACGAAGCTGAAGGGCAAGTCGACGGCGCAGAGCATTGTCAGGGCCGTCCGCGGGTAATTGTCGCGCGCGGTATCCTGCTTGCCGGCCTCGCCGCTGGACGACTTCTGAATGCACGCGAGGTCGTGCTTGACGCCGCCGAAGGGGATCCGGCCGCCTTCCTCGGGCCGGCAGTGGGCCAGATTGGCGACCGTGCCGCAACCCGCGCTCGCCAGGCAGGCCAGAACCAGAACCCCAGTCGTCACGCGAACGTTCATCTCGCCTCACTCCTGGAAACACGTTCCACATCGAACCGACCGACACCGCTATCGCATTACCGGGCCTTCACCCACGGGTCGGGTTCGGGCGCCGCGGCGCGGGCGATCTTCTCGGGCAACTTCGGCTCCGGCAGCGGCCGCGGTCCGGGGGCGATCTCGATTTGGCGGCGCGGCACGAGCAGCGGTTGCGATTCCGGGCCGCGGAGCCGCATCTCGCCAGCCGCTCCCATCGCAGCGGCCGCGCCGATCGCTGCTGCGTTGCCGGCGACCGCGTCCTGCGGCGGGCAGTTCATCAAGTAGCCGCCGCCCAGTGCCTGATACGCCTTGACGACCGCGGTAAGCTGCTCCCGCTTCGTCTGAATCAAGACTCTCCGGGCATCGAGAAAGTCGCGCTGGGCGAACAGCACGTCCATGTATTCGACCCGGCCGGCGAAGTACAGCTTGGTGGCCAGGCCGACCGACAATTCGAGAGCGGCCAACTGCTGCCGCTTGAGGTCGATGCTGCGGCGGTAGTTTTCGATCTTGAATAGCCAATTCACGACCTCGGTGAAAGCATTGAGGACGACGCGCTGGTAGTTGTAGACGGTTTGCAGTTGCCGGGCGTTGGCGGTCATATAGTCGGCCTGGATCGCCCGCTTGTTAATGAACGGCACGACGAGTTGCCCCAGGGCGTTGGCGACGAAGGCCTGCGGATAGAAGAAGTAACTCGGGTTGAAGGCATCGTAGCCGACCTGGCCGGTGAGGTTGACGGTCGGAAAGAAGCGGGCGCGGGCGACCTTCACGTCGAGGCCGGCCGCCTCGAGTTCGCGCTCGGCCTCGCGCACATCCAGGCGATTCTGCAACAGTTGCGCGGGCACGCCGAGATTCAAAGCCTGGATTTCCAGGTCGAGGAACTTCGCGGAGAAGCGCTCGACCGTCTGCGGATAGCGGTTGAGTAGGAAGTTGATCCGGTTTTCCACCTGGATGATTTCCTGTCTGACGATCAACTTCTCGCTCTGGTTCTTGCGAACTTCGCCGACAAAGCGCTGGACGGCCAGTTCGGTGCCGCGGCCGGCATCGAAGCGGTCGCGGGCCATCTTGTAGCTCTGCTCCTGCAAGCCGATGATGGTATCGAGGTTCTGCAGCTGCTGGTCGAGAGCCATCAGGCTGTAGTAACCTTCGGCCACCTCGGCGACGATGCGGGTGATGAAGTAGTTCCGTCGCTGGACCGCGGCGTCGTAGCGCTGGCGGGCCGCGTCGCGGGCGTTCCGCAACTGCCGCCAGATGTCGATTTGCCACGACAGGTTGAAGGCGCCGAGGAAATCGGGTACGGGGTTCGGAAGCAGCCGGCCATTTCGATAAGGGTCGTCTTCCCGCGATGCGCCGGGGAGCGTGAACTGGCTGTACTTGGTCGTTCCGGCGTTGAAGCCGAAGTTGAGCATCGGCAAATACGCACCGGACCGCGAGATCACTTCGTTGCGCGCGATCTGGACTTCTTCTTCCAGTATCTTCAGTTCCCGGTTGTTGGTGACGGCCAGGCAAGCCAGCCGGGAAAGTATCGGATCCTGATAGAACTCCTCGACGTGGAGCTGCGCCGAGCTGGCGGCGTCCGCCGCGCCGTTGAAGGTCGCGGGCAGCACCGCCGTCTGCTGCGGGTTCCGGAGCTTCGGAATCTGGCAGGCCGGCAGAAGCAATATGGTGGTGCAGGCGGCCGCCGTCGCGAGCGCTCGCCGGAGTCGTGAGATCGAAAACCGCACCGGGAGAATCATCGGCCTCGTCCTTGAGGATGAACTCTGCCCCTCGCGTTTATCGGCATTTCCGGAGGGCAAGGTGCAAGCTATCCAGTCAGTTTATCCGGGTTATTCGTCGTGAAGTGCCCGAATTACGGCGCGGCATCGTCGCAATCACTGGAATAGGTTAATTCTCAGACAGGTAGCTTCCGCAAATCCTGACAGGACTGAGGCGCGACCATCGGAGCCGCGACCGTCAGGGAGCGACGGTTCATCATGATCGCTTACTTACGCTCGCGGCTCGGTTATTCGTGTTCGTTGTGCGGCGGCGACTCCTGGCTGGCGGGCTCAGACTGGTCGAGCTCCTCCTGGGCCATCTCATGGCGGCGATAGCGCTGGTATGCCCCCACCCACGGCGAGGCGACTGCGATTCCGCACGTCCCACTGAACGCTCCCGCACAGACGTACAGGATTCCGAAGATCTTCTCAACTTCGCCCGAACGGCTCATTAAGAGATGGACTCCGAGCGCACCGGCAGCAATCCCTCCCATGAAGAAGAGAGCGGCGAGCAGCAGTCGGGCCCAGTCGGCGCCTTCCCAGACCTTCCAGAACAACCAGTAATGCAGGAGCGCGCCGAGGCACCAGGGAAGGAATTGTTCGGGCTTCGTCAGCCCCGCCTTGATTTGAACGAAGCCTCCGGCGATGTCGAACAACACTGTCAGGCCGAGCAGAATGAAGATCAGCAACTGCCCCCTCCGTGCCTGTTGGCCCCACTCGGCCATGCCGTTGCCATTCGCGTCGTGGATGAGGTGCGATGCCGCGCCATCCGGTGCGTGGCCGTCGCCGGCGCCTAGCAAGTGGTGGGTCTCGTGACCCGGCGATTCCGGAATCTCGCTCAAAGGCCGATCGGTCTCGTCGTTGAGGATCGAGCGTCCGTCGGCGATCTTCCCGAACAGGTAGTAGAGGCCGGGAATGATGAAGACGCCGATCACGGTGCCGGTGAGCATGCCGCCGGCGGCCGTGGTGCCGATGGTCCGGTTGGCAATCGCACCGGCCCCCGTGGCGATGACCAGCGGAATGAGGCCGGCGATGAACGCGAACGACGTCATCTGAATCGGCCGGAACCGCTGGCGGGCGCCTTCGACGGCGGCCTCGAGCAGCGAGACGCCCTCATTGCGTCTCTGCACCGCGAATTCCACAATCAAGATCGCGTTCTTACCGAGCAACCCGACCAGCATGATCATGCCGATCTGGGCGTAAACATCGTTGGCCAGCCCCATCGCTTTCAGGCAGAAAAGCGAGCCGAAGACGCCGACCGGCAGCGACAGGATCACCGCCAGAGGCAGAATGAAGCTCTCGTATTGCGCGACCAGAACGAGATAAACGAAGATGACCACGATCAGGAAGATGTAGATCGCTTCGTCTCCCTTTCTCGATTCATCGTAGGCGAGACCGGCGAAGCCGATGTCGTAGCCGTGGGGGAGCGTGGCGGCAACTTCCCGAATGGCCGCGATCGCCTGCCCCGTGCTATAGCCCTTGGCCGGAGCGCACTGAATGGCGGCCGACGTGTACAGGTTGTAGCGCGTGATCTCGTTCAAGCCCTGCTTCTTCACGCGTTTCATGAACGCTGAGTACGGAACGTATTCGCCGCGGTCGCTCTTCACGAACAGGTTGTCCAGGTCGTCCGGATAGCGGCGGAACGACGGCTTGGACTGAAGGAACACTTTAAAGAACTGGTTGAAGCGGATGAACCCTTGTTCCCACGTGCTGCCGATCAGGATATTCAGATTGTCCATCGCGTCCTTGATCGACACGCCTTTCTGCATCGCCTTGTCGTTGTCGATCTGCAAGTCGAACTGGGGATAGTTGGCGGCGTAGAAGGTGAACAAGTTGGCGACTTCCGGGCGCTTCTTCAAGGCCGCGATGAAGTCCTCGGTCACCCGGCCAAGCCGCGCGTAGTCGGTGGAGTAAGTGGTATCGAGCACGACCATGGAGATGCCGCCGGCCGTGCCGAAGCCGGGCACCGCGGGCGGTTCGAAGAACTCCAGCTTGAGGTTGCTCATTTTCTTGGTCCGCTCCTCCAGATCCACGATAATCTCGCGGGCCGTTCGGTCGCGGGCGGTCCAGTACTTCAAGTTGATGAGGCAGGTTCCCGCGTTCGAGCCGCGCCCCTCCGTCAGCACCTCGTAACCGGCCAGCGAAGTGACGGACGTGACTTCCGGAATCTCCTTGGCGATCTCTTCAAGTTCCTGAGATTTGGCGTTGGTGTATTCGAGCGTGCTGCCCGGCGGCGTCTGCAGCACGGCGTAGATGATCCCCTGATCCTCGCCCGGAATGAACCCGGTGGGAAGTTGCGTATTGACGCCCACGACCCCGAAGGCGAATCCCCCGACCACGCCCAGCGTCAAAAGGCGGCGGGTTGCGACCCGCCCCACGATCCCCGCGTAGACTTTCGTGATGTACTCGACGGCCCGGTCGAAGGGCTTGCGAATCACGGGCAGCAGCAGCAAGAGGAACCCGACCGGCCCCCACAACTCGTAGGCCAGGTAAGTCAAGACGCCCAGGACGATCAATCCGCCGAGCATGACGAGGGCGATGACCCAGATCGGTTTCCGCTTCTTGACGTGGCCGTGCGCCGCGCCGTGGGCCGGGGCATGTTCGTGCGGCTTGAGAATCATGGCGCAGAGTACCGGCGTGAGCGTCAGGGCCACCAGGCCGGACAGAATGATCGAGGTGGCCATCGTGATGCCGAACTGCCGGTAGAACTGGCCGACTGGGCCGGGAATGAACGTCACCGGCACGAACACGGAGGTCATCACCAGCGTGATGGCGATGAT
>DATNBQ010000265.1:0-4444 GCA_035571955.1 Urbifossiella sp. | reverse complement strand
AAGATCGAGGATTTCCGCAAAGAGGGGGTGTTAGCGGCCATTTACGGCCGAGAATCGGCTTGACTGGCGGTTCCAGGAACGATGAATTCGGCTCGATCTGCTGGGCGGATAAAACCCACCCACTTTCCAGCTGCTTACCCGCTGGTCAGTCGCTCCCAGGTCCGACGGCGGTATTCTTGTTGCCGCACGAGATCTTCCGCGCGATCACCGCCGGTCGCAACGCACGCTCGGCACGGTTGTTCGTCGGCTCCGCCGCCTCCAGGCGATCCAGGCACGTCAGCAGGTGCGGCTTCCGCTTCTCCAAACGGTTGCGGATTCGCACGTCCGCGTCTTGAGTCAGTTCCTTCGTCAGCCGGCCGCCACAGACAGAACTTCCGCCACCGGTTCGCGACGACCATTCGGGTTATTAGCCGCGACGCGGTGCGCTCGGATCCGCGGATCATACCTCGGGTGTGAACGGCGTTGACCGACTATTCGCCTTCGCCCTATTATCGCAGGCCCGGGAGCCTGCGTGTGAAGGTCGTCGCCGTTTCCATGGTCAAGAACGAAGCGGACGTCATCGAGGCGTTCGTTCGCCACACCGCGGCTTTCGTCGATCGCCATCTCATCTTCGATCATCAGAGCAGCGACGGCACCGGTTTCATTCTGAAGAAGCTGCAACGCGAAGGGCTGCCGCTCGAATTCTTCCACGACGATCGCCCCGAGTTCCTGCAAACGCATCGCACGCATCTCTTGCTCGGCCGCGCCCTCGATGCACACCAGGCCGACTGGATCGTGCCGCTGGATGCCGATGAGATCCTGCAGATCGACGGCGGTCCGGCGGAGTTCCGCGCCGTGCTTCGCGGACTGCTCCCCGGCGGCCAACCGTTCCGCATGTGGATGCGCGACTTCCTGGCCACGGCCGAGGACGATCTGTCGGAAATGAACCCGCTCAAGCGGATCGTGCACCGGGCGCCGCGGCCGCACGCCGCCAAGGCCGCCTTGCCAAGGGCGTTCGCCCTGCAACCTGGCGCCGGCTGGACTCACGGCAACCACGTCGCCCGCATCGGCGGCATCGTCGTCGGCTCGCCCATTCGCAGCGACATCTGGCTTGCTCACTTGGCATGCCGATCAGCGGCGCAGGCCGTCACCAAAGTGGTGCAGTACACATTGCGGCGGCTTGCCGAGGGAAAGTGGCACACCGTCGGCGACAACTATTCCCGGCAGTTCCGCCAACTGGCCAGCTTCCCGCGGCCGTTTCTCGAAGACCCGCTCCAATACGGACACGGCGAGCAGTGCGAAATCGCCCCGGCCGAATACTACGGCGGGCCACTCCGTTATGCTTCGTTCTTGACACCGGAAGAAGCAGCGATGGTGGCGGTGCTTGGTTCGGCCCGGCAAGTGGCGGCGGATCACGGAAGGCTTCTGGAAGCGGTGGCCGACATCGCGGCGCCGGAAGGGCGGTTGGCCCGCTTCCGCGGTCGGTTGCGGCGGCTCTTCGGTTCAACCAGCGGCTTGCCCGAACCGGTCGATCGCCTGACCCCACCGCTGAAGGAAGGCCTCGTGCTGCCCGATAGCCGCGGTGGCGACGGTTATGGCTGCACGCTGGAAATCCTGCGGGCCGAACGTTCCAAGATTGGAATCGACCTTGCCGTGAAGGTGAAAAACATCGGCCTGTGTGCCTGGCTCGCTTCAACGGAGGATGGCGTCGGCATGGTGCGGCTCGGCGTGCAAACCCTCAATGCCCATGGCCGGATCGTCGATGCCAGCCATCAGCGCATTGATCTTCCCGGCGACCTCGACCCCGGCGACGAGGCAATCCTGGAGGCGACCGTGCCACTGCCCGACGATTCGCGGCTGGCCCTCGGTTTCGACATGGTCGCGGAAGGGATTCGCTGGTTTGGTTACCGCGGCTGCCGCTGGACAATCCGCACCCAAGGCCGCCTCGCTGCCTAGCACATCTTCGGCAAGCCGCAAGCTTTACGCTAATGACTTTACTCTCCCCGCAACGTGAACTAGAGTCTCCGCAACGCCCGCGCTCATCGCGCCGTCGGCAGGATGGCAACTATGGCCGTTGAGAAGATAGAAAAAGTCACCGAAACTTGGATTACGACGCCGAAGCGGCTCTTCTCGGCGGCGACGCGCGAGGCCTGCCTGGTCCATATTTACCCGACCGGGCCGTGCATGGGTCGCCGTTACCCGTTGGGAGATAAGGAAATACTGGTCGGCCGCGGCGAGGATTGCGACATCCGCATTCAGGATAACTCGGTCAGCCGCAAGCACGTCAAGATTGAGCCGACCCTCGACGGCTACAACGTCGGCGACCTCGGCAGCACCAACGGCACCTTCGTCAACGACAAGCAGCTGGAAGATGTCAGCATCCTCCACGACGGCGATTACCTCCGCGTCGGCAACTGCCTGTATCGCTATTTGACCGGCGGCAACATTGAAGCGGAGTATCACGAGGAGATTTATCGCCTGACGATTCAGGACGGCCTCACCCGCATTCACAACCAGCGAGCGTTAACCGAGTTCCTCGATCGCGAAGTGGCCCGCAGCCAGCGCCACAAGCGACCGCTCTCGGTCCTCATGTTCGACATCGACAAGTTCAAGGCGATCAACGATACGCACGGCCATCTGTGCGGCGACTTCGTGCTCCGCGAACTCGCGGCCTGCCTGCGCGACACCATTCGCAAGGAAGACATGTTCGCCCGCTACGGCGGCGAGGAATTCTGCATGGTGCTCGTGGAGACTTCGGCCGAGGAAGCGCTCGGCGCCGCGGAGCGGGTGCGCTCCAGCATCGAGAAGTATCCGTTCCACTTCGAATCGACGCCGATCAAGTTGACGGTCAGCGTCGGCGTGGCGACGACGACCGGCGAAACGATTCTGACGCCATCGGAATTGGTGCGCAGCGCGGACGAGAAGCTGTTCCTGGCGAAGCGCGGCGGCCGCAACCGCGTCGTCGCGTGATCGGTTATTGGGTGGCACCGGCGGCTTCCAGCCGGTGTCTTGTTACTCGCACCGGCTGGAAGCCGGTGCCACCCTTAAATTACACCAGGCCCGATGTCGCCACCTTGATGCCCTTGATCATCATGCGCAGCTGATCGGCGTTGGGCGAGAACTCCAGCGCCGTCGCCTTGTCCACGTCGCCGCGCTCCACGAGTTGCCGCAGGTTCTCGTTGAAGTCCACCATCCCTTCGTTGTAGAACGAGCGGATCGCGTCCAAGAGTTTCTCGTCGCGGGATTTCAGGATCAAGTCGCGGATCGTCGGATTGACGATCATGATCTCGTTGGTCGGCAACCGCGACGTACCGGGCTTGATGGACGGAATCAGCTTCTGGGCCACGACGGCCTTGAGGTTGAACACCATCGACTGGCGAACGGCGCCGTGCTGGGCCGGCGGGAACAAGCCGAGGATGCGGTCGATGGTGCTGTACGCATTCGAAGCGTGAATCGTGCCGAAGACGACGTGGCCGGTCTCGGCGGCGTGCACCGCGGCCTCGAACGTTTCGGCGTCGCGCATTTCGCCCACCAGGATCACGTCTGGGTCTTCGCGGACCGCATGCTTCAACGCCGTGTGCCAGTCGCTCACGTCGAGGAACACTTCGCGCTGATTGACGATCGACATCTTGTCGGTAAAGACGAACTCAATCGGATCTTCGATGGTGAGGATGTGCAAGGGCTCGTTGGCGTTCATGTAGTCGAGCATCGAGGCGATGGTGGTCGACTTCCCCGAACCGGTGACGCCGGAGAGCAACACCATCCCCTGTTCGAAGTGGCAGAGCGTTTCGATGGCCGCGGGCAAACCGAGTTTCTCGAACGTCGGGATGCTGGCGTTCACCAAGCGGGCAACCATGGCGAGCTTGGTCCGCTGTTTGAGGATGTTGACGCGGTAGCGGGCTTCGTCTTTGCCAATGACGTGGGCGAAGTCGGACCCGCCGGTGTCTTCGAGCACCTTGCGATCCTTCTCGCGCATGATCGGGTAGATCAGCTTTTCCATCGTCTCCTGTTCGAGAACGGGCGTGGCCATCTTCTGGATGATGCCGCGGAGGCGCATCATGCCCGGCATGCCGGCCTTCAAGTGCAGGTCGGAGCCCTTGTGGAGCATGACGGTGCGGAACAGCTGATTGATCTGCGGTTCGCCGGGAACGGCGGTGGCGACCTTTAACCCGCCGCCCTGCGCGTTGATGTAGTGCGGACCGGAAGCTGCGTCGGACATGTTGGACTCTCCGCGGAAGACAGTAACCACAAAGGCACAAAGTTCACACAGAGGACGGAAAGAAAGCATTTTTGGAGATAAGAAGCGTCGGTTTTCTTAGCGACCGATTCCATCTCTGCTTTCTTTCCTTGATGGTCTTTGTGCTCGCTTTGTGTCTTCGTGGTGAAAGTTCCAACACTAAACCGACCGGGCCACGCGGCCGATCAGGACGCCGAGGCCGAAGCCGATGGCCAGGGCCGGCAGCGG
>DATNBQ010000264.1:0-4410 GCA_035571955.1 Urbifossiella sp. | reverse complement strand
TCGGCGAGCGCCTTCAGCTTGCGAAGGAAATTGACCCGGCTGCCATCGCTGAGCACCACGCAGCCGACGTGGGGATCGAGCGCGCCGTCGACGCCGGGTTCGTACGCGCGGCTGGCGGCGGAGGCCCGCGGCGCGTACCAGGCGGCGATGTCCGCGGCATCGGCGGCCGCGAACGCCGTGCGTCGGTCGGCCAGCGCCCCAGCCGCGTACCATGCTTCCACTTGCTCGGCGGCCGCGACCAGCGACGGATCCGGTTCGACGATCCAGTTGCGCCGCTCGGCGGGGGCCCGCTGCAGCCAACCGCCCCACGCCGCCCCAAGCAGAACGACCGCAGCCAAGGTTCCGACGCCAATCCGCGCCACCGCTTGCCAGCGGTCAAGCCCTGAGACGGGACGAGTGGAAGCGACGGGTGCAGGCGCTGGAGCACTCGCCTCGCGCAAGTTCCGGATGACGGCCGCCCCGGCCAGCACAACGAAGAACGGCGCGAACTGCACCGACAGGATACTCGCCGCGAACAGTCCGAGCCACGGTATGGCGCGTTCCAAAACGCGGCCCCGCGGCACGGCCCGGAACGACAGCAAGCTGATGACCGCGATCAGCCAGAAGCCGAACACCGGGACCAGCCCGTTGAAGCGGAGTTCGAGGATCGCGCTCTGGATTTGCTTGCGGAAGGGCGAACCGGCTTCAAAAACGTCCGCAGTACGTTCGCAACCGAGCATGTAGGCTTCGGCATTCCACGGCAAGGGGCTCAGGCAGGTCGCGATGATTGCCAGGATGAAGAGCCGGCTCGGGGCCAGGTCGACCGGCTCGCCGCGAGCGGCGGAACCGAGGCTTCGCGTCAGGGCCACCACGCCGATCGTCGCGGCGCCAAGCCAGCACCAGGCATCCACGTTGGCCCACACGACCAGCACGATAAGCAGCGACCAGTGCCGCCGCAGGACGCCGCCCCAACCGGCATTGGCGGTCGCGCCCGGCTCGAAGATCGCCGTGGCAATCATCGCCAGGAAGAGGTAGCTGGCGCAGGTGGGGTTCAGAGGCAGCCAGGCGCCGAGGGCGAGGATCGCCGGCAGCACGGCAATGGCCATCCGCCAGCTGAGCGCCGGGCGCAGCATGACCGCAGCCGTGGCGGCCACGACGAGCGCCTTCCCCACGATCAGGCCGGTTCCGCCGATCGCCGAGAAGATTGCATACTGGATGGCGTCGGCAAGCCACGAATAGGGATAGAGGTGGATGTCGCCGGCGATGGCGAGGCGGCCGGAAGCGAGATGGGCCCAGACGTCCGCGTTGCGGGCCGTGCTGAGGCCGAGCAAAAAAGCGAGGGCGACGAAGAGGGCTCGCGCCGCGGCCAGGGACGCCGCTGCGGATGCCCGAGGCCCGCCGGCAACTGGCTCGGGCAAGGCCGAACTCATTCCCAATTTCTCCGCTGCTCGTGCGATCCGCGATGGGAATTGTCACGATACTCGCGGTCCGGAAACGGGTCAAGGAGCGGCGCGGGCGCAGTGCGTCAGTTTGGATCTTGGTGGCACAGGCATTCCTGACTGTGCGAGCTTCGGCACAGGCAAGAATGCCTGTGCCACCAAAATGAAGACGACCGGCGGTCCGGGACCCGTGTAAGAACGACGCGCTTCCGCGGTAACCCCTACCGGATCGATCCCGCCTTCGGTACATTCATCCTACGACGACTCGGTTTCCCGCCCTCCCTCCTTTCCGCAGAGGACTCCCATGAACCGACGGATTGCTCTGGCCCTGGCGCTGTTCGTGGCCGCGACCGGACTCGGCATCGCCGTGGCGCGCGACGTGCTGAACCCGCAGTTCACGCCCGAGAAGGGAAGCTACGACAAGCCCGAAGCCAAGATTGGCGCCGCCTCGGATCATCCCTGGAGCGTGACCACCGTCGCCGCCTCGGTGAACGGCAAGCCGCTGCCCGGCAAAGTCACGAGTGTCGTTGGCGAGATCGTCGATTATTCCTGCTACCTGCAGGTCGGCAAGCATGGTGGCAAGCATCGCGATTGCGGCCAAAAGTGCCTCCGCAACGGCCAGCCGATCGGCCTGCTGACCAAAGAAGGCAAGCTCTACCTCCTGATGGAAGAAGAACACGACCCGCGCCGCGACGCCACCACGACCTTCCGCCAGGCGGCCATCGACAACATGGCCTACATCGTCGAAGTGACCGGCACCCTGTCCGAAGTGGACGGCCAACGCGCCCTCTACGTTTCCGGCTTCCTGAAGAAGTAACAAGAAATGCGGAGTTCGGAATGCGGAATGGTTTTCAATTCCGCATTCCGCGTTCCGAATCCGAGAGGTATCAATGCTTCCCACCACCCTCCGGCCCCTTGCGGCCGTCGCCTTGTTCGGTTTACTCCTCTCTCCTCTCCTGGGTGGCACCGGCTTCCAGCCGGTGCAAGTGAAGACGGACCGGCTGGAAGCCGGTGCCACCCAGAGTCCGAGCTTCCCCAAGGACGGCCCCGCCATTCCCGCCGGCCTCGTGCCGATCTTCTGGCCCAAGGACAATCCCTACTCTGCCGAGAAGGCCGAACTCGGCTGGCTGCTCTACTTTGACAAGCGACTCTCCGCGGACGGCACCGTTTCCTGCGCGAGTTGCCACGATCCCAAGTTCGGCTTCACCGATGGCGAGCGGTTCTCCAAGGGAATCCGCGGGCAGTTAGGCGGCCGCAGCGCCCCCACCGTCATCAACCGGGCTTACAGCCTCGAACAGTTCTGGGACGGCCGGGCCAAGTCGCTCGAAGAGCAAGCCAAGGGGCCTATCGCCAACCCGATCGAGATGGGGCATACACACGAGGCCTGCGCCGCCGGCATCGCCGCCATTCCCGGGTACAAGAAGCGCTTCGAGAAAGTCTTCGGCCCCAGCCCGATCACCATCGATCACATTGCCAAGGCGATCGCCACCTTCGAACGGACCGTGCTCTCCGGCAATTCGCCGTACGACAAATTCGAGGCGGGCGACAGAACCGCACTGAACGAATCCCAACAGCGCGGCATGAAGGTCTTCTTCTCCAACAACGCCCGCTGCGACAGCTGCCACGAAGGTGTCAACTTCACCAACGGCAAGTACACGAACATCGGCATCGGGATGGACAAGCCGAACCCGGACCTGGGGCGGTTTAACGTCAGCAAGAAGGAAGAGGACAGGGGAGCGTTCAAGACGCCGACGTTGCGCGACATCGCCAAGACCGGCCCGTACATGCACGACGGCAGCCTGAAAACGCTCGAGGAGGTCGTCGATCATTACAACAAGGGCGGCATCAAGAACAAGTGGCTGCACCAGGACATCCGCGAGTTGAAGCTGACCGACCAGGAGAAGAAGGATCTGGTGGAGTTCTTGAAGGCGCTTTCGGGGGAAGGCTGGCAACAGATCGAATCGCCGAAGGAATTGCCGAAGTAAGCTGTCGGCCTCAGTCGGCGGATGTCGCCGGCTCGATACGTTTCTCCGCGGCGAGAGCCTTGGCCTTCTCGCCGCGGGCCACGAACACCGCCGTGGTCAAGTCCGCGGTCACATTCACCGTGGTTCGGCACATATCCAGAATCCGATCGATGCCGAGCACGATGGCAATCGCCCCGGCCGGCACGTCCACTTGCACCAAAATGAGGCCGATCAAGGGGAGCGAACCGCCGGGAACGCCGGCCATCCCCGTTGCCGTCAGGATGCACAAGGCAAGCACCATCAACTGCTGGCCGAGCGTCAGTTCCACGCCGAAGACCTGGGCCAGGAAGAGCACGGTCACCGATTCGAAGAGGGCAGTGCCGTTGTGGTTCATCGAGGCGCTCAGCGGCAGCACGAAGTTGGCCACTTCGCGCGGCACGCCGAGGTCGTCCTCGGCGCAGCGGATCGCCACCGGCAGCGTGGCCGTGGACGAGCTCGTGCTGAACGCGGTCAGCATCGTGGTGCGAGCCTGGCGGAAGAATTGCCGCGGCGACATCCCGCCGAGGAACTTCACCAGCACCGGCAACACGACGAACAGGTGCACCGCCAACCCGCCGAGGACCGTGAGCACGAACGCCCCGAGCGCGAATAGCAGCGGGTAGCCGAACAGCGCCGTGGTCGAAAAGATCAGGCAGAACACGGCAAACGGCGCGATCGCCATGGCCCAGTAAATGATGGTCTCGGCGACACGATTCACCCCTTCCAGGAACTCGGTGAGGACGCGACTCAAACGCGGCTCGATGCGGAGCAAAGCGAAACCGACCAGCAAGCCCGTGCAGATGATCGCCAGCATGTCTTTTTCGACGAACGCCTTGAACGGATTCGCCGGGATAATGTTCACGAAGGTCTGAACGCCGAATTCTTTCTTCTGGGCGTCGCTGATTTTGCTATTGGCTTCGGCGCCGAACTGGGCCATCAGGCCGTCCTTCTGGTCGCGGGCGTACTTCCCCGGTTGAATGGCGTTGACG
>DATNBQ010000263.1:0-4634 GCA_035571955.1 Urbifossiella sp. | reverse complement strand
CCTCCCGATTAGCCGCGACCCAACGGGGAGCGCGAGCGCCGCGCGCTCCCCGTTGGGTCGCGGCTAATCGGCTCAAATCACCTGATTGACCAGCATCGGCATCAGCGGCGATTGCCCCGTCATGTTCCGATAGTAATTCGTCGAGCGATCGAGCAGCACGTAGACGAGCGGCGCCTCCGGGATCACCACGCCGCGAACGCCTTCCTCAATCAAGTACCAGGTGCCGTGGTGGAAGCCGTAGTTGGCGGGGATGACGACTTCCTCCACGCCGGCAACGATGCCGGCTTCAACCTGCTGGCGGGTGAGGAAGCCGCCGTGCGGCAGCCGCGATCGCCGCTGCTTGCATCCCCATTGAAGAAGCCGCAGCGAACCGTCCCAGCGCACCGGAAGAACGGCCGGCTCGTTCCACCAATCGAAGCGCGCTTCGAGGCAGCCGAAGCGGTCGTAGAGCCGCTCCTGGACGGGATCGAGCAGGGCAGCGGGAAGTTCCGCGGCGATAATGGCGAATCCAATCATGGTCAAAAGCAGAACTTGCCGCGCACGTCGCAAATGTCGTAATCGTTGGCGCCGTCCGCGTAGAACTCGTTGGCGAAAAGGGTGGCGCCGCTGCGGAGGCGGAAGCGGCCGAACTCCTCGTTGATGCGGCGCTTCACCTCGGCAATTGCGTCCCAGCGCGGGTCGGGTTGTTCGAAGAGGCTTTGCTGCCAGGCCTGGGGGCGGACGAGCCGCGACGCCACGACGTGCATGTGGGTGGCGTCGCAACCGGGCCGCCACGAGCGCCGCAGGCCGACCTTCGCGGCATCGAGCAGCACGTCGAAGCGGTCCGACGGAATGCACAGGTTGACGCTGCATCCGCCGGCCTCCGCGTTTTGATAGTTCATGTAGACGGTGAGGATGCGCGGCCGCACCTGGTGGAAGTGCAGTTCTTCGATGAGCCGTTCGATGTTGCGGACGAGCCAGCCGTAAAGGGCGTGCGGGTCGCGGACGCGGCCGGCGAGGCTGCCGCCGCGAGCCAGGTTCTTGTGCGGCGAGCGTTCCGTGCGGATCGGCTGCGCCCGCACGCCGTTCAACTCCAACCACAAGTCGTGGCCGGACACGGTGAGCAGCTTGCGGATCAGGAGGCCGCTGGCGTTCGCGAGTTCGAGGCAGGTGCGGATGCCGTGCGGAGCCAGCCGGGCGGCGCGGCGGCGAGCGATGCCGGCAATCTCCGTCACCGGAATGCTCGCGAGCAGTTCGCGCTCCTGATGAACGTCCGTCACGGCGATGGCGCCGAAGGGCTTGTGAACGTCCGCGAAGAGCTTGGCCAGCGTGCGCGTCCGGGCGAACGAAACGGTCATCGGCACGCCGACGACCCGGTGCATGTGGTCGCGAATGCCCTCGGCCGTTCGTTGATAGTCGAGATTTCGACCGGCCTCGCCCTGCCAGAAGAACTCGTCGATGGAGTAGTATTCGACGCGCGGGCTAAACGCCCCGAGTTGGTCGAGCATTTTGCGGCTGAGCGATTCGTACCAGCGGAAATCGCGTTTGACGTAAACACCTTCGGGGCATTTCTGCCGGGCTTCCCAGATCGGTTCGCCGACCTTGACGCCGGCGCGCTTCATGGAATAGGAACGGGCGATGACGCAGGCGCCCTGATTGCCGAGCACGCCGAGGGGGACGCCGCGGAGCCAGGGGCGGCGGACGACCTCGGCACTGGCGTAGAAGGCATCGGCGTCGCCGAACCCAATGAGCGTGGCCATGGCTCGCACACTACTCGACGATTTCTGAGCTCAAAAAGTCAGTAGGAGACCGCAAAAGCCGCTTACGGCTCAACGGCATAGATTCCCAGCATGGAGCTGCTTAATCCCTACGACCTGGCTTTCACCGATCCGAGCCATCCGTTCCACCTTCATCACATGGAGAAGGCACTGGAAGAAGCGGCCGCCGCGGACCGCGAGGACGAGGTGCCGGTCGGTTGCGTCATCATTGCGCCGGATCGCGGGCTCATCGCTTCGGCGCACAACATGCGCGAACAGCTGCACGACCCCACGGCCCACGCCGAGATGATCGCCATCACTCAGGCCGCCGAAGCGCTGAAATCGTGGCGGCTGGAGCAGTGCCTTCTGTACGTCACGCTCGAGCCGTGCCCGATGTGTGCCGGAGCCATCGTGCAAGCGCGGATTCCATGCGTGGTGTTCGGCTGCACCGATCCGAAAGCCGGCGCCTGCCAAACGCTTTATCAGATCACCTCCGATTCGCGCTTGAACCACCGGGCTCAGGTGATCGGCGGCGTGGAGTCGTCCCGCTGTGCCGCCATGCTCAGCGACTTCTTTGCCCGGAAACGCGCGCTCGGGAAAAAGTGAGTTCCACCCGACCTTACAATCCGCATCCTCGGCAAGCCCGGCGACCTTTCGAACCCCCATCCCGCATGTCTGCCCCTCCCGCTCGGCCTTGCACCATGTTAATGTGGAAAGAAGATTTCCGCACCGTGGGAGCCTGCGCCATGTGGTTCCGAATGGCGACCGTCGCGATCCTCGCCGTGAGCGTGGTGGGCCTGGGCGTTGCCGAGACGCCGAAGATATATTCGCGGGCGGCGCCGCCGGATAAGGCGGCCCTCGATCGCCTGAATTTGAAAATGGAGTGGTCGATCTATTTGCCGGTGAACGGCCAGCGCGATTCCATCGAGTCGGTGCAAACCTTCGACGACCAAATCTTCGTTCAAACCCGGACGGGGCTGCTGGCGGCCATCGACGCCCGCACCGGCAAGATTCAGTGGCAGACGTCGCTCGGCAACGGCGGTTATGCCAACGTCTATCCGGTCGCCGTCAACGCCAACTTCGTTTACGCGGCCCACGTCACGCGGCTCTACTCCTTCTATCGCTATTCGGGCGTCGCGGAATTCTCGACCGATTTGGGCACGCCGCCGACGGCCGGCCTCGCCGCCGATAGCGAAGCGATCTACGCCACCCTGGCGACGCGGCCCAACTCCGCCGGCGTCGAGCGGATTGCCCGCTTCGACATCCCGACCCCGATCGAGATGCCGGACGCTTCCGTGAAGGCCGTTAAGGAGTTCGACAAGGGCAAGAGGATGACCAACCCCGTGGACGAATTGGGCAAGCGCTATCCGATCGCGACGGGGACGCCGCCGCGGAACGACTCGGTGCTGGAAAGCCGCTCGAGCGGGTCGCGGCGCGAAGTGCCGGTGGGCGGCATGTCCGGTTCGAAGACGCCGTCGCTGGCGGCGGTGACGCGCATTGGGCCCCCGTACTTCCGCGAAGGAGGCGCCACGGCGCCGTCGCTCGTGGTGATGCGGTCGCTGCGGCAGCCTTACCGTTTGAAGGGGGAAACCGCGGCAATCACGCAGCAAACGCCGTCGATTTCGACGATCCCGCCGTCGGTGGCCGCGGCGCTCGCGCTCGGCGACCTGCGGCCGCAGGGAATCAAGCCGCGGCTCCGCTGGGAATACGGCATGACCCACGGCCTGGCCTTCCGCTTGACGATGACGCCCAAGCGCATCTGGGCCGTGACCGAAGACCGCGGCTTCGTCGCCCTCAACAAACTGACCAAGAAGGTCGAGGTCAGCGGCAAGATGTTCGAGCAGATCGCGGCGGCCCCGGCCGAAGCCGGCACCATTGGCTACGTGCCGCTCGGCGACGGCACCCTGCTCGCCGTCGATCTCGCCGCCGGCAACCAACTCGGCGGCATCATCACCCTTTGGCAAGCCAACGCCGGCGGACTCATGAACCGCACCCCCGTCGTGACCGACGATGCCGTCTTTGCCGCCGGCGACAATTCCGGAGTCGTTCGCATCCAGCGCAATACCGGCATCGTCGATTGGCGCACCGATCGCGCTTCCGATCGCGTCGTCGGCGTCAACAAGGACTTCCTGTACGTTCAGAACCGCCAGGGTCGTCTGCAAATCTACGACGTGAAGCGAGCAAACTCCCGCTCGGTGCTCGGCATCTCCGCCCCGCTGTCGTCCATCGATATGAGCACTTTTAACATTCCCATCGTCAACACGGTCTCGGATCGGATTTACTTCGCGGCGGACAACGGCTTGCTGATCTGCCTGCGCGACGCATCGCGGAAGTACGACGCCCCCGTTCGCATGGCCCCGAAGGCGGATGTCGATGTGCCGCCGCCCGAAGCGGACGCGATGAAGAAGGACGCAATGCCTCCGCCCAAGGAAGAACCGAAGAAAGAAGAGCCGAAGAAAGATAAGAAGGATAAGAAGCAAGATTGACAGCGCGGTGTCACTGCGAGGGGTGGGTCGCATTTCGATAGTGTGTCACTTTAGGTTTTGGTGGAACGGGCATTCTTGCCTGTGCGAGCTTTTGCACAGGCAAGAATGCCCGTGCCACCAAACTAATGGGAAAGCGTCTTAATTGTGGGTAACGCCGACGAGGCTCAGCCTTGGGCCGTCGAGGGGTGTTCGGTGCGCGACAATCGGAAAGGCTCCGGCCTTACCGCAATCGGTTGACGATTCTTCCGGGGAAGTTACGCTTCATGCGGCTCAATTCCCCACGAGGAGCATTCATCATGCAAGCGACTCACCCCAAAGCCCGTATGCAAGCGAATCACTCCAAAGGCCGGTTTTTGGCCGCCTGTGGCCTCGATTGGTTCAGGGCGGAAGTCGTGGCGGAACCGCCGGTTGC
>DATNBQ010000262.1:0-9058 GCA_035571955.1 Urbifossiella sp. | reverse complement strand
GGCCCCGATGGCCCGCGCGCGTTATTCCGATCAGCGGAACCCGCCAAAAGCGCATCGTTTGCCGTCGGCGGCTTCGGCAACGCTTTCGGCAACTCGCTCGCACCGGACGACCTGCCCGGCCTCTCCGTCGAATCGATCCTTTACGAGCGCCCTCTCGGCGACGCGCTCTTCGACCGCGATCTGTGGGCAAGCGCCGCCGCCTTCCTCCTGCCAAAAACGAAGACATTGCTCGAAGAAAATGGCTTCCGCGCGGTGACCCTCGGCGGCAACCTGCCCCCGGCGTTCCTCAAATTGCTCGAATCCAAGAACGAGGCCATCGCCCCGCATCGGCTCAGTTTCGTCCACCGCACCGAAGAAGTGTTGCCGACCCTGGGGCCGATTGCCGAGTGTAAATTCGATTTGCTAGCTTCACTGGGCGGCGATCGGCAAGTGGTGAAATTGAAGGACGCGAATGCCGGCATCTTGATCCGCCCGGAACTGTGTGCCGATGGCCGCGTGAAACTCTACTGCGAGCCGCAGGTGCAGCACGGCGAGCGGCAAGAATTCATTCGCCCGAACGCCGACGCCACCGGCTTCCAAGTGCAGGGCGAGTTCCCCGTGGAGCGCTACGCGCCGCTCGGCTTCGAGGTGACGCTCGCGGCCGGCGAGTTCCTGATCATCGGCGCCCCGGCGGACGCCGCCGAGCTGCTCGGTTCCACCCTGTTCACCGTGGAGTCGAAGTCGGAGCCAAGGCAGCGCATCCTCGTGATCCGCGCCAATTATCGAAAGCCGGAGCCAACGCAAGCGATGAATCGACAGCGATCCAAGAAGTAGACTTGCTCGCTTGTGAAGCATCTCGTTGAATTCTGGGCAAGGAACCTCACATCGTGCCGGCGCGCTTTTTTGCCCGGCCTGAATTCACCTCGCTGGGAACCTCCACTAACGCAATTATTAAACCGGTTCGCGGATCGGTACGCGGAGTGCATCCAACGGCCTCGGCCATCGTTCTGACTCGCCAACAATCGCGCCACCTCGCCTTCCCAATCTCGCCCCTCCATTCCCCTTACGTTCAAGGAGGTTGTCGTGAAGTATTCCATCCGGAGCCTTCGCCGTAGTTCCCCGTTTCGCCTCGAAGTTCTCGAAGATCGTTCCGTCCCGTCCACCGTGTATGCGGACAGCCACCTCCCGCTCGGCGCGACTCTCGCGAGCCTCGGCGCGCGGCTGACCGACGATCGCGATTCCAGCGGCACGCTCAGCGTCGGCGATCAGGTCACCGTCGCGCTCGGCGACACCGGCGAAACCGCCAAACTCACCTTTGGCGAGGCGGCAGTCAGCGGCGATGTCGGATCGGCCTTCGGAACGATTCAAGACGCGGTGAACTTCGCCGCGGCCGGGGATACCGTTCAGATCGCCCCGGGAACCTATGCGGAAAACGTAACCGTCGGCCAATCGCTGATGCTGGAAGGATCGACCGGGACCGCGGCCGACGTCGTCATTGCGCCGACCACGGGCACCGGCGTATCGGTCTCCGCTGATGGCGTGACGGTTCGCGATCTGAGCATCTCTGGCGCGGCCGATGGCGTTGCCGCGACTGCGGCGGCGGCCGGCCTGACCCTGATGGACGTCGTTTCCGACGGCAACGCGAACGACGGTGTGAAGCTGGCCGCGGCCGGGGGAACCACGACTCTCACCGATGTCACCGTCAACGGCAACGGGTCGGCCGGTCTCGACTTGACGGGCACGGCGGGCTCGAAGCTCACCGTCTCCGGGCTGACCGACACCAACAATACCGGCGCCGGCATCACCATTGCCGGCTTCTCCGCCGTCGACCTTACGAATGTGACTCTGACCGGCAACGGAGCGGCAAACAGTCTCGGCGCCTCGGCTGGCGGCACGATCAACTTCACCGCCACCACGGGAACCACGCCGTTCGCCATTACGGCAAGCGGCAGTCAGCTTCAGTTCACGAGCCAAGGCGCGGGCGGCAACGTCGTCAACGAACCGATCGCCGTTGTCGGCGCCGCGGCGCTGAACCTGACCGGCGGCGGCGGCGCGGATACTTTCGCCATTACTCCAGCCGCCACCGGCGGAGCGACGATCTCCGTCAACGGCGGTTTGCCCTCGTCCGCGATCGCCGGCACCGCGGGAGACACCCTCAATCTGTTGCTGAGCGGGATCACCGGAACCAACTTCACCACCACCTTCTTGAATGGATTCACCGGCTCGATGTCGTCGACTGGCCACGAGAACGTCGCCTTCTCGGGGATTGAGTCGTTCGCCGGCGGCGCTGCGATCAGCGGTACCGTGTTCAACGACGCGAACGGCAACGGCTCGCAGAACGGCAACAACGAGATGGGCTTGGCCGGCATCACCGTCGGTTTGGACGTCGATGCCGACGGAACCGCCGACGTCACCACGACGACCGATCCCAGCGGCCGCTTCTCGTTCACCGGCTTGCCGCCGGGCACTTATCGGATGCGCGTGGTTCCTCCCGCGGGTGCGGCGATCACGACCTCGCTCCCCGCGGACATCAGTGCGATCCTCGGCGGCACGACCACCGGCTTGACGTTCGGCCTCCATTTTGGCGGCGGCACCACCGGGACCAGCACCGTCACCGGCATCGCCTTCAGCGATGTGAACAAGAACGGGATCAAGGATAGCGGCGAAGTGGGCGTCAACCTGCTGACCGTTTTCCTCGATCTGAACGGCAACGGCAAACTCGATCGCAACGAACCTTCGACTGTCACCTCGACCGTCAACGGCGTGGCGGGGTCCTTCACTCTGACCTCGAACGTGGTCGGCGGCTCGGCGCAGGTGCGCGTCGTGCAGAAACCGGGCTTCCTCGAGAACACGACCAATGCCGCGGTTTCGCTGGTCGCCGGTGCGACCGAAACCGTCGACGTGGGAGTCTCGACGCACCTGCCTCCCCAGGCGACGCCGGCCAAGCGCTTCGCCGTCGGCATCGTCCAGAACCTGGAAGCGAAGGCCGGCATCTTCGATGGCGACGGCAAGGAAGACTTCTCGGTATCGGTTCCCGGCAGTTTCCCGGGCGGCGTCCGCGTCGCGACTGGCGACGTGACCGGCGACGGCGTTGACGACGTCATCGTCGCCAGCGGCCCCGGAACCGTCGCTTCCGTCACCGTCTTCGATGGCGTCACGCACAAGCAAATCTTCACCACCAACCCGTTCGGTTCCTTCACCGGCGGCGCGTTCGTCACGGTGGGCGACGTGACCGGCGACGGCACCGCGGACCTCATTATCACTCCGGACGAAGGTGGCGGGCCGCGCGTGGTCGTGATTCGCGGCGGCGACTTCCAGACGATCCTCAGTTTCTTCGGGATCGACGATCCGAATTTCCGCGGCGGCGCGCGGGCCGGCTTCGGCGACATGAACGGCGATGGCCGAATGGATCTTCTCGTGGCTGCCGGGCTCGGCGGCGGTCCGCGCGTCTCCGTCTTCGACGGCGCCGCCCTCGCCGGTGGCCGCTTCAGCCACGTCATTAACGACTTTTTCGCGTTCGACCCGGTTCTGCGAAACGGCGTCTTCCTCGCCGGCGGCGATGTGGACGGCGACGGCATCGACGACCTGATTATCGGTGCCGGGCCGGGCGGCGGTCCGCGCGTGCTGGTTCTCTCCGGCGCCACCTTGCTCAATCAGGGAATCGCGGCGGCGATCGCCAGCCCGCTCGACAACTTCTTCGCCGGCGATGCCAATAATCGCGGCGGCGTCCGGGTTGCATCCAAGGACCTCGATGGCGACGGCCGCATGGACATCGTGACCGGCGACGGCAACAGCGGCCAGGTGACCGGCTTCCGCGGCGACGACGGCAGCAAGCTGTTCAACTTCAACGAACAGGACGACCGCGCCAACACCGACGGCATCTTCGTCGGCTAGCCGGGATATGTAGCGTGCGGCATTACGGCCGCGGCGACGCAGTCGGTCGCCGCCTGCTACCTGGCCAGCAGCCTGCAACTGCTCTGGCAACCGATCGAAGCCGCCACCGTCGAAGCCGCGGCGCAAGCTCTGCGGCCCGCGCCGGACACCCCGATTGTGGACGCTCGACGACCTGGCCATGGCGCTGAGCGAGGCTAACTGCGCGGCTCGCCCGCTCGCCCGCGCGGCCTCGACGGCCCGAGCCCCGAATTGATCTGGCAGGCGCGGTCGCCGATCGCAGCACCCGAGCGGCTGATGTTCCGGTCGCGTTTGGAGGCGGCGATGGCCGACGCGATCGAGGCGAAGTTGCTGGAAGCGGCGGAGAATCCTTGCGAAGTGACGGCCGCCGAGGTATGTTCTGATCGAGCGATGGCTCGTTTGGCCATCCGCCGCACCCTCGAGGCGTGCGGCTATCTCACGTAGCAGAGGAGGCGAATTCCCCCACCCATTCGCCGCCCAAAAGCGGCAGACATTTCATAGGGGGCACATGTTTCTCATTCCGACCCTATGGGCGTTTGGCCGAATCGAGCTGACAACATGCAAAGCGAACATGGTTTTTTCTGGTGTGGGATAGCGCTTCGTGGTTATGCGGCGGCAAAAGGATCGAGCCGAAGAATCAAGGATATTCATAAGCATTTCGGATTTGAACCCAGGGTTGTTACGCCACTTTTTGAAATGATCATCAACAAAGATGACGCTTATCTTGTGCTTTTGGATGTGATTAATGACGGATCTAAGGAATTGAGCAAGTCTCATTTGATACAGATCAGCAGTGATTGTATTGAGCAGGCTGGAAACCGGCTCAAACGTATTCCGATTAAACGCATTGCAGACTGGAGGGCATCGGGGGGATCGCTTGATGTTTCTATATGCGTCTGTCCTAGTGTTCCCTTTCTTCGAATGTCAGTACCATTGGATTTCTTAAGACTATGCGCGGAACGTGATCTTCCGATCGAGATATACAGCGGCCCTTACGATTGTCAGTAAGTGTCCCGGGCGAAATTGTTATCGCACTCGTTCGCAAATTGAAGCGGTATGGATCCGAAGGTCCCGGACGCCGGATTCCCGAATTCCGGTGAATTCTGGAGACGGCTTCCACCATGCTCCGATGCCAATGGCACGCGAGGCGATCACTTCGGTCGTTGAGCCTCGTATTGGTTCAACAATCGTTCGAGGAGTGCGACGGCCGGTGGTCATTGTCCGAGGATTACGCCTTCTGCGAACGGGCCGCGCTTCGGGGATTATCTCTTCCACCTGCCGAAGCCGGAAAAAAGTGGTGGACCATAACCGGCGCTGCAACCGAGTAATGCCGGTACAATGAGCCCATGCTGCCGGCCGACGAGCACCCCTTTCTCGACGCCATTCTGGCGAACCCGAGCGCCGATGGGCCGCGGCTCGTTTACGCCGACTACCTGGACGAAACGGGTAACCCGCTCGATGCCCGGCGAGCGGAACTCGTGCGCGTGCAGGTCGCGCTCGAACGCGTTCCCGCGGAGCAACCGCGGCACGGCGAACTGAAGAATCGCGAAGTGGAACTCGTGGCCGGGTTCGGCGCGGCGTGGATGGCGCCGTGGGCGAGCCTCCGCGCCGAGTTCCAGTTTCGCCGCGGCGTTCCCGATGCCGTCGCCATCGATGCCGCCACATTTTTGGCCCGCGGCGAAGAACTGTTCGACAACACGCAAACGCGAAGCGGGCGTTCCTTCATTCGCCGGGTGAAAGTGCGCGACGCGGCCCGCACGCTGCCGGCACTCGTCAATTGCCCGTTATTGCAACGTGTCGAAGAACTCGATCTCGGCTGGTGCGATCTGGGCAATGGCGGCGTCAGTCTGTTGATGCAGTCGCCGCATCTTGCGGGCATCCGTTCGCTCGATCTGGGGAACAACCGGCTCGACGATGTGGGGGCGATCGCCGTGGCCCGCTCCGCCGCGCTGCCGCGCTTGCAAGCGCTGGCCCTCAACGATAATGGACAAATCGGTTCGGCCGGCGCGGCGGCCATCGCCGAGTCGCCGTTCCTCGCGGGGTTGCATTCGCTCGATCTCTCCGGCAACGAAATCGATGAACATGCCGTGCGGCGATTGCTCGGCGGCGAGGCGCTCTCCCGCCTGACGCGGCTCGTGATCTGCGAAAACCCCATTGGCCGCGGCTTGCCGCGCCTGTTCGGCGACCTGCTGTTCACCCGGATGTTGAATCGCGAGCCGAGTTGCGATTGGCACAAGTGCGATCTCGATGCGAGCGCAGCCGAGGCGCTGGCAGCCTCGCCGGAATCGGCGCGGATTGAGCGCCTGAACCTGAGCGACAACTATCTGGGAGATGCCGGCGTCGCGGCCCTCGTGCGAGGGAAGTGGGACGAGCTGCGTTCGTTGGAACTGGCGCGGAACCGGCTCACCGATGCCGGCGCGTTCGCACTGCTCACGCCGGCGCTGCCGGAATTGAGGCGGCTCGATCTCGCGGGGAACCGCCTGACGCATCGCGGCGTGGACGCTTTGAAGGCGGCCTCCGTGGAACGCGGTTTCTCGCTCGACGCCGCCAACAATGGAACCGAAACGGTCATACCGTTGCCCGTCGCCAACGCCGACGTTCAGGAAGTGGCCCAACTACGCGGCGGCATCTCGTTCCCGGCCCGACGGTAGCGAAGCGCCCGGCTCCCTTGCTGGTATTGAGCCGGGAGCTATTGCACAGAAGCCCAACCTCTTGACCGTGCTGAGGAACGATGGCCCCTGGACTTAACGGCCGAGATCATCCGCGACCGCAACTCCGAGCGCCTGCGCCGTCTCGACGATCTGCGACAAGGTTGTTTCGTCCAGGTCGATGCCCTCGCGCAACCGCACCGCCTTCGTGCGTTCCTCGATCTCGCCTGGCATCAGAATCTCGCCGTCCGGGGTCACCGTCTTCGAGCTTTTCACCCAGGCGATGAACTGCTCGATCTCGGCGGCGAACGCAGCGTCCGCCTGAAAGATCGACGGGTCAAGAATGATCGAGAGCATGCCGTTCGCGAGGCGGCCGGCATTCGCGGGATTGCTGCACCCGCCCCCGGTCAAGGCTCCCGCGAGGACCTCGCAGAGTATTGCCAGCCCGTAGCCTTTGTGGCCGGCGATAGGCAGAATGGCGCCCGGAGGGTTTGCATAAAACGCGTTCGGGTCGGTCGTGGGTTTCCCGGTTGCGTCGATGATGCATTTCTCCGGTACCGAGACGCCGCGGTTCCAGGCCACGCGAATCTTTCCTTCAGCAATCGTGCAGGCCGACATATCCAGGATGATCGGCGGCAGACCGGATCGGGGAATTCCGGCCGCGATGGGGTTGGCGGAGAGCCGCCGCTCGATGCCGCCGAACGGGGCGACCAGAATCCCCGCCCCGGAAGTATTCACGAAGTGAAGGGAGAGTTTGCCGGCCCGCGCGGCCATGAGCGGCCACGCGCCAATTCGCCCGAGATGCCCGGCGTTTCGCAGTGCAACCACGGACACGCCGTGCCGATCGGCCTTCGCGATGCCGAGTTCGATCGCCTGTTCGCCCACCGTTTGCCCGAAACCGAACTGGCCGTCGACGACGGCGATGACCTCGTTCTCAAAGGCGATTTGAAGCGACCGGTCGGCGAGAACCTGACCCGACTTCAGCCACCGCATGTAAGCGCTGGTGCGAATGACGCCGTGCGAATCGTGGCCAACGAGATTGGCTTCCACCAGGTGTTCGGCGATCCGCGCCGCCTCCGCCGCCGAACAGCCGGCAGCGCGAAAGATGGACCTGATGAATTCGTTCAGTCGACCGGCAGGGAGATTCATAACGCGACTTTCACTAATGGCTTCCAGCGCATTCGGCATCGGTGTGAAATGGGCGGGCGGGGTCGTCGTATTATTGATCGGGACGACGCTCGCGGCCACCTCGCTGTATGGATCGCCCGAAGCAGCTCTGGCTCGATCTAAATATCTTGCCCGGAGAGGATCAGTCCATGTCGAACTATCTCCGCGGTTCCTGGATGCTTGGAGCGATGGTCTTGATCCTCCTCTCGGCCAACATGCCGGCCATTGCAGCGGCGGACACGCCATTGATCTCGCGGATCCGGGCCGAGGCGCCGGCCGCTTGGCAAGAATACCGTCACGCGAATCGCTTCGCCCAAGGTGTTTTGCGCCTCGATGCTAAATTGAAGTCAGTTTACCGGTGTGAAACTTTAATCAAGGCCAACGAAACGAGCCGGTTGGCGCAGATCAAGGATTTGAAAGACGGAACAACTGAAGTCCTTGCCTACAATTCATTTTATAATTTCCGCTTGAAATCGGGGAAGAATGATCAATGGATATTGATCGACTTCAATCGTCGCGATGAGCGGATTTCTACAAAGGCCAGCGAACTCGAAAAGCGGCTTGAACTCCGTGCTCTTGTCGATGTTGATCAGGTGGTTCGCTTCCATCCCGATAACCAATTCATTGGGGACATCCTTTTTTCATCCCGCTGCCGAATCATGGGTGCGAACCGGAAGACCCGCGACGGAAAAGAACTAGTCGAACTGGAGTTCGAAGTAACTCCCGACCCGAATGAACCTCGGCAGTTGCTCGGCGGCACGCTTCTTCTCGATTCGGATCGCAACTGGTTGCCGGTGGCCCAGACGACGAAAGTCCGGAACAGGGTCGGGACATCAGTTTATACGACCGAATGGGAGTTCGGCCCGGCAACCAATCCGCTGCCAAGCCGAACCGTCGAGCAGATGGTCTTTACTCCTTCTAGCCCGGGCGAGCAGTGGCATGCGACCTATACAACGGAGAGTAATCTGCACATTCCGGCCACGTTGCCAGAAGATCATGAATTCACGCTATCGGCATTTGGATTGCCAGAGCCTGTCGGGGTGAAATGGCCCAAGCCGAAGTCGAATTCGTACTTGTTTCTCAGCGGGGCTGCGGGGTTTGTAGTTCTGGCCATCCTATTTGGATACCTGCGCCGCCGAGCTGCGGCGGCTGGAAAAAAGTGAAAGGAATCGATGCGAACCACCATCTGGGTCTGCGTCATGCTGGCTGCAGCCTTCTCTGCCCCGGCTGGCTACCTCATCTGGGAGGCGCGCGAATCGTCGTCGCCCCCGGCAGATGCCCTCGTTTTCGAGTCGACCGTGATTGATGTCGGAAATGTCACCCTCGGGAGCATCCCCGTCGAATTCAAGATT
>DATNBQ010000261.1:0-2095 GCA_035571955.1 Urbifossiella sp. | reverse complement strand
GAAATACGACCCAGGGAATGGAGCGAACAGAATGAAAGAAGCTTGCCCGCTGTTATTCGGAGACTCGGGAATCAAGATCGAAGCGACCGATGATACCTATCGTCGTCTGTTGAAATCGAGCCTTCGTCAGGGCGCAACGGCGGCGTATCTCATGCATGTTCGAATAGAGAACGGATCGTATCAGCCCACAGAGTTAACCGGTCTGTTCCTTCGCCTGGATCACATGCGCGAAACGACCGAAGAACTTTGGGGCAGCGACCGCAAGGAACTGATTCCGCGATTAAAGGAATTCGTTGTTCTGGCCAAGATTTATGAGCGATTCACGAAGGCCCGGGTCGATGCGGGCACGGACCCAGCCCAAAATCTCTACGAGGCTCACCGGCACCGCCTGGCAACCGAGGCCGTGCTCTGGAAAGCTCTGCACCCGCCGACCAACAAAAAGTGAGCTTCGCATTGCGTCCGTCCCGCCGCATCGTTTAGCATTCCACCGGTTCATCCGGCACGGAGGCCCGTCGATGCGGTTCGTCATTTTCTCCTTTGGTATTCTGGCCATTTCCGCCGGCGAACCTGCCGCGCCGCCACTCGCCCAGTTCGAACCACTCGTCGCCTTCCCGCAGCCCACGCAATCCGCGGTCCGCGCCGTCGTCCTCGGCACCAATTGGATGACGCGGATGAATCAGCCGCAAGGGCGCTTCCAGTTCGGTTTTCGCCCGGCCTTGCGGCAACCGCTCGAAGGCGATCACGACTTGAAGCAAGCGCGGGCCGCGCTGGCCATGGCCCAGGCCGCCCGCTTCACCGGCAACGAACGGCAGGCGGCCGTCGCCAGCCAGGCCATCCTGGCTCTGCTCGCCGTCACCCGCATCGATCCGACGGAACCAACCTGCCGCCGCCCCATTGTTTCTTCGCAAACATGCAACCGCACCGGCTTCGCCGCCGTGCTGGCGCTGGCCATTTACGAACTTCCCGACGCCGACGCCAAGCTCGTGGCAGAAGCGGATCGGCTTTGCGAGTTCCTCCACAAGCAACTGCGCACGGATGGCTCGGTGCATTACATCGACAGTCCGAACGATTCCTCGGTGGCGATCGACCCATCCGGCGTGAACGAATACCCCGGCGCCGCCCTGCACGCCCTTTCGGTGAGCCATCGCGTCAAGCCCGCCGCCTGGAAGAGTGCCGCCGTCGTCAAGGGACTCGAACACTATGCGGCGTGGTTCAAGGCCCACCCGCACCCGCTCTTGGCGGCCTCGCTGACGCCGGCCTTCGCGGAGTTGGCGAGCCGGGAACGTCAGCGGCCGGAGTCTATCGCTGCGGCCGCGGCGGTCTTGGAAATGAACGACTGGCTAGCAGGATTGCAATATGCGTCTGGCGACGCGCGGCATCCGATATGGGCCGGCGGATTCAAGTCCGTGGCCGGCGGCCGACTCGTGGAAAGCGAACCCGGCTGCGAAACCGGAGCGTACCTGCAGAGTCTCGTCTGCGCGTACAACGTCGCGGCAATGCAGCAAGACGCCGCCCGCACCGCCCGCTACAAGCAATCGCTTGGCGACGCCGTGCAGTTCCTTTGCGGTCTGCAATACACGGAGATGAACACGCGGCACTTCGAGAACACGTTCCGCGCCGGCACGCTCATCGGCGGCTTCTTCTTTACGCCCACGGATGGCAACCTGCGCATCGATTCGACGGCCGGGGCGATGACGGGGTTGATCCGCTTCCTGACGAGCGAAGCCGCGAAGAATTGATGCGCTGCTAGCGACAGCGACGCTCCAGCTCAAGTAGGACAATTCTTGTCGATTTCTGCCGAATCAGTTTGACTTTCGTGCGCCCCCCCCGCTAGACTCATGCCATCTTGCACTTTTTCCCTCACTTTTACGAATCCGGGAGACGCCCATGTCGTTCGCCGATCTCGCCCGCCGCACCTCCCGCCGTGCCGTTTGGGTGCAGCAATAATCTCTGGTGGGGGAGTGCAATAATCATCGACGATTCTTGGGTGGCACCGGCTTCCAGCCGGTGCAAGTAAAGACACACCGGCTGGAAGCCGGTGCCACCCAGAAGCATCCCCCACCCCCAGCGAACCTTGCTGCACCCTGCCGTTTCC
>DATNBQ010000260.1:0-4020 GCA_035571955.1 Urbifossiella sp. | reverse complement strand
CGCTTGCGGAAGTCCGAGCGCGAGCGGGCGGCGGCGGAAGCGCGGGCGGCCGAGGAAGTGAACACGCGCCGGGAAGCCGAGGCGCGGGCGGACGAGCACCGGAAGCGTCGCCACGTACAGATGGCCCTTATCCTAGCCGCATTTCTCCTTGCATTTGGGGCCGGGGCCGCGGCCTGGTGGCAAGAGAGGCAATCCGAGGAGCGCGAACGGGTCGACCGCGATAACCGGGCCGAGCGCGAACGCGTGCAAGCGGAAGGCCAAGTGCGCCGCGACCGCACCACCGAGGCTATCGGTGGTCTGTTAACCCAGGTGGAAGCGGCCCTCCGCGACGACGACGCCGACAAGGCCGCGATACCCTTTGCTCTCGTGGAGAAGCGGCAAGCGGAGGACGGCGCCGAGGCGCTGGCGTCGCGCATCGCCCGCTGCCGGGCGGACCTGGCCATGCTTCGCGACCTCGAAGCGGTGACCGACCCCATCACGGCGACGACCTATAAGAACCTGCGCGTCGACGAGGCCTTCTCCCGGGCCTTCGCCAACTACGGCATTCGCCACGAAACGACGCCGCTTCCCGAGGCGGTTCGCATCATCTCGGAATCGCCCCTCCGCGAGCGGCTGATTTACTCGCTGGATTTGTGGCATCTTTATTACGAGAAGTCGCGGCGGCCGCGCTCGCTTCGCGCCATTCTGGATGCCGTCGACCCCGACCCGTTCCGGACGATGTGCCGGAACTGCTTCGCCCGCGGCGATCGGGCCGAAAGCGAAACGCTGGTTGCGATGCCCGAGTTCACGCGCCAGCCGGCGCGGTTCGCCGCCATCCTCGGTCAATCGTCGAAGTTCGTCAGCGAGGGGCGCGAACGCGCCCTGCTCGCGGCACTCGAACGGTCGCCGAACAACTTCCTCTTACTGCACGCCATCACGGTCGTGTTCGAGACCCGAACGGCGTTCCGCTCGGAGGGCTTGACCCAACAGTTCCGCTGGGCGCAGGCGGCGATCGCGGTGCGGCCGAACAGCAAGGTGGCCTGGCGGCACCTCGGCCGCGCCTTCTGGGACAAGGGACAGCTCGACGATGCCGTCCGCTGCTACCGCAAAGCGGTTCGCCTCGATCTCAACGATGCCGCGAGCCTCCTGGATCTGTCGGCGGCGCTCTTGCGCAAGCACGATCCCGAGGCGGCTCTGGCCGCGATTCAACGCGCCATCGCACTCGACCCGGCCTCGTCCAACGCGCATCATACGCTCGGATTGGTGCTCGATCGCATGAACCGCCACGACGAGGCCATGAGCGAATACGAGAAGGCCATCGCGATGGCCGCGAAAGACGGAGCGCCTTATGCGGCTTATTACAATAGCCGCGGGTACGCCCGCCTCCGCCGCGGCGACTACGATCGCGCCATTGCCGATTTTCAGGAAGCCCTGTTTCTCAGCGCGGACTATCGGCTCGCGGAATCGAACCTGGCTTATGCCCGCGAGATGCGGTCTGGCCAGCGCGAACCGGAGATCGCCCCGCCGCCGCGCGCGAAGTGATTTTGTTTTAGCCGCGACCCAACGGGGAGCGCGACAGGACCGCGCTTCCCATTGCGTCGCGGTTACTGGGAGTCGGCAAACTAATGACAGAAACCGGGCACCCCAAAACCTCTCCCCCGGTCTCCGGGGGAGAGGTGGGGGCTGGTTGTCTCGATGTCATTCCATTTACGACCGTCAGTAACCGGTCCGTATTCTCTTCGGGAGGTTCCCATGCGATGCTTTTCGCTGTCCGTCGCCATCGTCGTGTTGATCGTTCGCCCGGCCGTTGGCGACGAACCGAAATCGTCCGACGGATACAAGCCGCTCTTCAACGGCACCAGCCTCGCCGGCTGGCATAATGCGAACTGCGCCCCGAGCACCTTCTTCGTCAAGGATGGTCAGATCGTCACCACGGGCACGCCGACCGGCTTCCTTCGCACCGACCGCCAGTACGAGAACTTCGAACTCGAACTGGACTGGATGCACGTCGAGAAAACCAAAACCGCGAACTCGGGGCTATTCGTGTGGGGCGACCCGCTGCCGGCCGTCGGCACGCCATACACCCGCGGCATCGAGGTGCAGGTGCTCATCAATTATCCGAAGGTGGACTGGGCCACGAATCACGGCGACATCTTCAGCATCCACGGGGCGAAGTGCAAACCGGACCGCCCGCACCCGCGCGGCTACGAGCGCTGCCTGCCCAGCGAGAACCGCGTCAAAGGCGGCGGCGAATGGAACCACTACAAGGTGATCGCCAACAACGGCGCCATCAAGCTACACGTCAACGGCAAGGAAGTCTCGGGCGTCAGCCAGTGCAACCCGCGAAAGGGCTATTTGGCGCTGGAAAGCGAAGGGGCGGAATGCCACTTCAAGAACATCCGCATCAAGGAGTTGCCGAGCACGAATCCGAAGCCGGAGGAATGCGCCAAGGTGTGGGAAGGCCACGAGAGCCTTTTCGATGGGCTCGATTTGAAGGGATGGAGTACGGAAAAGGATTCGTGGAAAGTGAGTGGCGGTAAGCTCATCGCGAAAGGAACGGAGAGCCTGAAGAGCGAGAAGAAGTTCAGCCCGTGTGAGTTGATGATCGACTGGAGGATGCCGGTCAAGTCGAGCGGAGATGTTACCATCAATGTGGCAGGCGTGGGCTGCTCGGTCTTCCCGGGGGCTGGCGTTGCCTTCACTCCGGACTGGGAACCAACCGCGAAGGGCAAAGACCCGTTCGCGAAGAAGGGCGTCTGGAACCGTTCCGTGATCCTGTTCGACGGCAAGAAGTTCATCTTCAATGTGAACGGGGTCCAGGTTGCGATGCTGGAAGCCAAGAAGCCGATCAAGGCGAATACGGTGTGGATCGCCAATCACTTCAATGACTCCAACGAACGGCTCGAGGTGATGAACCTGTTCATCCGCGAATTGAAGGCGGCGAAGTAGCTATTCGGAACAAAACCTCAATTCTGGGTGGCACCGGCTTCCAGCCGGTGCAATCAAGCCACACCGGCAACTGACCGTCAGGAAACGAACGCCGCAGAGCCAACCAGCCCCATGCCTATCCCCGCTGGGGAGAGGCGGAGAGGGTCAGAATGGCTGATTGGCAACATATCAATGCATTGTTGACCGCCAGTAATCGCAACACAGCCTCAACTCTGGGCGGCAGCCGGTGCAAGCCACACCGGTCGGAAGCCGGTGCCACCCAAGAGTTCGACCCGCTACAATGACCGACACTCCCGACGCACGGATCACGCCATGGATTCCCTTCCCCGCTTCTTCGCGCCGCCGCATCCCGCTTACCGTTCGCGGCGCGAGTTCCTTCGCCGCGCCGGCGGCGGGCTCGGCATGCTCGCCCTGGCGGACCTTCTCGCTCGCGGCGACGAACGCGATTCACCCAACCCGCTGGTCGCGCACGCCCCGCACTTCCCGGCCAAGGCCAAGTCCGTCATCTGGCTCTTCATGAACGGCGGCCCCAGCCACGTCGATACCTGGGACCACAAGCCCGAACTGGATAAACGCGACGGCCAGGAACTCAAGGGTTTCGACCCGAATACCGGCTTCTTCAATGGCCAGGTCGGCCCGCTGATGAAGTCGCCGTTCAAGTGGGCCCAGCACGGCCAGTGCGGCAAGTGGGTGTCGTCGCTCTTCCCACACATGGCCAAGCACGTCGACAAGATGGCGTTCATCCACTCGCTGTGGGGCGAATCGAACAACCATTCGCCGGCCCTGTTCAAGATCAACACGGGCATGACGCGAATGGGCTTCCCCTGCGTGGGCAGCTGGGTGACGTACGGCCTCGGGACGGAATCGCAAAGTTTGCCGGCCTTCTGCGTGATGTACGACACTCTCGGCCGCGGCATTCCCAAGGGGCACAGTTTGAACTGGGGCGCCGGGTTTCTGCCGACCGTGTTCCAGGGAACAGCGTTCAAGCCGCAGGGGCAGCCGATCGACAACCTCGCCCGCCCGTCGGATCTTCCCGCCGACCGCCAGCGCGCCCAACTCGACTTGCTGAAGAAACTAAACGCCAAGGAAATG
>DATNBQ010000259.1:0-2660 GCA_035571955.1 Urbifossiella sp. | reverse complement strand
GTTACATCGGCCTGGAGGTTGACGGCCGGCAGACTGGCGCCGCGGTGCTCGAATGCCGCAAACTCGAGGTCCGGGAACTGCCGCCGTAAGGATCTCCATCCGCGCGCCGAGACGAAGCGCGACGCCCCATGCAATCCGGGTATATTCGTCCGCACGCCGTGCGAGTGGTCGGAGCCCAACTCACCCGCGAGTTACGAAGCCGGATCTGACCTTCGTACCGGTGCGTCCCGGCGCTTGATTCGGCCGGCGCGCCCGACTACGATTGGTTGAGTTGGCTCATCTCTCCCAAGGACGACCGCATGACTTCCGACGCGGACCTGGCCCATGAGTTCTTCCAGGTAAAGCGGCACGGCGACATTGCCGTGGTCGTGCCGTCGCCGCAGGTCGAGCACCTGCCGGAAACGCTGTTGGAACCCGCCGCCCAGATGGTCCTCGCCCCGTTGCGCGAAGACCCGCCCGGTCAGATCATCGTTGACCTCTCCGAAGTGCAATACTTCGGCTCGGCATTCATCACGTTCCTACTGCGTTGCCACAACCTGCTGCACGATCGCGGCAGCGACCTCGTGCTCGCCGGAGTCAACCCGAACATCCGCGAACTCTTGCGGATCACCAACCTCGATAACCACTGGGCGCTCTACGATTCGGCCAGCGAAGCGATCCAAACCCTCGGCGGAGCGGATTAGTTTATTGGCGCGGCGGGAGCGTCAGCGAGCGACCGGAGTTCTTTGCGCTAACGAAGTACGATCACATCGGGTGCTTCAGCTCGAATACTTCCACGGCGGCGAGTACCTCGCGGACCACGTCGGCGACGTGCTTCCCTTCGATTTCCGCCTCGGGGCGCAGGATCAAGCGGTGCCCGAGTACGCCGTAAGCGATGGCCTGCACGTCCTCGTGGGTAAAGTAGTGGCGGCCGTCGAGCACGGCCCGGGCCCGGGCGCAGCGGAGCAGGTTCAAGGCGGCCCGCGGACTCGCCCCCAGCGATACGTCCGGATGGCGCCGGCTTTCTTCGGCGAGCTGCACGATGTACTCGTACAGCGATTCGTGGCCGTAAACGTACGGCAACTTCGCTTGCAACGACAGGATCGATTCCGGCGTGAACAGCGTGCTCACTTCCTCCGGCGGCCGGCTGTGCAGCTTGAGCAGGTTCACTTCGTGGCGAAAGCCCGGATAGCCCATTTCCACTCGCAGCAAGAAGCGATCGAGCTGCGCTTCGGGCAACCGATATACGCCTTCCTGTTCGATCGGGTTCTGCGTGGCCATCACCAGAAATGGCAGCGGCAAGCGGATGGTCTGGCCATCCACCGTCACCTGGTATTCCTGCATCGCTTCGAGCAAGGCGGATTGCGTCTTGGCCGGGGCGCGGTTGATTTCGTCCGCCAGCAACACCTGGGTGAAGATTGGCCCCTTGCGAAGGACGAAATCGCTGGCGTTGCGGTCGAAAATGGAGGTGCCGGTCACGTCCGACGGGAGCAGGTCCGGGGTGAACTGGACGCGCTGGTACTGGCAACCGAGAAGGCGGGCGAACACCTTGGAAAGCGTGGTCTTGGCGACGCCGGGCACGCCTTCGAGGAGCACGTGGCCGCCGGCGAACAGCGCGATGAGTAGCTGCTGGGTGACCGATTCCGCCCCGACGACGATGCGGCTCACCTCGGCGACGACCCTGTGGGAAAGTTCGCGGGCCTGGTGGGCGAGTTCGCGGGCGGGCTGCGACGCGGATGGGGTTTCGTGGCCCGCCGCGTCGTGGTTCGCTGAGGGTGCCGCATTCATTCGGTCTTTCTATGGCCGCGTCGGCTCAAGGTCACCTCGTGAAACACTCGGCTTCGCCTCGCGGCTTCTGGGAGCCGCCAACCATGAAAGGGTCGGGCATGTTTCCTCACGGCGTTGCACGGCGGGGAGAGGGCCTGATGGGTCGCCGATTCGATGTCATATGCCTTCGGACTCTCGGTAGCCAGTCGCGCGAAGTCGCCGCGCGATTTCCGCGAAAGCGAGCACGCTCGCCGTGGCCGCGGCAATGACGAGCCAATCCGCCGCCGCCAGAGGTTCCACTTCGAAGGCGGTCCCGCCGAATTGCACGATCGCCCATTGTCCGAGCACCGTTAGCGACGCAATCAGCATGAAGGCGGGGTTCGCCAACAGGCCGCGCAGCCCGGATTCGCGCGGCGACAGCGACCGGCAATTGACCTGGTTCCACACCTGGAAAAACACATAGGACGTGAAGAAGATCGCCGTCTGCCGCAGCGTCAATTCCGGGAACTCCGTCGAACGCGGTCCGCTGCCGGCGAACCACTGCCAGCGATCCATCCCAATTAGCAGCACGAGCATGGCGATCACGAAGAAGCCGGCCGTGAGGAAGATCGTGGTCAGCATCGGCCGCGTGAGAATGCTCTCGTCGCGCCGCTTCGGCGGCGACCGCATGAGCCCGGCCCGCGGCGGCTCCGAGCAAAGAGCGATCGCCGCGAACGTGTCCATGATCACGTTGATCCAGAGCAGTTGCAGCACGGTGAACGGCGGCTTCAGGCCGAGAAACGGCCCGAGAAACGCGATGACCAGCGCCGAGACGTTGATCGTCAATTGAAACTGCACGAACCGCTGGATGTTCTCGTAAAGCGAGCGGCCCCAATGCACCGCCCGCACGATCGTGCTGAACGAATCGTCGAGCA
>DATNBQ010000258.1:0-11738 GCA_035571955.1 Urbifossiella sp. | reverse complement strand
ATAATCTCTGGGAGGAGTAGATAATCTCGGACGATTCTTGGGTGGCACCGGCTTCCAGCCGGTGCGAGTAAAGACACACCGGCTGGAAGCCGGTGCCACCCAAAAGCATCCAACACCCCCCAGCGAATCTTGCTACACCCGACACGCTACCCATCGCCGTTCCGGCTTGACACCGCGGCCAACAAACGGATAAACCCGGCTATCCACCGCGACGACACGGCAAGGAGGCCGATGTGACGACGCCCGAGCCCGTTCCCCTGTGCGACATCCAGACTCAGTATCGCGGCCTCAAAAACGAAATCGATGCGGCGGTGCTTCGGGTTCTGGAATCGGGACAAGCGATTCTCGGCCCGGAAGTCGCGGCATTTGAAAAGGAAGCCGCGGCTTTCTGCGGGGCCCAACACGCCGTGGGCTGCGGGTCCGGCACCGATGCCCTCGTCCTCGCCCTGCACGCGCTCGGCATCGGCCCCGGCGACGAGGTCATCGTTCCGCCGTTCACCTTCTTCGCGACGGTCAGTTCCGTCTGCCGCGTCGGCGCGACGCCGGTCTTCGCGGACATCGACCCGGACACGTTTAACATCGACCCGGCCAAGATCGCCGAGCGGATCACGCCGCGGACGCGGGCCATCGTTCCCGTGCACCTTTACGGCCAGTGCTGCGACATGGCGGGGATCAACGCGGTGGCCGCGGACCATGGGCTCGATGTGGTGGAGGATGCGGCCCAATCGTTCGGCGCGGAGTACGACGGGGTGCGCTGCGGCACCCTCGGAGCCATCAGTTGCTTCAGCTTCTACCCGACGAAGAACATCGGCACGCTCGGCGACGCCGGCCTGGTCAGCACCGACGACCCGGCGTTGGCGAAGAAACTGCTCGCCCTGCGCGTGCACGGTTCCGAGGTGAAGTATTACCACAAGTATCTGGGCTACAACATGCGGCTGGACGCGGTGCATGCGGCCATCTTGCGGGTGAAACTGCCGCACGTGCCGCGCTGGCTGGCCGCCCGCGAGGCCGCCGCCCAGCGCTACGACGCCATCATCGAGAAGCACAAGCTGGAAGGGTTCTTGCAGCGGCCGACGACTGCGCCGCATTGCCGCCACGTCTTCAATCAGTACGTGGTCCGGGTTCCCACGCCGCATCGCGAACCGCTCGTCCAGCACTTGAAAACCAGCGGCGTCGGGGTGGAAGTCTATTACCCACTGGCCTTGCACCAGCAGGAATGCTTCAAGTATCTCGGCTATCGCACCGGCGATTTCCCGATCAGCGAGGAAGCGACCCGCACAGTGCTGGCCTTGCCGATGTTCCCGGAGATCACCGAGGCGCAGCAAGACCGGGCCGTCGGGGCGATTGGGGCTTACTTGCGCCAACCGCAGCGCCGCGCGGCGTGATTGACAGGTGGCACAGGCATTCTTGCCTGTGCTCCTCAGCATGCACAGGCAAGAATGCCTGTGCCACCAGAGAACGCCTCGCGACTAATCCTTTTTCTTGATGGGGCGCCCGCCGTCCGCGGAGAGCCGCTTCCACCAGTCCGGGCCTTCCTGAATTACCTCGGCATTCCGCTTCTCCAGAGCCTGACGCAGCGTTTCAAATCGCTCCGTTTCCCTCTCTTTCAGGTCGGTATTTTCCCCCGGGTCGGCCTTCACGTTGTAAAGTTCGAAGTGCTTGAAATCCTTCGAAGCGAGCAGCTTCCAGTCGCCATCGCGGAGTGCCATGTGCAGGTTCTCCTTCGGCGGGGCCATGTCGAGCCGCCAGTAGATCGGCCCGGTGCGTTTCACCTTGTCCGCCTTGCCTGTCAACAGCGGCTGGATATCCGCGCCGTCGATGACGCGGTCCTTAGGAACCTTCGCGCCGCAGATGCCGAGGATAGTCGGAAAAAGGTCCATATTGACGACGACGGCATCGCTCGTGGTTCCCGGTTTCGTGTGCCCCGGCCAGCGAACGATCGCGGGCACGCGGATGCCGCCTTCGTACATGGAGCGCTTGCGGCCGCGCAGCCCGCCGGTGCTGCCGCGATTCCGGCCCGTCAGGCAGTCTCCCTCCGGGCCGTTGTCCGAAGTGAAGATCACCAGCGTGTTGTCGGCCAGTTTCCGGTCGTCGAGGAACTTCATCAGCGTGCCGAAGGCGTGATCGATTTGCGTGATGTCGCCGTGATGTTGGCGGAAGTCCTCGGGCAGGTCTTCGTACGGTTTCTGGAACCGCGGGTCGGATTCTATGATCGCGTGCGGCTCGTGCGTCCACACGGCGAGGAAGAACGGCTTGGCCTTGTCGCGTTTGTTCTGCAGCCAACCGATGGCTTCGTCAACGACGAGCGGCGCCGAATAGCCTTCCAGCTTCCCGACGCGCTGGCCGTTGCGGACGAAGTTGATGGGGTTCTTGTGGTTCGGGTTGGCGTTGTTCTGCGTGGCCATCCAGTAGTCGTAACCGTGATCGTTCGGCTGCGGCTGGTCCGACTTGTTGAAGCGGCCATTGAGGTGCCACTTGCCGCAATGGGCGGTCGCGTATCCGGCTTGTTTCAGCAACTTCGGCAGGGCAAGTTCGCTGCTTCGCAGGTGCACTTCGCTGCCGGCGGCAATCCAGGTATAGACGCCGTTGCGGTGCGGCGTGCGGCCGGTGAGTAGGGCCGATCGCGACGGCGAGCAGACGGCGCTCCCCGCGTAGAACTGCGTGAGCCGCACCCCTTGGCGGGCGAAGTCATCGAGGTGCGGCGTCTTGATGCGCGGATGCCCGAAGCAGGCCAGGTCGCCATAACCGAGATCGTCGGTGAGGAACAGCACGACGTTTGGCGGCTTCGGTTCCGCGGCATCGAGGGCGATGGGAGCGGCCAGCAGGACCAGTGGGGCGAGTGCCCAGCGAAGCGATGCCATGGCGGGAACTCCGGAGAGGAAGTCGCTGCAAAGCCCCGCCGCGGCCGCGGCGGGGCTTGAGGGTCTGTGTGTCTGTTTATAGATCGGCCTAGCGCTCGAAGAGCACTCCGTTTCTTCGCGGTACATCATGAAAGATCGCGGCATGAAAATCACCGCCCTCGAAACCATCCACTTGCCCGAATATCCGTCGATCCTGTTCGTCGCGGTGCATACCGATCTCGGCATCACCGGCTACGCCGATACGTGCTACATGCCGGACGCGGTGGCCGGGTACATTCATGGGTTCGCGGCGCCGATGCTGCTCGGCCACGACCCGCTGGCCATCGAACTGCACTGGCGGCGGCTCTACGAAGTCATCGCCCACATCGTCGGCAAGGGGGCCGAACTCCGCGGCCTCTCGGCCATCGATGTTTGCCTGTGGGACATTTTCGGTCAGGCGGCGGGCTTGCCGATCTGGCAACTCCTCGGCGGCGCGGCTCGCGACCGCATCCGCACTTACAACACGTGCGGCGGCCCCGGCTACGGCCGCGCCGCCAAGGGAGGAACCGGTTACGGTACCGAGAACGCCGACGGGCCGCTCGAAGACCTCGCTGGCTTCATGGAACGCCCCGGCGAACTCGCGCTCGAACTCCTCGAAGAAGGGATTACCGGCATGAAGCTGTGGCCCTTCGATTTCGTCGCTCATTATCCCGGCGGCATGGACAACTGGCGCAGCTTCCGCGGCATGTTCGACCCGAATATCCGTTCCCTCGGCGGCCACGACATCACTTCCGGAGATCTGCGTCGCGGCCTCGAACCGTTCCGCAAGATTCGCGATTCCGTCGGCGATCGCATGGAAATCATGGTCGAAGGGCACGGGCTCTGGTCGCTGCCGGCGGCCCTCAGGATCGCCCGGGCCCTCGAGGAATTCCGTCCCGCATGGCTCGAAGACTTGATGCGCGCCGACGACATCGATGCCCTGGCTGAACTGCGCCGCGGCACGAGTTGCCCCATTCTCGCCAGCGAATACCTGGCCACCCGCTACGAATACAAACCGCTTTTGGAGAAGCAGGCCGCCGACATCGTGATGATCGATCCGACCTGGGCCGGCGGCATCACCGAGTGCAAGAAGGTGTGCGCGATGGCCGAGGCGTACAAGCGGCCAGTGGCCATGCACGATTGCACCGGGCCGTTTACGCTCTATGCCGGGATCCACCTGGCCATCAATGCGACCAACGCCATTTACCAGGAGTCGGTGCGGGCGTATTTGCGGGTGAACTACCCGGAACTCGCGACGGAACTTCCGACAACCGAGCAGGGGCACATCCTCGCCCCGCGGCAGCCGGGCCTCGGAACCGCGCTGGCGGCGGATGTTCGCAAGCGTCCCGGCGCGACCGTGCGCAAAACGCAGGTTTAACCCGCGAGGCCGGCGCATCATGCGCCGACTATACCATCCAGCAAATTGCGGAGGTCGGTGACCATGCGCGTGCAGTGATCCACGGCG
This sequence comes from Urbifossiella sp., assembly GCA_035571955.1. Lineage (GTDB taxonomy): Bacteria > Planctomycetota > Planctomycetia > Gemmatales > Gemmataceae > Urbifossiella. Next base: position 7,394 of record DATNBQ010000258.1, on the reverse strand, counting down.
GCCGGCCCGTGGCGAATGGCCAGCGCTCGCACGGCCTCAATGAGATTCAGCGTGGCGTCGGCATCGGCCACGGCGTTGGCGTCCGAACCGAGCCCCTCGCGCAGGGTCGCCATTACGGCGGCCGGCGGCGGAGCGTCGCCATTCGTCGCCAACGCGGCCTCGACGCCGTTGCTCGCTTGCAGGGCCGCTTCCACCGCATCGATCAGGAGCCGCTGCGATTGCCGCTCGGCGATCGCCTGGCGAATCAGGTCGCCGCCCACTTCCGCTGCCGCCCCCACCAACCTCCGGTCGTCGTCGGTGAACCCCGGTTCGGGTTTATCGAACAACTCGAGCACCACGGCGGTTCCCGCTCCCACCGGCAGCGGCGCCGCCAGGATTTGCCTGCGATTCGCTTCGAAGGGAAACAGTTCGAGCATCCCCGATGTCCCGAGATCGGCCTCGGTGATCAGCGCCGCGGTCTGACGGCTTAACACGGACGCCGTTAGCGATCGGCTAAAGGCTACGCCCATCGTGGGAAGACTGATGCCGCCTTTCCCATAAGCGGTCAGCGATTCGGAACCGTCCGCGGCGACCGTGCGCAGAATAAGTGCGCCGTCCGTCGCCCCGACGGAGCGGGCCGCGAACCGCAGTAGCGATTTAACCGCGTCGGGGAGCGGCACCGGATCGTTCAGCGTCGCCGCCGATTGCACGATCGGCAGCACCTTCGCCACCGCTTCGCGGAACGCGGCCAGCGATTGATTGAACTCGCGTTGCCGCTTGGCCGGGCGAATGCGATCCAATTGCTTCCTCACTGCGGCGAGGAAGGATTCGCGGGTCAGGTCCGTGCTTTTATCGAGATAATCGCGGACGCCCATGCGAAGGGCATCGAGAGGCGTGGCCTGGGCCGCGAACCCGGTCACGAGAATTGCGACGATGTCCGGCCGGAAAAGGGCGAGGTCTTCGAGCAGCCGCAGGCCGTCGAGCCCGGCCCCAAGGTTCCAGTCCAGAATCGCCAAATCGATGGCGTGTTCATTGGCGATCTTCAAGGCGGCTTCGGCATCCGCGGCCGCAAAAACCTGAGCGTTGAGCCCAGCCCCGCCCAGCCATTCCTCGAAGGTCCGGCGAACCGGTTCCTCGTCGTCCACAATCAGGATGGAATCAGTCATGACCGTAAGCAACTGAACCGGTGGGCCTAAACTCCGCCTTGCGGCGAATCCATATCTGTAAGAATATGGCTCGGCGCGAGTAAAGTTACAAAGCAGGTCGCGAATCGCGGAAGGTTCTCATGCGTACATTGGCGATGCGCTTCGGCGCGGCGGCGCTCCTGGCCGCGGGATTGCTCGGCTGCAAACGCGACAAGGGGGCGCCCTCCGCCCCGCCGCCGCCGGACGTCTCCGTCATTAAACCGGCTGTCGTGCCGGTGCAGGCCGCCCACGAATACAACGGCCACCTGAACACCACGCACAACGTCGAGGTTCGCGCCCGCGTCAAGGGAATCCTCAAGTCGATTCGCTTCAAGGACGGCCAGGAAGTCCGCGGCAAACGCGGCGGCGGCTTCCTCACCGTTCCCGGCCAACTCCTTTACACTATCGACGACCGCGAGTTCCAAACCGCCGTGAAGAAGGCCGAGGCGGACCTGGGCAAGGCGGAAGCGGACATCGACAACTGGAAGGCGCAGATCGATTTGGCCAAGGCGGAGCTTCGCCGCGCCGAACGTGCCGCCGCCAACTCCGCGACCGCCCAAACGGACGTGGATAAAGCCCGGGCCACACTGGGCGTAAATACGGCGCAACTGGCCGCCGCGGTCGCCGCCCGCGACTCCTTCGCCTCGGCCCTGCACTCCGCCCACATCCCGCTCAGTTACACGAAGATTCACGCCGAGATCGATGGCCGAATGAGCCAGACCATGGTTCGCACCGGCAATCTCGTCGGCCAAACGGAACCGACGCTCCTTACGACCATCGTTCGCATGGACGAACTGTTCGTGGAGTTCGACGTGCCGGAACGCGACTGGGTACTGTGGGGCAATCGAGTTGCTTACGCCAATAGCCAGGCGATTCCCATCGAAATTGGCACGGTCGTCGCGCCGGGCTATCCCTACAAGGGGCGGATCGATTTCGTCGATAACCGCGTCGATGTGGGAACGGGGACAGTGCACGTCCGCGGTCGCGTGATGAACCCGAAGAACGCCGACGGCACGCGGAACCTCTACCCCGGCCTGTACACGCGAGTGCGCGTGCCGGCCAGCGCGGCCAAGGACACGCCCGTCATTCCCGAGGATGCCTTGATGACAGGCCAGGAAGGGCGGTATGTCTATGTCGTGGACAAGGAAAACAAGGTCGCGAAACGTGCCGTGGAACTTGGTCCGCAGGTATATCGGGCCCCGCCGCCCGTGGAGAAGAAGCCGCCGGAATGGGTCTTGAACAACCCGAAACCGGCCGAGGCGCCGGAGCCCGGATTGCCGCCGAGGCCGGCCACCGTGCCCGTGAAGTCCGTGGTGGCGATCATCAAGGGATTATCGGCGGACGACGTGGTGATCGTCGATGGTTTGCAAAAGGCGAAACCGGGCGCGGAAGTGAAGCCCGAAGAGTGGCGGTTTATCAAGAAGTAACGGACGATTTGCCGCGACCCCGAAGGGGAGCGCGATTCTCACTCAAGTGCCCGATCCATGATCTCACGCTTTTTCATCGACCGGCCGATCTTCGCCAACGTCATCGCCATCATCACGGTGATCTTCGGCGTCGTGGCGATGTACAGCCTGCCGGTGGAACGCTACCCGGCCATCACGCCGCCGACGATCGTCGTTTCCACGAACTACCCCGGCGCCAACGCCCGCGACGTGGCCAACACCGTCGCCGCCCCCCTCGAACAGGAGATCAACGGCGTGGAGAACATGATGTACATGTCCTCCACCAGTTCCGCGGACGGTTCCTACTCGCTGACCATTACCTTCGAAATCGGCACGAACCTGGACGACGCCCAGGTGCTGGTGCAGAACCGGTTGGCGCTCGCCGAGCCGCGGTTGCCGGATGAAGTTCGTCGCCAGGGCGTCACCGTCAAGCGGCAATCGTCGAACATTATCCTGGCCATTTCGTTGACATCGCCGAGTCAAAAGTTCGACGGCCTGTTTCTTTCCAACTACGCGACCTTGCGGCTTCGCGACGAACTGAGTCGCGTTCCCGGCGTCGGCGAAGTGACCATCCGCGGCGTCGGCGCCTACGCCATGCGCATCTGGCTCGACCCGGACAAACTCGCGGCCCGGCAATTGACCACGCAAGACGTGACCGACGCTCTGGCCCGGCAGAACGTCCAGGTCGCCGCGGGGCAAATCGGTCAGCCGCCGAACCCGACCGGCCAGGCCTTCCAGATGACCGTTACCACGCAGGGCCGGCTTTCCGATGAAAGGCAGTTCGAGGGAATCGTCATCAAATCCGGGGCGGCCGGGCAGATTGTTTACCTGCGCGACATCGGCCGCGTCGAACTCGGCGCCCAGTCGTACGATTCGTTCTCCGAACGCAGCGGCATGTCCTCCGCGAACGTGCTTATCTTCCAGCTTCCCGGCTCGAACGCGATGGAGGTCGCCAAGGGTATTCGCGAAGCGATGAAACGGATCGCCCCGACGCTACCGGACGGCATGGATTACAACATCCCGTTCGACACGACCAAGTTCGTCGATGCGGCGATTCACGAGGTGAAGTTGACGCTCGGCGAAGCGGGCGTGCTGGTGCTCATCGTCATTCTCGTCTTCCTGCACAGTTGGCGGGCGCTGTTGGTTCCCGCGACCACGGTGCCGGTGACGATCCTCGGCGCCTTTGCCTTCATGCCGTTCGTCGGCTTCTCCATCAATCTGCTCACGCTGTTCGGCCTGATTCTGGCCATCGGCATCGTGGTGGACGACGCCATCGTGATCGTGGAGAACGCGAGCCAGCACATGGAAAAAGGGATGGCGCCGCGGGCCGCGACCATTCAGGCGATGAGCGAAGTGACCGGCCCGGTGATCGCCATCACGCTCGTGCTCATGGCCGTGTTCCTGCCGACCGCGTTTCTTCCCGGCATCACCGGGCAAATGTACAAGCAATTCGCACTCACCATTGCCGCCACGGCCTTCATTAGCGCCATCAACGCCCTGACGCTGAAGCCCGCTCAGTGCGCCCAGTACTTGCGCCCTGTCACCAAGCAAGGGTGGTTCGCCCGGGCCTTCGAAGCGGTTTACCGCCCCGTCGAACATACCTACGCCTGGATCGTCCGCTACTTCATCCGCGTTTGGTGGCTGGTGCTGATCGCCTTCCTCGGCCTCGCCGCGTTTACGGCCTGGCTTTATCAGGAGACGCCCAAGGGATTTCTCCCCGACGAGGATCAGGGGTGGGTGCTGATTGCCGTGCAGCTTCCGGACTCCGCATCCGTCGACCGCACCCACGACGTGATCGAGCGGATGAATGCCGTCTTCCGCCAGTATCAGGAGCAAGGGAAAGCCGAGAACTGGTTCGTCCTCGGCGGTTTCAACATGCTCGATCAGACGGTGGCGCCGAACGCGGCGACGGCCTTCGTGGCCTGGACGGACTGGTCGAAGAGAACGACGCCCGACAAGCGGCAGGAGATGATGGCGCAGGACCTGCAAAAGGAATTCTTTAAGCTGCGTGAAGCGAAGGTGTTCGTGATCGTGCCGCCGGCCATCATGGGGCTCGGGTTTGCCGGCGGCTTTCAGATGCAGGTCGAAGACCGCGAGGCCGTCGGCTCAGAGGTGCTCGAGGAACGCACGCTCGCGCTCATCGAGGAAGCCAAAAAGCGTCCGGAAATCTCACCGATCATCGGGTCCACCTTCCGCCCCGGCGTGCCGCAGGTCTACTTGAACATCGACCGCGAAAAGGCCGAGAAGATGGGCGTGAAGATGAACGACATTTTCTACACGCTGCAAACCAATCTCGGTTCAGTCTACGTGAACGATTTGAACAAGTTCGGCCGCACCTATCAGGTCCGCGTCCAGGCCGATACGCGTTTCCGCGCCGATACGCGGGTGATTTCGCGCCTGGAGGTTCCCGGCCGGGCCGAGCAACCGGGGATGCCGCCGCGCCGCATTCCGCTCGGCACCCTGCTCGATGTCGAGGCGGCCGTCGGGCCGCAGGCCATCATGCGCTACAACCTCTACCCGGTCGCCCAGGTCATGGGCCGCTCCGCCCCCGGCGTCAGTTCCGGCGAAGCCATCAAGGTCATGGAGGGTGTCGCCGCCACGACGCTGCCGCGCACCATGGGTTACGACTGGACCGCCATGGCTTACCAGGAAAAGCGCGTCAGCAACGAAGCACTCTACATCTATGGGCTGGCTGTGCTCTTCGTTTACCTGGTTCTCGCGGCCCAGTACGAAAGCTGGCTGTTGCCCCTGGCCGTGATCCTGGTGGTGCCGCTCGGCATCCTGGGAGTCGTCGGCGCCGTCAATATCAAAACGCTGCTTCACAGCGTGGACCCGAGCATCTCCGGGCTAGACAACAACATCTACACGCAGATTGGCATCGTGCTGATCATCGCGCTGGCGTCGAAGAACGCGATTCTGATCGTGGAGTTCGCGCGCGAACTGCGGCACTCCGGGCGGAGCATCCCCGAGGCGGCCCTGGAAGCAGCGCGATTGCGCTTCCGGCCGATCATCATGACCAGTTTCGCGTTCATCCTGGGCGTCGCGCCGCTGGTATTCGCCACCGGGGCCGGCGCCGCCAGCCGGCAATCGCTCGGCACGGCCGTCTTTGGGGGGATGATCACCGCCACGGTCCTGGCCGTCTTCTTCGTCCCCGCGTTCTTCGTGGCGATTCAGACGTTGATCGAAGTGCGGTCCGGCAAGCACACGGCTCATGCCAGCGCGAGTCCCTCGCCCGCCCGGATCGGTTTGCCGTCGAGCCATCGCGCTCCCGCTTTTCCCAGCTAGGGTTGCCGGCGGGACAAATACTGACGCGGGTAAGCAATGACATTACCGGAAGGCTGTCTTCCACCTCCCCCCTTGTGGGGGAGGTCGACGAATGTCGTCTCGGGTGGGGGGTATCGTTCTAGCAAAGCAGAACCCCCACCCGCCGACTCGCTTTGCTCGTCGGCGACCTCCCCCACAAGGGGGGAGGTTGTGAGTGGCTGGTACGCCGTCATTGCCTTCCTGAGGCTCAATAGATAGCCGACTCGCAATCGGCTTCGCGATTCCCGAATCGCCTCGGGAGGTTTCCGTGACGCGCCTGCGGCGCGGTGTCGCGGCCGGTCTCGGCGTACCGCTACTCGCCTACGCCGGTTGGCTCTATTACGCAAGCCATTACGATCCCGCTATTCGCAACAATACGTTCGTCGGCGGCACCGAAAGCCAACTGCGCGAGCGGTTCGGCGAACCGGTCACGGAAGGGACGGGTTACCGCGTCCTCGGTTACCACGTGCCGCTCGCGCTGCCGACCGGGCGCATCCGCACCGTGGTGTTCTATCCGCGCGGCTGGTTCCCGCCGGAAGGCGGCACGCTCTGGGTTTGGCTCGTCGAGCACGACGGCGAATGGATCTGCTTCGAATCGTGTTGGTTCGGCGCCGGCGTCACATTTTAAAGAGGCCGGCACGCATTATCGCTTGACGTTGTTGATGTTCTCGAGGGCGACGAGTAGCGCCTGCGTCCCCTTGCGGCCCATCCCCTGGGCGCGAACCGCTTCGTAAAGCTGCTTGGTGAGCGCCAGCCCCGGCAGGCACAGATTCAGCTTCTCGGCCTCGGCCAGGGCGATGCCGAGGTCCTTGATGAAGTGCTCGACGTAGAAGCCGGGTTCGAAGTTGCGAGCCAGCAGCCGGGGGCCGTAAATATCCAGGCTCTTGCTGCCCGCCGCCCCCACCGAAACGTTCTTGAGCACGGTCTCGACATCGAGGCCGGCCTTGTATGCGTACAGCAATCCCTCGCACATCGCGATCATCGTGGACGAAATCAGAATCTGATTGACCATTTTGGTGTGCTGGCCGGCGCCGGCGGGCCCCTGGTGGACGATGGTCTTGCCCATGGCTTCGAACACCGGCTGAACGGCGTTCACGGCCTCGGGGTCGCCGCCGATCATGATCGAAAGGGCGGCGTTCTTGGCGCCGACGTCGCCGCCGCTGACCGGCGCGTCGATGGCGTGGACGCCGCGCGCCTGCGCCGCTGCATGGATTTCCTTCGCCAGCCCCGGCTCGCTCGTGGTCATGTCCACGAGGATGCTCCCTTTGGGGCTGCCGGCAAGTGCCCCGTCGCTGCCGAGGAAGACTTCGCGGACGTCCTTGGGGAAGCCGACGATGGCGAAGACGATGTCCGACTTCTCGGCGACTTCGCGCGGCGACCGGGCCGCCGCCGCCCCGAGCTCAATAAGCGGCTGCAGCTTGTCCGCGCTGCGGTTGTATACGGTCGCCTTGTAGCCCTTGGCGATCGCGTGCTGGCACATCCA
>DATNBQ010000257.1:0-3449 GCA_035571955.1 Urbifossiella sp. | reverse complement strand
CGCACCGGCAAACACTTCATCATTCAGGGCCCGCCCGGCACCGGCAAATCGCAGACTATAACGAACTTGATTGCGGATTACGCCGGGCAAGGAAAGCGCGTCCTGTTCGTGTGCGAGAAGCGGGCGGCCATTGATGTCGTTTATCACCGCCTTCGGCAAGCCGGGCTCCACGAACTCTCCTGCCTGATTCACGACGCCCAGGATGACAAGAAGGAGTTCATCGCCGATTTGAAGGCGGCCTACGTGGCGTTTCAGACCAGTTCGGTGGATCGACTCGACAAGACGGAAGACACCCGCCGTCGGCTGCTCGACAGAATGAAGAAGGAACTGTTGCCGCTCGAGCGATTCCAGTCCGCGATGACTTCGACGCCGGCTGAGGCGGGAATCGCATTGCAGCGACTCCTCGAGCGCGCCGTCGAACTTCGGGAATCGATGCCCGCTCAGACGGCCCTCGAACGGGAACGGATCCCGAGGTTTCACCTCTGGCACGAGAACGAGGCTCAGATCGAGCGTGCCCGCGAGCTCCTCGAATCCGTTCAGCCGGACGGCGTGCTGGCAAACCATCCGTTGCGGTTCCTGCACATCCGTTTTGGCCAACTCGATCATCCGCTTGCTACGGTTCACGAGTCGCTCCCGAAAATCACTGTGCTGATCGAACGGATTCTCGCCGAGTTGCAGCCGCTCAACCTGCCCGCGGAATGCTGGGACTCGCTCGACAAGAGCCGGCAACTCGCCGACTATGCGATTGAGTTGAACTTCCTCGCCGAACACGAGTTGCTTGGCATGTTGAAGGCGAAGAGCGAGCCCGCCAAGAAACTGACGGCCTATCGCAAGAAGATCACATCCAAGGAACAGGAGTTGGCCCTGGCGCGCCAGGCAACAATGGGGTGGCGCCAGAAACTATCGCCTCGGGATGCCCGATCCGCCTTCGAACAGGCGACGCGCCAGGAGCGATCCCAATGGCGATTCCTTCAACCGAGTTGGTGGCGGTTGCGCGGCTTACTGAAGCGAAGCTACGATTTCGATTCTCACGAGACGCCGCTGGCATTCTCGCAAGTTCTGGAAACGCTTCTCGCCGAGCATCAGCGTGCCGCCGAACTCGAAGCGATCGAAGTCGAGGCCCGTCATGAGTTTTCCTTCGAGGGATCGTTCAAAGAGTTCTCGGAGCGCGTCGCATCGCGGATTGCAGATGCGAACCGATTGCCGCCCTTCCTGCAGGCCTTTCACCGCTTCGTTTTGGCTTCTCCTCAGGGCGACGAAATCGTGATGACGGTCGTCCGGCTCCAGGGCACGATGGCGGCGTTGATCGCCGAACTGGACAGCTTTCTCGCCGACGCAATCGATCAATCGGTGGAGCAACTTCGCGACGAGGTCCACGGCATCGAACGGGCGATTGGTACGCTTCCCGGGTTCGTGCCCTTCTTGAAGGAACTGGGCTTGGTACCGGCGCCGCTCGCTTCGGCCTGGCGCCGTTTTCCGCTCGACGTGCGGCGGCTGGAAGCGGCCATCGTGGGCCGAACGCTCGACGAACTTCTGTCCGCCGATCCCGCACTGGCGCAATTCACGGCCAACGCACAGGCACGGCAAATCGACAAACTGGAACCGCTTCACGAACAGTGGTACGCGGTGAACGCCGCAGCGGTCCGCGACCGCGTCTGCCGCCGATTCCTGGAGAATCTGCGGATTGCCTCCCTTCCCCACGCGCAACTGACCGCCGAACAAAAAGAATTCAAGACGCGCTACAACCGCGGCCGCAGGGAACTGGAGCACGAGTTCAACAAGACAATGCGATTCCGCTCGATTCGCGATCTCGTCGACGACGAAACCGGAATGGTCGTGCGCGACCTCAAGCCGATCTGGCTCATGAGCCCGCTTTCCGTGTCGGACGCCTTGCCGCTGGCACACGCGTTCGATGTCGTCATCTTCGATGAAGCGAGCCAGGTGACGCTGGAGGAATCGATCCCCACGATTTTCCGGTCGAAGCAAGTGTTGGTGGTCGGCGACGAGATGCAGTTGCCGCCCACGAGTTTCTTCGCATCGCGCGGCGACGGCGACGAAGAGCACATCCTCATCGAGGATGCCAGCGGGCAAAAGGTCGAGTACGATCTGAGCAGCAACAGCCTGCTGAACCACGCCGGTCGCAGTCTGCCGGCCACCATGCTTGGCTGGCACTACCGCAGCCGTTCAGAATCGCTCATCAGTTTCTCGAACGCCGCGTTCTACCAAGGCCGACTGCTGACCGTTCCCGAGGTTGCTCTTCCTCCGGTCGCGATGAGTGAAATCATCGTCCGCGAGCCGACCGATGGAATGGCAAATGTCGCGCCATTGCTCGATCGGCCGGTGAGTTTTCACTTCCTTGAACAGGGACTCTACGAGCAGCGCCGCAACACGGCCGAGGCCGACTACATCGCTCACCTCGTTCGCGGACTGATCGCCGAGACGAGCCGGCCGTCGCTCGGCATCATCGCGTTTTCCGAGGCCCAGCAGAACGAGATCGAGCAGGCCCTCAATCGCCTGGCCCGCGAAGACGAAGATTTCCGCGACCGGATCGAAGCGGAACGGGAACGGGAGGACGATGGCCAGTTCGCCGGCCTGCTCGTCAAGAACCTGGAGAACATTCAGGGGGACGAGCGTGACGTAATCATTCTGAGTGTATGCTTCGGCAAAGGCCCGAACGGCAAGATGCTGATGAATTTCGGACCCATCAACCAAAACGGCGGGGAGCGACGGCTGAACGTGGCGTTCTCGCGTGCGAAAAAGCAGATGGCCCTGGTGTCGTCGATTCGCCCGGCCGCCATCACCAACGATTACAACGACGGGGCCCGTGCCCTCAAGAATTACTTGCGGTACGCGGAAGCACTCTCGGCGGGCAAGGAAGCAGCCGCGCGGCGGGTACTCTGGGAGATCAATCCCAACGAGAACGCCCGACCGGCGCTGCGGCCGCCATCCCCCGTCGTTGATCAGTTGTCGGCACGGCTTCGCAAACGCGGGTACGAGGTGGACCTCGATGTTGGTCAGTCCGGCTTCCGCTGCGACCTCGCCGTTCGATCGCGCAGCCAACGCCGCTACTGCCTCGGCATCATGGTCGACACCGAGAACTACTACCAGAACCACAATGTTCTCGAACGCGACCTCCTGAGGCCGCTCCTCCTGCAGAAGTTCGACTGGGCGATTTTTCAGGTATTGACCAAGGACTGGTACGAAGACGCCGATGCCGTACTGCAAGCCATTGAAGGACGAATTGCGGGAACGGCGCCATTGCCGAGCGTGGAATAAGGCGGCGGAGATGAGAGCAGACGCTCGGCGAGCTGTTCGTCGCGGCACTCGGGTTCCAGTCGCTACGCACCGGCCTGAAAGATCGGCACCTCGAACGGACCGCATTTCCGAATGGAATACCAGGGGCGGTGCGGATGATGCGCGCAGCATGCCGCAATTCAGGCGTTCGCACA
>DATNBQ010000256.1:0-11421 GCA_035571955.1 Urbifossiella sp. | reverse complement strand
GAAGAGAATCTTTTCCGGCTCAGCCCCCCATCGCAAGAAGTGATACAGGAAGAAATCGACCAGTTCGTACGGCCCGACGGTTCCTTCGGTGAGTTGAGCGATGGCTCCGTCGGCGGCCGCGGGCAAGAGTTCTGGGGAAATTTCCGTCGCCACGATGTCCAGGAGCGTCACCCGCGTGTCGCCGGCGAATTCGTTCTCCGCTGCCCACCGCACCAGGAACTTCACCAGCGTCTTCGGAATACTGACGTTGGGGTTGTACATGCTCATGTGGTCGGCGTTGTAGGTGCACCAGCCGAGGGCGAGTTCGGACAAGTCGCCAGTGCCGACGACGAAGCCGCTGTTCATGAGCAAGCTGGTGCGAACGCGGGCTTGCACGTTCTCGAAAACCAGGTCGCTTAATCGCTCCGGCGGTAAGCGACGCAGCTTTTCGCCGAGGGAAAGGACGGTTTCGCTATCGAGGGAGATGCCGAATGGAGCATGGCCGAGGGCTTTCATCTGGTCGAAGCAGATGGCGCGGATGTCGGCTTCGCGGCCGCGAACGCCGAGCGCTTTCATCAGGGAGTTGGCATTGGCCCGGGTCCGCGGCGTAGTGCCGAACCCCGGCAAGGTGAGGGCCTGAATGCGGTCGCGCGGCGCACCGAGCGCGTCCAGCGTTTTGCAAGCGACCAGAAGCGCCAGCGTCGAATCGAGGCCGCCCGATACTCCGATGGAGACGGCCAGATTTCCCGTGTGGCTCAGGCGCTTGGCCAGCCCCGCCACCTGTGTGTGGAAGATCTCGTCGCAGCGATCCTTGAGCGTCAACAGATCCGACGGTACGAACGGGTGCGCGTCGACGGACCGCAAGAAGACCGGCTTTCGTGGTGCGAAATCGAGTTCGAACGGCACGCGGCGGAATGCCCGCCGGTCGAGCAGCTTGCGGTTGTCGTTAAAGCTCGTGGTCTGAATGCGGTCGTGGCGGAGTCGATCGAGGTCGATGTCGGCGGCGATGAGCCCGTCGCTGCGCTGGAAGCGAGGCGACTCCGCCAATAGAGTCCCATTCTCGGCGATCAGGCAGTGCCCGCCGAACACGATGTCGGTGGTCGATTCGCCGACTCCCGCGGAAGCATAGACGTAGCCAGCCAGGCAGCGGCCGCTCTGGCACTCGACGAGTTGCTTGCGGTAGCCGGACTTGCCGATGATCTCATTGCTGGCGGACAGGTTGGCGAGCACCGTGGCCCCGGCGAGCGCTTGGAAACTGCTCGGCGGCGCCGGCGGCCACAAATCCTCGCAGATTTCCACGCCTAGCACAAAGCTTGGCAGGTTCGCGCACTCGAACAGCAGGTCCGTTCCGAAGGGAACGGTCTGCCCAGCCACGGTCGCTTCCCGCGACACGGCGTTGGCCGCCGGGCTGTAGTAACGGGCGTCGTAGAATTCCTTGTAATTCGGCAGATACGATTTCGGCACGACGCCGAGCAACCGCCCGGCGTGGATGACGGCCGCACAGTTGAAGAGTTGTCCGTCGATCGCGAGGGGAAGCCCAACGATAAAGACGCCGCGATAACTCTTCTGATCGAGCAGTTCGCCGAGGACGGTCTCGGCGGCGCGCTGCAGCGGCGCGGTGTGGAACAGGTCGCCGCACGTGTAACCGGTGAGGCCCATCTCCGGGAAAACGACGAGGTTCACCCCTTCGCGCTCGGCGGCAGCGAGCAGGCCGAGCGTTCGCTCGGTGTTGAAGGCAGCATCGGCGACCCGAAGTTCCGGGGATGCCGCCGCGACGCGAAGGAAACCGTGCTGTTGCATAGGGCGATTTTATCACGCGGCGGCGGCCGAGGCGACCGGCGCGAACCGCCGGCGGCGGGCGGGCGTATTCACTGTGGTGCCGAGAATCGATTGCCGGAGCGAGTTATGGCCGAAGATGTCGTCGTTGAAACGCGCAGCCTGACCAAGGTTTACCGCGATTTCTGGGGCCGCAAGAAGAAAACCGCCCTCAACGCCCTCGACCTGAAAATCCACAAAGGCGAAATCTTCGGCCTGCTCGGGCCCAACGGGTCGGGGAAGACCACGACCATCAAGCTGCTGCTCGGACTGCTCTTCCCGACAGCCGGCGACGCCTTCGTGTTCGGGGAACCGGCCGCCAAGGTCGAGAAGAACGAACGCATCGGCTACCTTCCCGAAGAATCGTATTTGTACCGCTTCCTGAACGCCGAGGAGACGCTCGATTTTTACGGGCGGCTCTTCGATATCGACGCCAACACGCGGCGGCAGCGAGCCGCTGAGCTCATCGACACCGTCGGACTCGGCGCCGACAAAAAACGCATTCTCAAGGAATACTCCAAGGGCATGCGGCAACGCATCGGCCTCGCCCAGGCCCTTATCAACAACCCCGAACTCGTCATTCTCGACGAACCGACTTCCGGCCTCGACCCGCTCGGCACCGCCTGGATGAAGAAGTTGATTCTCGATCTCCGCGACAAGGGAAAAACGGTGCTGATGTGCAGCCACCGCCTCGACGACGTGCAGGACGTGTGCGACCGCATCGCCATCCTTTACAACGGCGACCTGCAGACGCTCGGCAAGGTGTCGACCTTGGTGGAAGACGCGGCCCGGCTGGAAATCCGTGCCCGGCAAGTGCGCGAGTCCCCGGAACTCCGGGCCGAGCTGGAAGCGCTCTTCCGCAAGCACGGCGGCGAACTGGAAACAGTCGGCCATCCATCGAGCACGCTGGAAGAGTTGTTCCTGCGCGAAGTGGAAGAATCGAAGAAGCGGCCCGGCCGCCGCTACCAGGCGCCGAAGGCCGGCTGACCCGGCGAGCGGGGGGCGTAAGCCCCCTGATTCTAACGGCTCAAAGAATCAGGGGGCTTACGCCCCCCGCTCGCCAATACGATCTTTGTCGAGGTTCTCTTCATGACGGGGCTGTTCGGGATTCTCCAACTCGATCGCGGCGAACCGCTCGGCTACGCCAATGCGCTCGGCCTCGTCCAGGCCTGGTTCCAGGATGCCGGCGGGTTCGGCGCCCTCGGCCTCATCGTCTACCTCCTGTACGCCTTCTCCGTTCCCACCGATAAATCGCAATCCGAACGGCTCCGCGTGCCCGTGAGCCGGTGGATGCTCACGATGGGAATGCTCAGCGCGATCGTCTATGCCGGCGTGCTGGTGCTGTTGATTCTCGGCAAGGGGGGAGCGCCGGAACCGCCGCTGCCCGCGCCGGGCATGCCGGTGATGCGCGAAGCCCCCGCCTTACACCGCGAACTGCGGCCCATGTTGCTGATGGTCGCCGGCATCTTCGCCCTGTGCGCGATCGGCGAACCGTTCGTTCGCGATCTCATCAAGGTCCGCGGCCGACGCCTCTGGGCCCTCGCCAAGCTCGGCTTCAAGGAAGCCGTCCGCTTCCGCATCCACTGGGTGCTCCTCGCCCTCGTCTTCCTCCCGTTCGCCGTCCGCAGCATCTGGATGAGCACGACGAAACCCGTGGACGAATTCCGCGTCCTCGTGGTTTACGTCACCTTCTGGTATTCGATCTGTCTGCTCGTGAGCGCCCTGCTCATCTCATCGTTTAGCTTGCCCAACGACATCAAAAACTTCACGATCCATACGGTCGTCACGAAGCCGGTCGAGCGGTTCGAAATTCTGGTCGGCCGCTTCCTCGGCTATGCCGGGCTCATGACGCTCGCCCTCGTCGGCATGACCATCATCAACGTCGTGATGATCAACACGTCGACCATCGATCCGAGTGCCGTGGAGGAATCGGCGAAAGCGCGCATCCCCATTCGCGGCAAACTCCAGTTCACGGCCCGCAAGTCGGACTTCCAGGGCGTGGACGTGGGCAAGGAGTTCAACTATCGCCGCTACATCACGGGGCACCCGATTTCGCCGGAACGGGGCATCTATCAGTTCGCGGCAATCCCGGGTGGGATGTTGAAGCCGGCCGGCGACGCCGTCCCCGTCGAGTTCACTTTCGACGTGTTCAAGATGACGAAGGGCGTGGAGAACGAAGGGGCGCGGGTGACGTTCCGCATCGTGACGCACAACGCCCCGCAGACGCAACCGCGGCAGGATCAGCGCGGCGAATGGCAATGGGGCGAACTGCCGGGCGAAGCCCGCGGCCGCGGCGAGGAACGTAAACGCGCCTACGAAAACGACCTGGCGGCCCTTCCCAAGGGCACCATCACGGCCAGGCCCGGTTCCTCCGGGTGGGCCGCCGTCAATCAGTTGGCCGAAACGCACGGCTTCTATGAAATCCGCGACAAGCAGGTCTTCGATTACACGGTGATGAGCATCGAGATACCCGCCGGCCTGTTCCGCAACGCGGCCAAGGGCGATCCCGGCTTCCTCGACGAAAAGAAAACCATTCCCCGGCCGCGGCTCTCCATTTACGTCAAGTGCGAAAGCCCCGGTCAGATGCTCGGCATGGCCGAACCCGATCTCTATCTGCTCGAAGCCAACCAGAGCTTCACCTTCAACATCATCAAGGGCATGATCGGCCTGTGGTGCCAGTTGTGCATACTGATCGGGCTGGCGATCGCCTGTAGCACTTATCTGAGCGGCGTGCTGAGTTTGCTGATCGCGGCCGGCATCTTCCTGCTCGGCTTCGCGACCGACCACATCAGCGACATCGCCTTGAACCGGAATGTCGGCGGCGGCCCGCTGCAGACGATTTCCCAGATCGTGCAGGTGCAGCAGCCGACGGCGCCGTTCGGCGACTCGTCCGGCGCCAAGGTCGTGCTCGCCATCGATCACTTCTGGGCGTGGGTCGTTCGCCGCATCCAGAACGTGATCCCGGATGTCGAATCGTTCTCGTGGACGAACTTCGTCTCGGAGGGGTTCAACATCAACAGCGAGTACCTTATTATCAATGTGCTGATGATGGTGGGTTATCTGTTGCCGTGGGCGGTCTTGGCGTACTACCTGCTGAAATCGCGGGAAGTGGCGTCGTAACCGATCCTATGGTGGCACAGGCATTCCTGCCTGTGCAGGCGAATAACTGGGTGAGAGTCCATGAATCCGTTGCAAAAAGCCGCGGTCCGGCGGAAGTCGTTCTACATCGCCGCGATCGTATCGCTATTGACGATCAGCATCTTTTACCGGGGTCTGGAAGCGAAGACCCCGGACGGGACGCCGTACGTGTGGATTCCGCTCGGCCGCGACAACCCGACGGCGACCCCCGGCGCCGCCGACAAGCTCGCCCGCCAGACCATCATCAGCCAGTCGCGCCGCCTCGAACTGCGCGAACTCGAAGAGGGCGAACCGGACCTCACCGGCGAAGCCGTGCGGCTCGCCACCACCGGCCTCCGCGGCTTCGTCGTCACCTGGACCTGGCTCACCGCCATCGAACAGCAGAAGCGCAACGACTTCCACAAATTCGAGCAATCGATCAAGGCCGTCACCACCCTGCAGCCGCACTTCATCACGCCGTGGATTTTCCAGAGCTGGAACGTCGCTTACAACGTGTCGGTGGAGATGCAATCCTTGGGCGACATGTACTTTTACATCGCCCGCGGCATCGATCTCGGCGCCGAGGGGGACCGCCGCAATCGCCACTCCCCGGATTTGCGCTACTGGGTCGCCTTCTATTACCAGAACAAGTTCGGCGTCGCCGATCAGGTGCAAACGCTCCGCTGCCTGTTCCAGTTGAGCTGTATGCCGCCGGACGAACGCAACGCTCAGAATTACCTCAATCCGGATGGCAGCGTCCGCATGGACGAGTTCCGGCGCTTGTGCGAGAAGCACCCGATGCTGGTGCGGCGGCTCCGCGGCAGCGAACGCTCCGACGAACGGAAAGAATCGCTGCGGACGAACCGCCCGGACGACGTGGTCCGCTTCCTGCGCGACAATCGCACTGTGCCGTCGCGCTACAAGACCGCCACGGAACTGCTCCGGTTCGATCGCCAGTTCCCGGTGCTGCCGCCGCAGTTCGACCAGGGCCGCGACGAAGCCAATCCGCGTTCCTCGGCGGAGGATTTGACCGAAGCGTTCAGCGGCTACCGGGCGGCCCGGGCGTGGTTCAAGTACGCCAACGTGCTGGTGCCGCCCAACCCGCGCGACCCGGTGAGCAACGATCCTATGCCGTGCGACGTGCCGCGCGATTACGATCCATTCGTCTACCGCATGCCGAAGATGCCAGCCCGCATTATCTTCCTGCAGGGGCCGCCCCGCGCCCAAACTTATCAGGCCGAAATGCTTCAAAAGGACGGCTGGTACGACACCGAAGGATGGGAAGTGGATAAGGGCATCGACGCGGTCAATGCCTGGTTCGTGGAGATGGACAAGAACGGCCAGCGGGTGATGCCGAAGCAACCCGTCGTCGTCGGCAGCGGCACGGAATGGTCCCAGGCCGAATGGCAAAAGGCTTACGATTACTGGAAGCGGCACGGCGAGCAGTACGGATTGACGATCGACGACAACCGGATGATCCGCTATCGCGCCGAAGCAGGGCTGGCGCCCGGCCAGGATCAGGTTGGCTACCCGCGCGATGCCACCGACGATCAGATGGCCGACCCGGCGTTCGCCCGCCGCCATAACGCGCTCGCCGCCATCTTCTATTATCAGGTCAATCGGATGATGACGAACTTCCCTTACTATCTCGAATCGGCCAACGCCGAGCAGCAGAAGGAAACGGTGCAGGCCCGCAAGATGCTGTGGAAGGCCAACCAGGCGCGCCGCGAAGGCGATAGCATTCGCGCCGCCAAGCTCTATCAGCAAGGGCTGGAACAGTGGCGCGGCGTCCTCGCTCGCAATCGCCTGTTCCATCGCTCCGAACGCCTGAACGCCACCGAGGATCAGACCTGCGAATTCGAACTCGAGTACCTCCGCCTGATTGCCCGCGACGACCCGTTGAATGTGGTGCGAAAGCAGGCCTTGCTGGACTACCAGGCGGACTATCGGACGACGGCCCAGGCCGCGGCCGCCGTGATTCCGTTCGGCATCCCCGACCGCGCGCCGGCGAAGATTCCGGACACCGTAAAGAACAAGTGGCTATCGGACACGGCGGAGAAGCACTTCGCGCCATTCGCCGGCATCATCACCGCGCAGGACGTGGCGGCCGGCGACCCGCGCATCGGCACCCCGTGGATTCGCGCGGAGGTCCGGGAAGCCGTGCTGCAGCAGCAAGGAATCCTCAACAAGCCGGTGCCCCCAGCGCGAACGCCGCAGGAAGGCAATTCGTCGGATCCGATGCAGTAATCGCGCAAGGTATGGAGCGCCTGTGCCGACGATTCTTGTAGTTCTCGCGAGGCGCCGTCGGGCACGGCCCGACCTACGCGCGGATTTGTAGGTCGGGCCGTGCCCGACGATCTCTTACTCCAAGAGTGATGCCGCCTGCGCCGCGTGAATGCTTTTCAAAAATCACATTTCTTCCAGCACGAACTGCGACCACGTCTCGAATTCCTCTCGGAAGGGCACGAGTTCCGCCAGCGGTGCGAAGCCGGCATCGGCGATGGCCGCTTCGCGCGCGGTCGCTTTGGGTTCGACCAGTTCCAACAGATGCACGACGCCGAGATGAACGCGACCGACTGGAACCGAATCGTCGTTGATGAACCCGAACAGCCGTTCGCTGAATTGCGTGTCGAGGGCGATCTCTTCGTGAAGTTCCCGGTGCATGCCGTTGCGGTAAGGATCGCCTGGGCCGGCGGCATCGTCGGTGCTGATGTGTCCGCCGATGCCGAGCGAGCGTTTGGCCGCCAGCCGCTTCTCGCCGCCACCCGCGCCGCGGCGATAGTGGAACAGCATCCCGCCGCAGCGGAGCAGAATATACGGGATGAGTTGCTTGAACGCGGGATCGGTTTCGACCTGGGAACGCGGCCGGAAGGAGAAGAGATCGGGATCGAGGATGGCGGCTCGAAAGGTTTCATCCGCCGCCCGGAAGCCGTGGAAGTAGCCCGCCGCGTGGAACCGTTCCGTGGGAATCACCAGCACCGATTCGTCGGCGGGCATCGGAATCCTTTCGCACTCAATCCCACTTCACGAAGGGGCGGAGCTTTTCCAAAGTCTTTGGGCCGATGCCTTTCACCCTGTCCAGGTCGGCGAGCGAACGGTAGGGGCGGCCGGCGACGATGGCCTGGGCCGTCACGCGGCCGATGCCCGGCAAGCGCATCACTTCGTCGAGGGATGCCGCGTTGATGTCGATGGGCGGGTCGCCCGGCCGCAACTTGCCCGAGCGCGGCCCAGTCACTGGCGGCGCTTTCTTCCGCTCCAGAATCGGTGGGTCGGCGTCGAGCGGATCCCGCGACTCCGGCAACGGCTCGACGCGCAAGTACGGGCGGACCTTGTCGAAGGTTGCCGGGCCGATGCCCTTGACGTCGCGCAGTTGTTCCAGCGACTGGAAGCGGCCCTTCTCCCCGCGGTGATCGACGATGGCTTGGGCGAGTTTGGGGCCGACGCCGGGAATCTGCTCGAAGTCGGAGCGTTCGGCGCTGTTGACGTCGAAGCGGGCCGCGACCGCATCGGTCGGCCGCATGCCGAGGGAATTCCCGTAACCGCGAACGAGGAGCAAGCCGAGCAAGAGCGCGAGCCCGAGCGCCAGCGCGAGCTGCGCGGCTCGAGAAGTTGTTGCCGGTGGGCTGGACGCAGGCGAGGCCATGACCCCGTCGAGTTTACTGCTTCCGCAATTCGATGACCACATAGCGGCACCAGTTTGCCAGCGGCGGCACGCGCGCGAGCAAGCCGGCATCGAAGGCGTTGATCCAGGTCGATTTGCCACTCGCGCGAGAATTGCGAAACGCTCGCCGCACCATTCCCAGCAACTGGAAACCCTCGTATTTCACGGATTCGAAGAGTTCGCGCAGCGGAAGTAGATCGCGGCGGACGAGCGGCCGTTCGTCCGGCGTGCGCTCCTTGTTCGGGTAAGGCAACCAGCGGCGAGCGAATGCCAACAGCGGGTTGCCGCCCCACGGTTCGCAGAACACCGCGACGCCGCCGGGCTTCAAGACGCGATGCAGTTCCCGACCGGCCCGGCGCATATCGAGATGATGCAGAATCGCACTGCCCCACACGGCACCGAATGAAGCATCGGCGAACGGCATCTCTTCGCCGTCGGCCGCCAGGCACTCGACGCGGACGCCGTTGGCTTCGGCCCGCGCCTGCGCTTCGTCGACGTATCCGGGCGACAGGTCGCAGGCGGTGACTTTTGCCCCGGCCCGCGCCAGCACCACCGCGGCCATGCCGTGCCCGCAGCCGTAATCCAGGACGCTCCGGCCGCGAAGGTCGCCGAGCCGGGCGAATGCCGGCCGCACCCACGTTTCGTGATCCAGGTATTCGGCATCCTCGAAGCGCAAGTCGGGCCGCGCCGCTGCCCGCTCGGCCGCTTGCCGATCGTGGAACTCCTGTTCCGCCCGCCGCCGATCCATGGCGATCATTGGTTTCCTCCAGAGTGCGACAATACCGAATCGCGCGGATGCGAAGCAACCCGGCATCGACGTTCGCGCCCGTGGAATGGTACACTGGGAAGAACCTGCCTCCGAGGATCGCCGCGTGAACCGCCTCACTTATCTCGCGCCAGTGATGCTGGCCGCCGTCGCCGTGGCGACGCTGGCGCCGGCCCGGCCGCCGGTCGGGTCGCTGCAACTGACGCTTCGCTCGCGGGCCTCCGCGCCCGGCCAACCCGCCGTTGCCCCCACCGAACGGCACACCGCGTGGGATCCCAAGAAGACCGCCATCATCGTTTGCGATATGTGGGACCACCACTGGTGCAAGTCGGCGGAGGCCCGCGTCGGCGAACTGGCCGGGCCGATGAACGAAATGCTCAAGGCAGCCCGTGCCATGGGCATATTCATCATCCACGCCCCGAGCACCTGCACGAACTTCTATAAGGATGCGCCGCAGCGGAAGCGGGCCCAGAACGCTCCGTTCGCCAAGACGCCGTTGCCGCTGGCGACCGCCGAGCGCTGGGGCACGGCGTGGAACTGGCCCGATTCCCAGCGAGAGGGCGTGCTGCCGATCGACGATTCGGACATGGGCTGCGATTGCAAGGTGAAGTGTGAGATTCGTTCGCCGTGGACGCGGCAGACGGCGGCCATCGAGATCGCCGAGGCCGACGCCATCACCGATAACGGCCAGGAAACCTGGAACCTGCTCGCCGAGCGCGGCATCGACAACGTGATCCTGTGCGGGGTGCACCTTAACATGTGCGTGCTCGGCCGGCCGTTCGCCATTCGCCAGATGGTGCGGCTCGGCAAAAACGTCGCCCTGATCCGCGACATGACCGACACGATGTACAACCCGGAGCGGCCGCCCGGCGGCAGCCACTTCGACGGCACCGCCCGCGTCGTCGAACATGTGGAACGCTACTGGTGCCCGAGCTTCCTGAGCACGGACATCACTGGAAAGCCGGCCTTCGAGTTCAAGAAACCGCACCGTTAAGAAGCAATGACATCGAGCCAACCAGCCCCCGCCTCTCCCCGTTGGGGAGAGGCCGACATCTCGCGCCAGCGCGATGTCGGGTGAGGGGTCTTGTTGTCCAGATTTAGCCCCTCACCCGGTTTGCTCGCTGCGCTCGCAAACCACCCTCTCCCCAACGGAGAGAGGGTCAGTGAAATTGCCGCATTCTCAGGTGACGCATGCTGCGTTCGCTGCTTCTCGTCGCGATTCCGGCTCTGGCCCTGCTCCCGGCAAATGCGGCCCCGCCGGGTAAGTCGAAGGCGACCCTCGCTCGCGATGCCTTCTTCAAGAACGGTAAGGTCGTGACCCTCGAACTGGCCTTCGACAAGAAGGAAGCCGATTCGCTGCGCCGCGAGCCGCGCAAGTACGCCAAGGCTACCCTCAAGGAAGGCGACAAGACGTTCGCGAATGTCGGCGTGCACCTGAAGGGCGCCGCAGGGAGCTGGCGGAACTTCGACGACAAGCCCGGCCTCACTCTCAACATGGACAAGTTCAAGGACGACCAGCGCTTCCACGGCATGGATAAGTTCCACCTCGCCAATTCGGTGCAGGATCCGAGCTACCTGAGCGAATTGATCTGCGGGGAACTGTTCCGGGCCGCCGGGGTGCCGGCCTCGCGCGTCGGCCACGCCCTCGTCATCATCAATGGCCGTAAGCAAGGCCTCTACTACATCAAGGAAGGCTACGACCGCCACTTCATCCGCGAGCACTTCAAGAACGATCGCGGCAACTTCTACGACGGCGGCTTCCTTCGCGACATCGATCAGCCCTTGCAACTGATTTCCACCAAGGACGACGTTCGCGATTACAAGGACCTGAAGGCCCTGATTGCCGCAGCCCGCGAGCCGGATATCAAGAAGCGCTTTGCCGCCCTCGAAAAGCTTCTCGAAATGGATTCGTTCATCAGTTACATGGTGCTCGAATCGCTGACCTGGGACTGGGACGGTTATCCGTTCAAATGCAACAACTATCGCATCTACCACAACCCGGCGACCAACAAGATCACGTTCATTCCGTCCGGGATGGACCAGATGTTCGGCGATCCGAACGGCCCGGCCCTGCCGGGCTTCG
>DATNBQ010000255.1:0-11063 GCA_035571955.1 Urbifossiella sp. | reverse complement strand
GGGGCCACCCCCGCCGAAGCCTCCGCCGCGACCGCCCTGGCCAAAGCCGCCCTGGCCGAAGCCGCCTTGACCCAGGCCGCCCTGGCCGAAACCGCCTTGTCCGCCGCGGCCGTTCTGGCCGAAGCCTCCCCGGCCGTTCTGAATCGCGTTCGGATCCCGGCCCTGCATCGCTTCCACCATCTGCTGAATGATGACCGGATCGATGCCGCGCAAAGGAACGATCTGCACGACTTCCGTGCTGTCCGAGGCGCCCGCGCTATCGAGGATATCGACGGTGCGGCGCACTTCCTCGAACAGCGTGGAGGTGCACATGAGCAGCAGGCTGTTGGTGCGGTCGTTGACGCTGATGGAGAGCGCCGGCGGTTTCTGCTCTTGCGGATTGGTGTTGCCGCCTCCGGCGCCGAATGGGAACGGCAAGCGGTTGCCGCCCCCGCGCTGCGCCGGCGCCGCCATCAGGTGCTTGTACAGCTTCTCCAGTTCCGTCGCCATCTCGGCGGCTTCGGTATTCTTCAACTGGATGATGTGGGTCTTCTGCAGGGCTTCGGAATCGGTGTCGCCCGTGTCGATGTAGGAGCCGAGCAGTTTCTTCATGGTCAAGAGGTCGAGCCGGGACGACTTGACGACGACGATGGAGTTGCTGCTCTTCTCGGCAACGACGCGGACGCGGCCGGGGGTCGGCGTTCCGGTCGAAGCGCCGCCGCCGAGCAGGCCGCCGAGCAAGTTGATCGGATTGAACCCGCCTCGCCCCCCTTGCTGCTGTTGCTGGGGCGGCGGACCGTTGAAGATTTCGGAGATCACCTTGGCGGCGTCCTCCGCGTTCACGTACTTCAACTTGATCACTTCGAACAAGTTCTCGTTCGGCTTCGTGAGTTGCGACGGCGTGTACAGCTTGAGCAACTCGCTGGCGAGTTTCAAAGCCTCGGGATCCTGCGATTCGATCAGGAGTTTGTTGCCGACGACCCGGATGTAGACCGGCTTCGGGGTCTTGGCGTCCGGATCGACGAGTTGGGCGAGAACGTAGTGGTGGTCGAGCGGGCCGGGCGGCAGTTCGGACTTCCGTTCGCGGGGGAGCGGCAGCGGCG
The DNA here is from genome assembly GCA_035571955.1 of Urbifossiella sp. Classification (GTDB taxonomy): domain Bacteria; phylum Planctomycetota; class Planctomycetia; order Gemmatales; family Gemmataceae; genus Urbifossiella. Next base: position 9,981 of record DATNBQ010000255.1, on the reverse strand, counting down.
GCGGCATCGGCGGCACGGCCCGTTTCGGAGCGGTCGGCGATAGCGGTTGCGGCAGCGGCGAAATCGGCGAAGGGCGGACCAGCGAACCCGTGCCGTTCAGGTTCTGAATGATCACCGGGTTCTTGCGCATGCCGCGCAGGGCCGCTTCAAGTTTCGTCGCCAGGTCTTCGGCGAGAACCTCGGCGTTCCCCCCTTCGATGGAGAACTGGAGGCGCGGGTTCTTCGGGTCGAAGTCGGTGGTCCCTTCGTAACCCTGGATAATCTTCATGGCCTTGTCGTAATCTTCCTTGGCGCCGCTGAAGAAGAGTCCATTATCCTTGGGCTCGATGATCGGGCCGCCGTTGGTCGAGCTCGGGAAGACCTTGGTGAGGATCGCGGCCAGTTCCTTGGGGTCGCTGGTGGAGAGCGGGATGGTCTTGGAAACCTGATCGCCGCCGGGCGCAACGCCCGTGGGGCTGCCGCCGCCGAGCAGGTTCGAAACCTTGCCATGATCCTCCGGGCTGCCGACGACCATGATCTGGTTCAAAACGGTTAAAGCCGTGACGCGAATCCACGGGTAGTGCTCGGTGATCGACTTGGCCGTGGCTTCGGCGGTTCCTTGCGGCACCGGATATGTCTTGAGCACGGGTGCGGTCGGGATGATCTTCTGATCGCCGGCGTTCTTGGGCTTGTCGAGGTCCTCGACAATCTTGCGGGCCTGAACGAGTTTCGTCTCCGGGGCCGTGATGGTGAGGCTGTTGCGGTCGTCATCCACGGAGATTTGCACGGTCTTGCTGCGGGCGGCAGTGGGGCCGTTCTGATTATTATTATTGTTGTTGGTGTCGCGGCCCCGGGGATCGCGGCCGCGCGGATCGCGACCGCCGCCGAAGCCATTGAACCCATTGAATCCCGGCTGGAACTGGTTCGGGAACTGGACGCTCGTCATCGGCGCTTCGACCGTCGTGTCGTTGTCCTTGAGCAACCCCTTGAGCTTCTCGGCCATCTCGCGGGCCGACACGTATTCGCACTTGTGGGTGTAGACGTTGCCGTTGTCGCTCTGTTCGTATTCGTCGATGAATTCCTTCACGCGGCGGATGTTGCCGGCCTTATCCGTGATGTGGATGGTATTCGAGCGTTCGAAGATCGAGATTTTCCCGAAGGGAGAGAGCATCCCTTCGATGTCGCCGCGGACCTCGGCGGGCGACAGCAACTTGAACGGCCCGAGCGTACAGGTCACCAGTTCCGTCTTGCCGCGCTTCGGCAGTTCGGAAAGCGGAATCTTGGGAACCACCGTGGCGTCGAGCAGTTCCTTCTCATCGAGCGGCCAGATGGAGAACGTCTGCTCCAGGCGAATAATGATGAACTTCTGTTGAAGCAACGATTCGTTGAGCAGGTCGGTGATTTCGCCAATCGTGTATTTGCGGTTTTTGTCCGGCGTCAGAGTGCAATTGCCGGTCGGGATGGCAGTGGTGTTGAGGACGAGTTTCGCCTCCTTGCCGTACCACTCGAGCACGTCTTTCCAGGAGGCTGTCCCGAGGGTGAAGGAAATGGTGCGTTCGGCGGCGAGCGGGTCGGCCTTGGGATCGGCGGGTTTCCTTGGTTCGGGGGCCTTCTTGGTTTCAGTCTTCGGGGCGGGCGGCTGGGCGACGGCCCAGGCCGCGGCGCCGCCGACTCCCAGCAGCGCGGCCAAAGCCGCGGGAAGCCAGCGCCGCACTTTCCAACTCTTCTTCAAAACTTCCAGTCGCGGGCTCATTGATTTCCCCCAGAACGCGCTCTGCCGTTCGGCAGATTTGGGCCCCGTCCGTTCCCCCACGGGCTGGGCCTTCCGATCGGTGCGAGCGCGTTCGCTAATCGTGGAGCGGGTGTTTATCGTGGCCGGCTGGGGTAAGCAACGAAAAACACCGATTTGAGGCGATTTTTAATTACCCCTAGCTTAACAGTATTCTCTACCCTCTGCACAGTGAGATCGGCATGAGAAAATGCCGCGATCCTGGGAACGTGGGCAACCCGGCGCGAGCGGACCGGAAACCGATTGCACCCCAAGGCGCTGACATTATCATACCGCGCTTGCATGGAGATTCTTGTAACGACGTGGGGGCACAATCCGTCGCGCAGCCGGAGACTTTACTGAGAGACTTCGCGGTCGCGGAAGCGGTAACCGACGCCGCGAACCGTTTCGATATAGTCCGGGAGGACGAACTTCCTCCGCAGCGACTTGACGTGGACGTCGATTGTTCGTTCGAGCACGGCCACTTCGCCCATCGCCGCATCCATGAGCTGCGCTCGCGTGAACACGCGGCCCGGCTGTCGGACGAGGCATTCCAACAGGCGGAATTCCGTTCTTGTCAAGTCCACGGCCGCCCCTTCCACCGTCACTTCATGGCGGTCGCGATCGACCCGGACTCCGGCGTGTTGGAAGACGCCGGCTTCGGCCGCCGGCGCGTCGGCCCGGCGCAGCAGTGCTTTCACCCGCTGCAGCAGAACCTTCACGCTGAACGGTTTGGTCACGTAATCGTCGGCGCCTAAGGAGAAGCCGACCACCTGATCGCTTTCATCGGACTTGGCGGTGAGGATGAGCACGGGTATGGCGCGGGTGCGTTCGCCGGCACGGAGTTCCCGGCACACTTCGAGACCGCCGAGAACGGGAAGCATGAGATCGAGAATAATGGCATCCGGCAGGGCCGTCCGGGCCTTGGCCAGGCCATTGCGGCCATCGCCGGCCAGCGACACTTCGTAGCCTTCGCGGCGAAGGTTGTAGGCGAGCAACTCGGCCAGCGGTTGCTCGTCTTCAACGACCAGAATGCGCGGTGCAGCCATGAAGGTATCGGTCCCCGGGTTGCCGACAGTCATTGAAGCAATGACATGGAGCCAACCACTTACAACCTCCCCCCTTTGTGGGGGAGGTCGTCGAATGTCGTCTCGCAGAGACGAGGTTCGGCGGGTGGGGGGTATCGGTTATTGCACCTAAAACCCCCCACCCGTCGAGTCGCTTCGCTCGTCGGCGACCTCCCCCACAAGGGGGGAGGTGTAAAAGGGTGGTGCCACCAGTGGGTAGCCATCTCACTGAAGGCCATGCTATGAGGCGGTCGCGGCCGCCGCGTGAAGAATCGGTGAAGTTTGCTCGCGCGGCAGGCGCACCGTGAACGTGCTTCCCGCACCGACGCGGCTCTCCGCGGCTACCTCGCCACCCATCGCCTGAGCCAGGTGCTTGACGATCGAGAGCCCGAGGCCGGTGCCGCCGAGTTCCCGGCTGCGGGCCTTATCCACGCGATAGAAGCGTTCGAAGACGCGCGGCAAGTCGGCCGCCGGGATGCCGATCCCCGTATCCTCCACGGCCAAAAACGCACTCCGCGAATCGGCACCCCAGCGAACGCGGACCCGACCGCCGGCCGGCGTGTATTTCAAGGCATTATCCACGAGGTTGTCGAGCACCTGCTCGACCGCTTCGGCGTCGGCCCAGGCAGCGACATCGCCGCCCGTCGGCGGTTCGGCTTCGAGTGTTTGCGACTTCGCTCCGGCCTTCGCCCGGTGACGCTCCACGCAGGCCGCGACCTCCGCCCCCAACCTCACTTCCATCGGCTCGAAGGTCTCGGCGCGGGCCTCGATCCGCGCCAGGCTGAGTAAGTCGAGGATGAGGGCATGGAGCCGGTCGGCCTGAGTGGCGATCTGTTCCAGAAAGAGTTGCCGATGGATCGGATCGTCGCCGGCCCCTTCGAGCAGCGTCTCGGCGGCCGCCTTGATGACCGAGAGCGGCGTCTTGAGTTCATGCGAGGCGTTGGCCGCAAATTCCTGGCGAATCCGTTCCAGGCGGCGAAGTTCGCCGAACTGCTCGGCCAAGCGCCCGCTCATGTGGTTGAAGGTGCGAGCCAGGTCGGCGACTTCGCCCGGGCCGACGGCGTTGACGGTGCGGCCGAAGCCGCCGGCAGCGATGTGGCCGGCCGCCGCCGCCAGATCGCGCAGCGGCCGCGTCACCCGGCGAGCCAAAGTGAACGCCATCCCCGTCGCGACCAGCCCGGTTAAGAGTGCCGCGATCCCGACTATGGCTCGCAACCCGGCGAGGTCGTCGCGGACCCGTTCGAGCGGCAAGGCCACGCGAACGAAGCCGACTCCGCCCGCCCCATCCGCGGCTTGAGCGAGGTACATCATCGGCAGGTGTAACGTGCGGCTATAGCGGGTCGTCGTGCCGCTCCCGGATTCGCGGGCCTGCTGGATTTCCGGCCGGGCGGCGTGGTTTTCCATGAGGGCGGGCTCCTCGTCGGAATCGGCCAGGATGCGGCCATCGGCGGCAAGCACCGTGACGCGGGCGTTGGCCGAGGCACGCAGTCCTTCGACGCGCCGCTGGAGTGCCGCGGCGTCGTGGGCCGGCACATCGCGGATCGCTTCGCGAACGAGTGCCGCCTTGGCATTCAGTTCCCCTTCGGTCTGATCGAGGAAGTGCCGTTCGACGCGGTTCAGCACGGCGATGCCGAGGAGGACGACGGCGGCCAGGGGGAGGAAGGTGTAGGCGAGGGCCAGCCGCCAGAACATCTGCGAACGCCACATGGTCGCGGCCCATTCCATGGAGGAAGCGGTTGGAAGATCGCGGCCATTCTATTTGCGGCGCCACCGCCAGGATAAGCGTCACGCTCGTACAAACATCTCGGGCATTTCGCGCCAACGATTCTCCTTCTGCCGCGTTACACCCATAGACGCGATGGGCCGGGGCAGCAGAACCGGCTTTCCCGCAGGAGTCCCTGGGGGTAAGGTGAAAGCACCGGAGCCCCTCATTCCCCCGCCGCTGGATCGCTGCCGCGTGTCGCTCGAAGCCGAGCCCCTCTCACCCGGATCGACCGGCGCGGAGGCTGAGTGGATTCGAGCCGCCCAGGCCGGCGACCGCGAGGCCTTCGCCCGGCTCGTCGAACACTATTGGGATCGGTTGTACCGCTGGCTGTATCATCTGACTCGCGATCGCCATGCGGCCGAAGACTTGACGCAGGAAACGTTCTTAAAATGCCTGGCCGCGATCCGCTCGTTTCGGCCGGGCAGCAACTTCCGGGCGTGGGTCTTCAAGATCGGGCACAATAACTTCGTGAACCAGAAGCGGTCCGAATGGCGGGTGAAGCACGCATTGCCGGACGACCTGGCGGCCCACGAACTCGGCGAAGCCGAGCAAACGGCGGAACACCGGGAAGCCGTGGCGATGGTGGCGCGGGCGGTCGCCGAGCTTCCCGCCGATTTCCGGGCGGCGCTCCTGTTGCGAGTGGAAGAAGGGCTGTCGTTCCGGGAGGTGGCGAAGGTGCTGCGAACGACGGAAGAAACGGCGCGGTGGCGGGTGTTCAAGGCCCGCCAACGCTTGATGAAAGTGCTGTCGCCGGAACCGCGGAGCTTGTAGAGACGAAGCCATGAACTGCCAGTCGCTGCAAAATCGCGTGCTTGCCCTGCCGGACCCGCGGCAGTTGCCGGAGCAGTTGCGCCTGCATCTGGAAACGTGCGGCGGGTGCCGGGCGTGGTGGAAGCAAGCCGTTCGCCTGGAACAATTACTGACGCGCTTGCCCGCTCCGCCAGCCCCAACCGAGAAGAAAAACGCCTTCCTGGATGAACTGACGGCGGCCGGTCCGGTCATCAAGAGCATCCCGGCCGTGCCGCGTTCCTCGGTCCGTTCGCTCTTCTCCCGCATCGGCCGCATCCCGGCCGCGAAGACACTGGCGGGGCTCGCCGCCGCGATCCTGATCGCCGTGGCCGGCTGGCTAATGACCCGCCCGGGGCCGAATAACACGATTGTCGCCAAGGAAGCCCCACGCGACCCGTTCCTCGAAATCATCGTCAAACGCGACCTGGATTTGGCGCGGGCCAAGTCGCCGGAGCAGCGGCTCGAAGCGCTCGGCGGCCTCGCCGACGACCTCTCCGCGCAGGCCCGCACCTTGTCCAAGATCGCCACGCCCGAAGATCTCCGCGACCTCTCCGGCATGTTCCAAAAAGTGGTCGGCGATGGAATCGTTCAGCAGGTTCGGGCGATGAATGCCGACACGCTTTCGGCGACGCGGAAGCAGGAGCTGTACCGGAAGTTGACGCATCAATTGGCCGAGGCGGGTCGGCAAGCGGACGAATCGGCGAAGGAATCGCCGCCGCACGCCTTGCCGGCCTTGAAGCAGATTTCCGATACGGCCCGCAAGGGCCAGGCCGAATTGCAGACGATTTTGGGAGCGAAGTCATGAGGCGGTCGGCGACGACAACGGCGATCTCGCTGGCGCTGGCCGCGTGGGCCGGAGCGCAAGGGCCGCGGACCGCGCTTTCTGCCGCCGATCGCGTTCAGATGCACCGCGCCAACATAACGCTGCTCACGGACCTCGTGAACAACGGCATCGCTCTCGGCACGACGGATAACGCGGTGGGGCGAGTGGAGGCGTGCCAGGCCACGGCTCGGGCGATCGGCGTCGCCCTGTGCCGGGCCGCCGAAGCCGACGACGGCGACCGCGTCATCGAACTCGGCAACCACCTCGAACTCGTCGTTCGCGACGGCCTGAGCCCGATGCTGGACGAGACGAAACTGCACATTTCCAAGGAGTCGCCGGAATACGTTCGCTTGAAGAAGGCCCAGGAGAATGCCGCCGCAAACCTGGATGAGTCGATCGCCACGGCCGGCAAGCTCGGCGGCAATGCCAAGGTTCGCTCCTTGACCGGCAAACTCGGCGAACTCCGCGAGAAATTGAAATAAGCCCTCCTGCACCTCGCTAACATATCTGCATGTCGGAACTTCCCTGGTACGCGGACGGTTTGTCCTTCACCTGCACGCGGTGCGGCAAGTGCTGCACCGGCGAACCCGGCTTCGTTTGGGTCACCGACAGCGAGCTCGAGGCCATCGCTCACTTTCGCGGAGAGCCCATCGAGGAAGTCACTCAGCTTTACACGCGGCGTTCGAAAGGCCGCCGCACGCTCCGCGAAAAAGCCAACGGCGATTGCGTCTTCTTTCGCCGCGAGCAGGGATGCACGATCTACCCGGTGCGGCCGCCGCAATGCCGTACCTGGCCGTTCTGGGAAAGCAATCTCGACAGCCCCGAAAGCTGGGAACGCACCGAGAGCGTCTGCCCCGGCTCCGGCCAGGGCGAACTGATCCCCGTCGAGGAAATCACCCGGCGAATGAAGATCATCAAGATGTGAGCAGCGCCCATGACCGACGCGGTGAGGCGGGACGTGCTGGAGGTGTATGCGGCGGTCGATGCCGCGGTGGCAGCGGCCGGCCCGCGCTGCCAGGCGTCCGGCCGCTGCTGCCGCTTCGAGGAATACGGCCACACGCTTTTCCTCAGCCGCTTCGAGGCGGAACTTCTGCTCGAAGCCGCCCCGCCCTATTCGCAACCGGTTTCCAGGGCGTCGTGCCCGTTCCAGGTGGATGGGTTGTGCACGGCGCGGCAGGAACGGCCGCTCGGGTGCCGCATTTACTTTTGCGATCCGGCTTATCAGGAAACCGGCCAGCGGATCACCGAGGAAGCCATCGCGAATTTGAAGCGAATCGCCGACGAGCACGACACCGGTTGGGAATATGCGCCGCTGCACGTCTTCTTGAACGAGAGCGAGTCGGGCCTGCCGTCCGATTCCCGGCGATCCTTGCCGATGGCGCATTAGCGCCTTTTCCGAGCCGCGACCGTCAGGGAGCGGGGGATCTCGATCGCCAGACGCGCACCGTCTTGTCCGCGGCGGCCACGGCGATGGCGTCGCCGCCTTTTGAGAACGCCAGCGACATCACTTCCCCCGTTTGCGGCAAACGAGTCCGCGCCTTGCCGGTCGCCGCATCGCGGATGCTTACAACGCCGCCGCGATTCCAGTCGCCTTCGCTCGTGGCCAGTTTCGTGCCGTCGGGCGAAAACGCCACCGCGACCATGTCGCCCGAGCCGGGCAGCGAATACTGCTCCTTCCAGTCGTTCGTCGACCAGACCTTGACTGCGCCGTAGCGAATCCCGGCGGCCAGATGGTTGCCGTCCCCGGAAAGCGCGATCGAGCGAATCTCGGCTTTCGAGGCGTCGATGGTATGGACCGGCTTATTGTTCGCCATCGACCAGACCATCACCGTGCCGTCGGAACTGCCAGAGACGAGCCAACCCTTGGCGGCGTTGTAAGCGAGCGAATTCACCCACGATTTATGCCCCGCAAGCGTGTGGCTGAGCCGGCCGCTCTCAACTTGCCACAGCTTGATGGTTCCGTCGATGCTGCCGGTGGCGAGGGTGCGGCCATCGGGGCTGAAGGCCACGGCCGCGACGCCGCCGCGATGTCCCGTGAGATGGTGCAAGCGCCGACCGGTCGTTGCGTCCCAAATGGCCGCGGTCGCGTCGAAGCTGCCCGTGGCCAGGAGTTTTCCCTCTGTGTCGAACTGCACGGAGGCGACCGCGTCGGTGTGGCCGGGGCAGTTCACAAGGACCTTGCCGCTGGTGCGATCGACGATGCGGGCCACTCCGTCCGAACTGGCGATGGCGAGGCGGTCGCCGGCCGGGTGAAAGGCAACTGCGGCTGCCCATCCCGGCACTGGAACGCTCAGTTGCGGGGCGTGTTCGCGGCGCTCGACCACCGGCATCAAGTGCCCCCACGAAAGCAGGTGCAGATCCGCGGGCAGCGGTTCCACCGGCGCGAGAACGCCAGCCATGACCAGCGTTCCCACCTGGAAATAGACGGCGTCGGCGTCCGAGGGGGAACCGGGGTAGTGGCCGAAGCCGCCATCCGGATTGCGGCAGGAGAGTGCCCAGCGGGCGGCGCGGGCGATGGCGGCCCGGCATGCCGGTGTGTTTCGCCCTTCGTGGCGTAATGTGAAGACCGCATCGAAAGTGGCATGGCGGTCGCGGGCCGGCATGTTCCGCCACCAGCTGCCGTCCGGCTTCTGATCGCGCAAGATGCGCGCCACCATCTCCCGCGAATGCGGCGTCTCTTCCCCAACGAGACGATAGTAATGCGCGGCGTGGAACGTCGCCGCGACGTGATCGTTCAGGTAGCCGGTTTCGTCCTGGATCATGAGGGCGCGGATGCCGCGGTCCGCCTTCTCCGGGATCGGCCGCCCGGCACAGAGGTACGCCAGCGGGAAGAAACTCGTCGAGTAGGGCGGCAACTGCTTGTAATCCCCTTGCAGGATCGCCTCGAAGATCGGCAGCGGATCGTGCCGCGGCTTCCGCCCCAGGGCATGCAATGCCACCAGCCCTTGCGTCGTGTTGTAGGTCCGCCCTTCCGGCGACCGCGGATCGACCGTGCCCGCCACGTTGAAGAACGAGCCATCCGGGTTCTGCCGATTCAAAAGGAACTCCACGGTTTTCGCTTCGAATGGGAGCTTCCAGCCGAAGGTCTTGTGAATGGTCGTGGCATACGTGACCGGGGCCATGTCGCTCGCGGCGGAGTCCGACATGCCGCGATAGTCCGGATCGACGCCCGGTTGGAACGAACCATCGGTGCGAGCCGTCTTGCGATAGAAGTCGCGGAGGCCGGCGAGCACTTCCTTGGCGCCCGGCAACTTGGCATCCACCTCCAACGGCAGGCTCGGCTGCGTGCGGAAGGCTTGCGATGGCGTCGCCGCCAAAACAATGACCATCAATAGAGTGCGTCGCATTGCGGATTCTCCTGACTTCGGCATCGTGGTTGCTCTAACTCCCCCGTCGCCGATTCGCCGGAGGCTCGTCATGTTGCGGCTGGCACTGTTCTTCTTCATCCTCGCGATTATCGGGCTGTTCTTCGGATTTGGCATCATCGCCAACTTCGCATTCGGCATCGCGAAGATCTGCTTTATCGTGTTCCTGATCCTGGCGGTCGTCATGCTTTTGGCAAGCGCATTCCGCGGCCGGCCGACCGCGCCGCTATGAGAACCGCGTCCGTCGCCCAAGTTCCCAGGCCGCTGCCTGCCAGTATTGGCTGGTCGGTCACTTCCCTCTCTTCGAACCAGCTTCTCTTGGAACATAAGTTCCGGCTTAACCTGAGCCAATCCCCGCTGGGACCTTTCCCCTGCGTCGGCCGGCTCGACTCCTTTCAACGGATCGTGCCGTTTTTTTCGCATCC
>DATNBQ010000254.1:0-18792 GCA_035571955.1 Urbifossiella sp. | reverse complement strand
CCAGGGCAAGGGCCGCGACCATTATGCCGTGGCCTGGAGCACGGTGCTGGCCGGCGGCGGCGTCAAGGGAGGTCAGGCTATCGGACGGACGAGTAAGGACGGCGCCGCGGTCGAGGATCGGCCGACCACTGCCGGCGACCTCATGGCCACCGTTTGCAATGTACTCCGCATCGACCCCGAGAAGACTAACATGTCGAACGTCGGCCGGCCGATCCCGCTGGCCGATCGCACGGCCAAGGCCGTCGCGGAGGCCGTCGCGTGAGGAAGATCCTCGGAGCGCTGGCAATGCTGTTCGTCGGCTCCGCACTGGCAGCGGATGTCGCCCCGCCGCCGCACGTGCGCAAGCCGCCGCTCGTCGAGGGGTTCGATGCCATCGCATTCGCCCCGCACCGGCCCATTCGCCTTCGGCTCAAAATCCGCTACGCCGGCAAGCCGCTCGCCGATCGTTGGCTGGAATCCCTCCGCACAGCCTACAAGGGGTTCGACCGCAATGGCGACGGTTGGCTCGACGGCAAGGAAGTGCAGAACATCCTCACCGACGGCTCGCTCGCGCAGCTCATCCAGTCCGGCTTCTACGCCCCGGTGCCCGACAATTTGCCGACGCTGGAGAAACTCGATTCCAATCTTGATGGCCGCGTTTCGTTCCCGGAGTTCGCCGCTTATTACCAGCTGGCGGCGGCCCGAGCCTCCCGTTCCATTCCGCCCAATTTCGAATCGCCCTTCAACGCCCAGACCACCGAGGCGATTTTCAAATTGATCGATCGCGACGGCGACGACCGCCTGTCGCAAACCGAAGTCGAAACGATGAAGGAGTGGTTCGTCAGCAAGGATGGCGACGAGGACGAGTGCCTGAGTCTGAACGAATTGGCGCCGAACAGCTCGCGCAGGCAGCAGCAGCCGACCAGGCCGAGCGTGCCGCGGTCGATCGTCGTCTTCCAGGCCGGCCAGATACCGACTTCCATCATCGCCGAGCGCGTGGTCAAGGACTACGACCAGGACAAGGACGGTTCATTGAGCTTGCGCGAATCGGGCTTCGACGCCGCGACCTTCGCCTCCCTGGATGCGAACCGCGACGGCAAATTGAACGCCGCGGAACTCGACCGCTGGCGAACGGGCCCGCCGGACCTGGAGGCAACTCTATCGCTGGGGACGAAACCCGCCGATTGCCGCGCGATCATCGATACGGATGCGAAGCTCGCCGCCGGCCGCGGTTTCACATTCAGCACCGTCGACCCCGGCCGGGTCATCGTTCGCCATGGCCGGCAGCCAATTGAACTGTGGGCGTTCGCGTTCAAGGGGCCGGATGGCCGCGGCAATTCCATCAGGCAGGTCTACGCGCAGCAGTTCAAGCAACTCGCCGGCGCCAAGGGGTACGTGACGGACAAGGACTTCACGGCCCAAATCGCGATCCAGTTCCAGCAACTTCGCGTTATCGTCGAACCGGCCGACTTCGATGGCGACGGCAAGCTCACGATGGCCGAACTCGACAAGTTTTTCGAGATGCAGCAACCGTTCGTCGATTTGGGGGTGTCGTTGGTGCCGATGGTGCAGACGCCGACGCTGTTTCAATTGCTGGACGAGAACCGGGACGGGCGGCTCGGGCTTCGCGAACTGCGGACGGCGTGGCGGCGGCTCAGTTCGCTGGAGCCGCCGCGCGCAGACGGTTCGCCGACGCGCTTCGTGACGCGGGCGGCCATCCAGCCGACGATATCGCTGCGGCTCAGTCGCTCCATCGATCGCGGCTTCGTCAGTCAGCAGGTTTACTATGCGAACCCCGGCGGCGTCCGCGTTCCCGAGAAAGGGCCGATCTGGTTCCGCAAGATGGATCGCAATGCCGACGGCGACCTGTCGCGGCTGGAGTTCCTGGGCACGCGCGCCGAGTTCGACGCCATCGACGCCGACCGCGACGGTCTGATTTCGCTCGCGGAAGCCGAGGCCTGGGAAAAGAAGACGCGGCGCGAGAAATGACGGCGCAGGTTTTGCGAAGGTAGTCCGAGCCGCGACCGTCAGGGAGCGGAAACTCGAACGGCTCGCTAACGCTCGCGGCTCTGATAAGGGCAAGCCGATGCCAAACACGTTCAAACGCGGCGATCACGTCGAATGGAATTCCGAGGCCGGACTGGTTCGCGGCACCATCCAAAAGAAGATCACATCCGAGATCGTCTTCAAGGGCTACAAACGGCACGCATCCAAGGACGATCCGCAGTACATCATCAAAAGCGATAAGACCGACCACATCGCGATTCACAAGGGATCGGCCCTTCGCAAAATCAAGAAGAAGTGAACGGCGTGGCGGCTTCGGGATAAGTCACGCGGCCGTCGGCGACTTGCGCGCCTTCGGTCAAGTCGTGCGGTCGGACAGTACCGTTCGGAAAGATGTGCTGTACGACCGTGCCTTGCGCCAGCAGATAATCGCTGACGAGGCGGCGATGGCACCGCCAGAACACGGCCTCGGAACACATCATCGCAGTGGGCACGCGGTCGGCGATTGCGCCAAGTTCCTCCAGCGCGACGCGGAAGGCATCGGTCGCCATGTAGTCGGCGTAGTTTCGAAAGCTGACGTTCCGCAGCGCTCCGTTCGGCGAATCGGGGTTGCCGCGGCTCGATCCGCGGCGGCCGCCGAGGCCTTCGTTCCAGTGATATTCGATTCCCGCGGCGCGCAGCGATTGAGCAAATGGCTCGCGGTTCCAGTGCGGATACTTCCTCGACCCGGGGAAGCGGCGAATATCGACGAGCGCCGCGACATCGTGCGTCGTCAAGAGCGCAATGAACTGCTCCAGCGGTTGGTTCGAGTGGCCAATGGAGTAAAGAGGATGACGCATGATGCATCTTCATTTTACGCAGGCGGCGCGATCCCCGTTGGGTCGCGGCTACGCGGTGTCCCAAAACGATAACGGCCCAGGGTTGCCCCTGGGCCGTGCGAGTCGGGCGAGTGAGTTTCGCCTAGCACCGCTGAACGGATTGGAACAGTTCGCTCAGCTTCATGCCCAGGGCCAGGCAGATGCGGTAGAGCGTCTCGATCGAGGCCGAGTTCTTCCCAAGTTCGATCTGGCTGAGGTAACCGAGCGATACCGCGGTGCGGTCGCTCATGTTGGAAAGCGTCAGGCCGAGGGCCTTGCGGCGTTCGCGGATCGCCGACCCTAGCGATTCCCGCAGCGCTTCCTCCGTCATCCGGAGCAGCCCCTTCTCTTCGAGGCAACGGAAGACGATCTCGCGGAGTTGATCGACCTGGAACGGCTTGGTCAGGTAGTCGTGGGCCCGCGCCCGCAAGCAGCTGAGTACGTTATCGACGGACGGATAGCCGGTCACCACGACCACCTTCGCGTCCGGCTGGGAATCCTTGATCCACGAAAACACCTGCTCGGCTTCCAGGCCGGGCAGCACGTAATCGAGAATGATCAAGTGGTACTGCGTGTTCCGCAGCGCGGAATCGACGAGCACCGGATCGGAGACGACGTCCGTTTGAAAGTCGCGGTTGGCCAGCGCCGCCTGGATCACCGAGCAGGTGGCGGGATCGTCGTCGATGATCAGGATTTTGATGTCGCCGGAGGATTGGAGTTCGCGCATCGGTTCCTGGGCGACCGTGCGGAGCGGCCGCGGCGTTTGCAGCAGGCGATCTTGAAGGTCGAACGTCATGGCAGTCATCCTCGCGCGGTGGCGGCGTTGAAGGCTACGGTGCGCACGGCGTCCTCGCGGAGGCCGGGTTGCGCGGCGGGCGGCGGAGTCGGAACGGCAACCGAGGGACGCGCCGCGACAAGCGGCAGCACCACTCGGACCGATGTGCCGCTTCCCGGAGCGGGGACGGCGTCGATCTGCAGACCGCCGCGATGGGCAGCGACGATTCGGTAAACGATCGCCAACCCGAGCCCGCGATGGCGAACCTTGGTCGTGTGGAACGGCTGGACGAAGAGCTTCTTTCGCACTTCGGGCTTGAATCCCGTTCCGCTGTCGGTGAACGTAATGAGCAGGTGCGAGCCGGGCGAAACCTTGCCGACATAGCCGCGCGCTTCGGCTTCGGTCAATTCCACGGGACCGGCGGCGATCCGCACGGTGCCGCCTTTGGGGCAGGCTTCGATGGCGTTTTCGAACAGGTGGCCGAGGGCCAGTTGCAGCGGGCTGGCATCGACGGCCACCGCGGGCAACCCGGCCGGCACATCTTTTTCCAGACGCAGCGCCGCATGCATGGCCGGCCGCAATCGCGCTTCTTCCCGACCGAGCGTGGCGACCACCGAGCCGGGCGTCGGCTTCGATTCACCGCTGCGGTTGAACAAATGCAGCTGCTGGGTGAAGGCGATGCCGCGCTGGCCGCCCTTGGCGATCTCGGCGATGTACGAGCCGGCCTGCGAACCAGGCGGCAACAGCGGGACGGCCAGTTCCGCAAAGCCGAGGATGCCGGTCAGGATGTTGTCGAAATCGTGAGCCATGCGGCCGGCGATCGCACCGGCATCGGCCAACCGCTGGGCGAGCGCATCGGGATCAATGGCTGGGCCGACGGCGACCGCGACAACGGGCGACCGTTCGAGCGTCTTGCCGACGAGGGCCATGTAAGCCCGCTCGGCATCGCTCCACGGTTGGTTCGCGGGTCGTTCGGCCCAGACCAATCCGAGTGAGCGGCCGGGGCAGTTCACCGGGGCATAGACCCGCGACCCGCCGCTCGGCAACGAGACGACCGCGGTCGGCTCGTTTGTACGCACTCGTCGGACGACTTCACTGAGCTCGCTCGCGGGGAGCGGTTCGGCGGCGGCGGCATTCGGGGCAGTCTTCGCAACGGTCGGCGCTTCGGCCGGCCAAAGGAAGCCGCCCGCCCGCCAGCCACCCGCTCGCACCCAGCTCGCCAATGTCGCTTCCAGCGCGGACGCATCGGCAGCTTCCTGCCACCATTGCGGCAGGATGGCGAGAGCTGCGGGAAGCGTTCCCGACTGGGACATCGCGGCTTTCTCCCAACCTCGCCAAAGCGTTGCGCTCACACGCGAAAGCTCATCAGGCGATTCAACCTCTATCTAGAACGGGTGCTATCGAAGTCAAACGAATCGAGCATGCCGGACCTGAACGCGTGTCACGATGGGAACGGAATTCGCTAGAGTGGACGAGAAGCGCGCGAAGCTGCGGGGTTTGGAGCGTTGTCGCGATCCGACGGGGAGCGATCCACGACGCTCGGCTCCGCCTCGCGGCTACTAGCTGTCAGGAATGTAAAAGCATTGATCCAGCCAGCCTTTCTGACTCTCTCCCCGCTGGGGGAGAGGGTGGTTTGCGAGCGCAGCGAGCAAACCGGGTGAGGGGCTGGGTTGCTGCAACTAGACCCCTCACCCGACATCTCGCTCGCGCGAGATGTCGGCCTCTCCCCAACGGGGAGAGGCGAGGGCTGGTTGGCTCTGTGTCATTGCTTTTCTGTCCGCTTGCAATCCTTTCCAACCATTGCCTCACCCGGTACTTTGAATCTATCTCAACGTTCATTCTCGAAAGCGGGTGCGCCGTGTCGCGATTGCTCCGTATCGGCTTCCTCTTCGCCATCGCGGCTATCCTCACCGCGATTCCCGCGTGCGGCGGCAGCACCGACCAGCCCGGCCGCATCAAAATCGGCGTCGTCACCAACTGCTCCGATCCGTTCTGGGATCTGTGCGAGGCTGGCGCGAATAAGGCCGGCCACGATTTCGATGTCGACGTACTGTTCCGCCAGCCGGAAGGGCTCGATGTCGCCAAGCAGATGCCGATCGTCGAAGCTTTCGTGCAGCAAGGCGTGAAGGGAATCGCCGTCAGCGTCATCAACCCGACGGGGCAGAAGAAAGCGTTGAAGCGGATCGGCGAGGAAGTTCCGCTGATCACAATGGACAACGATGCCGACGACACCGGGCGGCTCTGTTACGTCGGCGTGGACAACAAGGAAGCGGGCCGCGCCGCCGGGCGAATGGTGAAGAAGTCGCTGCCAAACGGCGGCGTGATCGCCATGTTCATCGGCAGCGACATTTCCGCGAACGGCCAGGGCCGCATTCGAGGCGTGCTGGAAGAACTGACCACGCCGGAAGCGAACGGAACCCCGACCACCCGCACCTTCAACGGCCAGGAAGTCTCGGGCAAAATGTATGGCAAATACTTCCTCGTCGATGGCGAAGCCAAGTCCGATGGCGGCCCCGAAAAGAATCCGCAGCAATTTCCGAGCGCGATGCTCGGCCGTCTCACTGGCGTCCCCGATGTTTGCATGGTCGGCCTTTACGCTTATAACCCGCCGGCCATCCTCTCGGCGGTAAAAGCCAATTCGCTGGTCGGCAAGGTGAAGATCGTCGGCTTCGACGAAAACCCGGTAACGCTCAAGGCGATCGCCGCCGGCGAGATCGAGGGAACCGTGGTGCAGGACCCTTACAACTACGGCTATAAGTCGGTGGAAGTGCTGGCGGCGGTGGCTCGCGGCGACAGGTCCAAACTGCTCACCAAGAATCTGCCATATCAGGTCGTCACCCGCGACGGGGGCGAGACGCAAGCCATCAACGGCCTCGTCATCAAGAACCCGAAGGCTTCGGACTACGCGGCGATCGTCCGCGAGCAGTTCAAGGCCGTCGGCAAGTCGTACAAGGATTGACGGGCGCGCAACGATTCCTCATTCTCCCGACGACCATCGCATTTCCTTTCGCTAAGATGGGAAGGTTGGGGGCGATGGATTGGCCCTCGGAAATCGCAGGCCGCGCCGATCTCTTCGCACGCGATTTGCGCCAATGTTCACCCACCAGCAGCACCTTCGCCACCTGCTTAAGCCCGAACACTACACCTTGGAAGCCCAATATCGGGCCGAACTGCGCCACCTCTTCCATCCCGCTTGGCATCCGCTGGCGGTCAAAAGTGAACTGGCTCGGCCCGGCGACTTCCTGACGTTGCACCTGCTCGAAACACCGATCCTGATCCGCAACTGCGACGGCGAACTGCGGGCGTTCCTGAACGTCTGTCCGCACCGGCATAGCCAACTCACGGATAAGCCGCGCGGCAACAGCGCGAAGCTCCGCTGCCAGTATCACGGCTGGGAGTACGCCGCCGACGGCCACACCGCCAAGATCCCCGAGGCCCGCGCCTTCCGTCCCTGGGACCGCGACAATTCCTGCCTCCGCCGCTTCCACGTCGACACGTGCGGCGACCTCGTTTTCGTCAATTTCAGCGACAGACCGATGTCACTGCGGGAATGGGTAGGCCCTTATTGGGACGTGTGGCAATCGTATGGGGGCCGCTATCGTCACGCCGCCACCTGGGAAGCGGACTTTCCCTGCAACTGGAAGATCGTGCTCGAAAACTCGCTCGAGTCGTATCACATTCCCCAGGTGCATCCGCACACGTTCAAGAAGTATCCGGAGGAAGCGAATGCCTGGCACGAGTTGAACGAGAACTACAGTACGTTCAAGACGATGACGCCGCCGGACGATTGGGGCGGCCGCGTGGAGCAGTGGTTTATTCGCCGGCTCGGCGAACCGGTCACCGGCGAATACTTCCACCGCGTCCGCCATCCGCACGCCACCGGCAGCTTGCTCGATTCGTTCCGCATGATGCAGTGCGTCTTCCCGACCGGGCCGCAATCGTGCCGCTACCGCTGCATCTACTTCACGCTGCGCGGTCGGCGGAATAATCCTCTGGCGTGGCTCTTCTACCGCACTCTCCGAGTGGCGGCGAAGCTGGTGGCGAAAAAGGTGTTCGCCGAGGATGCCGCTATTTACGAATCGGTTCAGAAGGGAGTAGCCGCCAGTCCGCATCCCGGCGTCATCGGTACGCGCGAGGAGCGGATTTACTACTTCCAGAAGTACGTGTTGGATGCCTGCCGCGGCGCGAGCGAATTGCCAATGGCCGACGGCGTTCCAGTGAACCGCTGTGCTGAATGGCCTCAGATGATCGAGGATTAGCCGCGGAGCGAGCGAGCGCGGCATCACTTCTTGGGAACGGCATCCTTTGGAACGGTTGCCCGCGGGGCCGGTTCGGGCCAGCTATCTGGCACGGGCGGAACCGCCGGCCCCTTGTCATTCGGTCCGGGCGCGGATGGTGCCGGCAGGATGCTGCCCGGTTGCGTGAACTGTAAGGCGCCCGCCAAATCCGTATACGCCTGCCACTGCTGCTGCAGCGCTTGCAGATACCCCGCCAACTGCATCACGAGGTTCTGCTGAGCCGTCACGATGTCGTTGTAGTTCACCTTGTCCGGTTCGACCTGATAGCGGTTGTAGACGCCGCGGAATGCCGTCACGAGATTGGGAAGGATTTTCTCGCGATAGAGGACAATCTGCCGCCGAGCCGTTTCGTAGCGGTTAAAGGCATCCGTGAGCGCGAGGGTCAGTTGATTGCGGACGCGCGGCACCTCCGCATGCGCCCGCGCGAGCAACGCCTGCGCCGACAGGATCGCGCCTTGATTCCGGTTGAATAGCGGCACAGTGATGCCGATCTGCGCGCCCATCTGGAAGTTGGGAGCGCCCTGGAACTTCGCCAGCGTATCTTGCTCGAAGTAGAACTGGTTCTGCACGTCCGGGATCACCCGGGCCCGTTCGCGGCTGATGGTGCGCTCGGCCTGCACCACGCTGTTCCTCGCCACGATGATGTCCGTGTGCCCGGTGAGCATCCGGTCGCGGAGTTCCTCGAACGAGTAGCGGGGAAGCGATTCCTCGACGCGGCCGGCGAGCGGCGCCGGCGGCAAGTTCGTCGAGTTGATCGTGGCGGCCAACTGCTTCCAGGCCGCGGTGTAGTTATTCCGCGCTTGCACGAGCGCGAGCTCCGCACTGCTGTTAATCGCCAGCAAGGCGGATGCCTCGTAGGGCGCGGCCGTGCCGAGTTTCACCAGGTCCACTTGTCGGCGATACACCTCATCCGTGAAGGCGAAGATCAGCCGATCGACGCGGACGTTCTCGGCAGCCACGAGGGCGGCGTAGTAGTAGCCGCGCACGCGCCGCGTCAGTTCCACTTCGGCCCGCTTCAACATGACCCGAGCATTGAGGTAATCGAAGAAGGCCACGGAGCGAGCGAGCGTGAGCTTGCCGGCGGTCACGATGGTCTGGTTGAAGAACCCGCCGAACTGGCCGAACGGGCCGAGGTCGAAGATCTGGTCGCCCTGGAAGCCGATGGTCGGGTTGGGATAGAGGCCGACCTGGACCCAGCGGCCATGGGCGTCGGCCACGTCGGCGGACGCTTGCATCATCTCGGGGCTGTTCTTGATCGCGAATTCGAGCAGTTCTTCGAGCGTTACGGCGTGAGCGCCGGGAACGCCATCGACGATCGGGTCGGGCAAGAGCGGCGGCATCTGCGGGAACAGCGCGTCGATGACCTTGAGGCGCTCGGCCCGCGCTTGCGGCGTCGTTCCGGCTGGCGGCACTTTCAACTGCGGCGTCTCGGCGCCCGGCACGCCCGGCGGCACATCGAGCGGCTTCGGCCCCGTCACGCCCTTCGGTTGTCCGGCCAGCGGCGTCGGCGCCGGCAACAGCGGTATCTGCACAGCGGCTTGGGCGACCTGGTTGTCGTCTTTGCCGCGCGAAGCCGGGGTAGCTGGCGAAGCCGCGAGTGCCTTGGGAAGTTGGAAGTCGAGGGTGTCCCCGCGGTCGTAGCCGGGGGGAGTGAAGCAGCCGGGAATGGCGACGCCGGCGCACAGGCCCCAGGCCGCTCGTCGCAAATGCTGTCGCCGCATGATCTGCTTCCACTGCATTCCACTACCCCGGAGGCGTGCGCGTTAAGTTGCATCGGCTGTATCGGTAATATCGGCGCGAGAAAGCGACCAGTTTATCCCGAATGCATTTTTGGTTTAGCTTTTCGGCGCGCCGGGGGCGGTCAGCGACCGGGAGATTTAGGCCGACCGATGCGAATCGAGGAACTGGGAGATTTTGGGAATGACTTCATCGCCGGCATCTTCCAGCAAGTAATGGCTGCAATCGGGCCAGACGTGCGTCTCGGCGTTCGGGAACCGCGCTTGCCATTCCTTGAAGAAGTGCTCGTCGAATACGAAATCCTGGAGGCCCCACAGCAAGAGAACGGGCAGATCGCGGAACTTCTCAAGTGACATGGCGATGTCAGTAACGAGGTCGTAGCCGGGGTCGCCGGGGCGCAGCGGGATGGTCTGCACGAACTGGAGCACGGCCACGCGGTGTTCCGGCGAATCGTACGGCATCAGGTACGCGTTCCGCACGTCCGGCGGGAGCGGTTTCCGGGCGACGTTCCACCGTGCCGCCAGCCGGCAAAAGGCGTTCTTTTTCAGAATCAGCCACGCCCCGAGCCGCGTGTTGCGACCGAGAGCAAGCGATCGCGGAAAGCGCTTGGATTTCGGCAAATGGAAGGCCGAGGTGTTCGAAGCGACCATCCGCTTGATCCGCTCGGGATGCCGGGCCGCGTAACCCATGCCGATCATGCCGCCCCAGTCGTGCAGCACCAGGGTGATGTTTTGCTTAACCTGCAACTGGTCCAGGAGCGCCTCCAGATCGTCGATGCGCGACTTCAGCGAATAGTCGTACTTGTCCGCGGGCGGCTTGTCGGAGAGACCGCAACCGATGTGGTCCGGCACGATGCAGCGGTAGCGATCGCGCAGGGCCAGTACGAGGTTGCGGTAATAGAAGCTCCAGGTGGGATTGCCGTGAACCATCACGACCGGTTCGCCGGCGCCTTCATCGAGATAGCTGATGTGGAACGAACCGCGCGAAAAGGACCGCGGCGCGAATGGGTAAAGGGGGTTCATCAGAATGAGATCGTGACGAGATTGCTGAACGGGTTGTATGTCAGTATCGATCGATCCAGAATGTCCCTTCCGAGCAAACCATCAATTGGCCCCTGCAGCGGCGAGCATTCGATAATCGGCACGGATGCGAAACCCCAACCGCCCGGCTGCGCGTCGGGAAAAAAGAGACTAACGTCGAACTCGTCGCAGTTGACAGTGGCCGTACCGGAGGAAGCCGTGTGCACCGGAACGGATCCGGTCGAGACGAGCCCCAAGGAACTGAGAAGGCCTTGGGAAACGTTTGTGCTTGTCGCCCCAGTATCCACAAGAAGCCGCACGCGAACGGGTTCGGGGACGGCCTGCTGGATTGCTCGAAGTGCCATCGCCCGCATGTGGCTGACGCCAATCAGCACCTCGGCAATCGCTCCATCAGCGGTTAGCGGCAAGATTAGCGATGGCATACAGGCTGAACCGATCGAGAATTGAACAGCACGCGGGGAACCAGTTCGATTTTCTTCACCAGGAAGCGCTTATCGAGGCCGCAAAGTCGGTAGCCTTCTTGAAGGGCGTCCTCGTAGCTGCTCCAGGTGCTCAGGACATCCGCACCGCTAATGAGAACGTACTTGCCGGCCTGGGCCTCGAGCGACGGGAGTTCCCGCTGATAGGTTTCCAGTTCTTGTGCCAGCGTCGGCGCCATGTGCAACCTCCATGGCCATTTTATCCGAAGGAGTCGTTTGCGGAGCGCTCCCCATTGGGTCTCGGCTAAACAATTACCATTCCAGTCCCAGCATCAGGCAGTTCAGACCGCTGCCGATGCCGAGCCAGCCGACGCGGTTGCCGGGAGTGAGGAATTCGCGCTCCTCGGCGAGTGCCGCCGTCAGCGGCAGCGACACCGTGCCCATGTTGCCGAGGAATGGAAAGGTGCTGTAGTCTTTTTCGAGCGGGATGCCGAGGGCCTTGAGCACGGCGTCGCGGTGCCCGGAACCGACCTGGTGGCAAATCACTTTATCGAGTTGGTCGGGGCGCCAGCCGAGCTTGGCGAGGAAGGCGTTCCAGGTGCGGTGGCCGAGCTCGACGCCGTGCTTGAGCACCTCGCCGGCGTGGGTCTCCATGAACGGTATCTTGACGTGGCGCAAGCCCAGATCGAGCCCTTGCCGCAACAGCGCCGTGGCCCCGGCGGCCAGTTCGTGCGTCCGCTCGATTCCTTTTTGCACGAGGGCGCCGGCATTCGGCCCGAACACCTTGCCGACCGTGCCGACCGCGGCCGGGAGAATCGACTGGAATCCCCAGCGGCACAGATGATGATGCTGCGATTCGTTCTTGACCACGCCGCCGAGCAACCTGCGGCGCTTGAAACGCGAAAACTCCTTGCCGACCACCAGAACCGCCACGGCCCCCGAGCCACCGGTCAAGGTCGCCACCGATTCGACGAAGAGCTCCCGCGACTTGGTGCGGATCATCCGGTCGATGGTGCTCTCGTTGATCTCGCGGGAGGTTTCGGCGGAGACGACGAGGCCGGCGCGGGCCTGGCCGAGTTCGATGCGGTTGGCGACATCGACCACGCCGTTGAGCACGCCGAGGCAGGCGTTGCTGACGTCGTAGATCGCTGCGTCGGGATTAATCTTCATCTGATGGGCGACGGAGCAGGCCGTGGCCGGTTCGAAGTTCTCGCGGCAGACGCCGGCATAGATGAGCACGTCGATTTCGTCGGGACTGACGTCGGCAGCCTGGAGCGCCTTGCGCCCGGCAGCGGCCGCGCCCTGCGAGACCGGAAAGTTCGGCTCCCACCAGCGCCGCTCGCTGATGCCCGTCAGGAGTTCCAGCTGCCCCGCCGCCATGCCCATCGTCTCGTACATCGGACCGAGCCGCGATTCCAGCTCCGCGGTGGAAACCACCACCGGGGCCAGTTCGTAGCCGATCGATTCGATGTGCACGCGCGAATAGTGCATGGGTGGCCCTGAGGGCGAACAGCTTCGTTCCGCGTTTCAGCGTTACTCTAGAGTAAAATCGGTCATCTGGTAGATGACGCGGCCATCCACGATCAGGAATCCGTTGGCCTTCAGGCCGCGCTCGTTGGCTTCGGTCACTTCGAGGATCACCGTGACTTCTCGGTCCGTCGGCAGCACCTGGCCCCGGTACGTCCAGGCATGGGGCTTCGATTCGTCGGGCTGCGATTTTCGATACTCGATCCCCTTGCGCCAGGCAACATATTTCAATAATTGCAGGAATGATTCCAGCCCAAGTGACCCGGGCCATACCGAGTCCTGCACGAAGTGGGCCTTGAAGAACCACGCTTGCGGATCGACGGCAATCCGGCCGACCACCAGCCCAAGCCCCTTCGAACCGCCCTCCGGCAAGTACGTTTCGATACGGTCGACCATGCGGAGCATGGGGGCGGGGAACGGCGGATCGTGGGGCAGCGAACCGCTTTCGCCGCGCGCCACGTCCTGACCGCTCGGCCACGGCACCTTCGCTTCGCGAATGCCCACCTGATTCGCCAGCTGCTCCTTCGTGAAGAAGCCGAAATATGTCGTCCCTTCGTAAACTGGGCCGTTCCGGTCGGCCACGAGCATCTCGTAATGCTGGATAATCATCCCGGCGGAACTGGAGACGTTCGTCATTTTCGCCGTCATGGTGAGCGTGCCGGTGTCCGGCGTGACGGGTCGAAACTGCGTGGCTCGGCCGCCGAGATTGCGAAAACGCATATCTACGGGGCTCGTCAGCGCCGAACCGCAATAAGCCGCCAGCCAGCCGCACGGCTGTAGGGCTATTTCCAACAGGACGCTGAACGGCATTCGCTCGCTGCGATTCGCCTCGAAATACCAGGCATCCGGCGGAATGTCGTACTCGGCCCGGCACGCCGCCCCGGCTTCCAGCACGAACGGTTTCCCGGCCGTCGGCGTGATCCGGTCGATGAACGAGAACGGCGGCGCCGGCAAGCGGGCGATCACGCGCTCATTGTCGAAGGGCAAGTACGGTTCGCCGAACGCCTCGGACGGTTTGCCCTCAGCGAACGCCAGGATGTGCGCGCGATCGAACTGATATTTCGCAAGCCCACCCGTTGCAACGGGTGGGCTTTGCAACCCCGTCATTTGCAAACAGAGGTTCGTGATCTCGACGATCGGCTTGTCGTCGGCGTACATCAACGCATCGGCGATGGCGTAAGGGGCCGGGTTGAAGCCGAGTTCCTTGACCATCACCTCGTACGCCACGGTCTTGGTGGATGCGATCACCTGGCCGCGGCACTTCAAGCGGCTTGGCACGCCGGGAATCGGTTCACAAACCGCCTCGCCAACCCAGCCGATTGACATGAGAAAGATTCGCAACGTGTGCAGGCAGCATTCGTACATGAGCGTGCCGGGCATCACGCGGTCATCGACGAAGTGGCACGTCAAGAACCAGTCGTCCGGACGGATGTCGAATTCGGCGCGGATGAAGCCGATGCCGAAGCGGCCGCCGTCGCGGTCGATGCGCGGCACGCGATCGACGAGCCGCAACATGCCGCCGGGAATGACGGCCGGCTTTTTACCCTCTCCCCGTTGGGGAGAGGGTGGCCGAAGGCCGGGTGAGGGGTCTTGGATATGCAGCCCCTCACCCGGTCCACTCGCTTCGCTCGTGGACCACCCTCTCCCCAACGGGGAGAGGGTGAGAAATGCCGCCTCCAAATCACCTCGACGAAGTGCCTCCACCTGATTCGCATCGAGCGAGCGGACTTCCCGCGGCGCGGTGACGTGCCAGTCGGTGGGCAGCTTGCCGGGGAGTTGCTGCTTGTCGAGCGCTGTTTGTACGATGCCGCGGCCGGCAGCCAACGCCGCTTCCGTGAAGAAGCCGGCGACGCCGTTCCGCATTGTGATGAATGGTTCGCCGTTCACCGTGCCGTCGAAGCGGAAGCGAAATAGCCAGGCGTCGCCTTGCTGCGTGAATTCGTCGATGCGGATGTCGTAAACGATGATTTCGCCGACTCGGGGCAAGCCACGATGGAAACTGACGACGGCATCGAGCAGGCGATAGACGGCGCGGCCGCGCGTCTGGAAATCGATGCCGAGGAAGCCCGAGAGGAACAGGTCGGCTTGCCCGGCCTCGACGGCCAGTGCCGTGGGAATGCGGCCATTCTCCAGGTACCAGCGATCGGGTCGGACGGTATGTTCGGTCACCACGCGGCCGGAGGTGGAACGGCCCGGCGCCAGCGATCGTGGCTCGCCCTCGATGAGCGTTATGCGATCGACGAGTTGCAAGGGGCCATCCGGCAGGCGCACCCGCGTGGGGAACGCATCGACCTCGGCGAACCGCGGCCCCAGCACATCGGCAATCTTCCCGACCGCGAACGTACAGCACTGCTCGAACGAGAGCGATCGCGGAACATCGTTTAGCCGCGACACGGAATCATTGATTAGCCGCGACCCGGAGTCCGCGGAGGGGAGCGCGCTGCCGGGAATCGCCCCCAAAAGCGCCGTTTGAAATCGCAGCAACCCGGCCGCCGTTTCGGTCATGCGCTGGTTGACGCGAAGGAATGCTTCCTGGGCCTGCATGGTGGCGATTTGAACATCGCAAGTCGCCGCGATGATCGGCGCGAGCGATACGCCGGGGAATGCCGTCAATCCAAGTGACACCGCACTGTCACTGCCGGCAACCACGAGCGGCTCGTCGGTAACCGCGGGAGGTGGTTCGGGCCGCATGCCGACGGGAATTACAATCTCGGGGCCGCTTGGGGCTTGCCGTTCCCGATGACCAATGCATGCCGTCTCGCGGCCATACAGCGCCCCGAGGTTCACCGGCACGCGCTCGGCGATCAGACTCGCGGCCAGCCGCAGGATTTGCGAGACGGCATCTGGCTTGGCTGCGTGGGCCGCCCGCGCCAGGTGCGGCTTCTCGCCGAGAATCGCACCGATCATCCGCGTACACGACGTCCCCGGCCCCACTTCCAAAAAGACCCGCACGCCATCGCGGTAAGCGGCGTTCACCACGGCCGGCACGTCGATGGTGTTCAAGAGGCCGGCCGTGATGGAATCGGCGGCGCTCGCATCCGTCGCCTTGTAGGAACGCCCCCAGGCGCCGCTGTACACCGTAATGTCCGAGGGCGGCGTGGTCGGCAGCGTGTGCAGTTCGCGGTACGCATGCTCCACCGGCCGGCCGACTTCGCAGTGGGCGAGCGTGACGCCGGTGAGCGGGAAGTACGGCTTGCCGATGGCGGCGGCCAGCTTCTCGACGTCGCTTCGTTCGCCGCCGATGACGCTTTCGTTCGGCGTGTTCGCGATGAGTAGATAAGCGCGCAAACCGGGCCGCAACGCGGGCAGCACGTCGTCCGCGGCGGCTGCGATGATTCCCGAAACCCAGTTTGCCGATTCTTTTTCCCCAAGGGCCCAAAAGAGGCGAGCGGCGTTGTAAGGCGGCGCCAGATCGCTATTGAACAGCGGCGACGCTTGCATGCGGCGGAACATCTCATCGCGGCTTCGCCACGCGCGAATGCCGAACAGCCCGGCCGATTCGCCCAGACTCAGGCCGATCATGGCGTCGCAGCGGATGCCGAGATGCCCGAGCAAATCGGCCACCAGGCTGCCGACGGTCACCTGGCCGAACATCAAGTCGCGCGGCGGCGCCTCGGCGGTGCGGCCGTTCCAGAAAAACTGCGGGGCGAACTGGCTGCGAAGCCGCTCGCTCTCGGCCTGCTGACGGCGCGGCAACTCCGGCCACTGGCCGGCGAGGTCGCGGCCCATGCCCTCGAACTGGTTCCCCGATCCGGGAAAGACGAAGGCGATCTTCGCTTTTGGCCCGAGCGGCATCGGCGAAAAAAAGACCCGGTCTCGAATGGCCGGATTGAAGGAATCGGCGGCCGCCTCTCGCTGCCTCATCAACTTCGCGGCAAAGTTCGCCTGTTCGCCGAGTTCGTCGACGGATCGCGCAACAAACGCCACGGCCAGTTTTTGCCGCGGATCGAACGGCTGATGTCGGAACCATTGCCGGGCGATCGCCTCGATGTTCCCGTGCCGATTCGATGCGAGCTCTTGCAAGGCCGCCAGCCGCGCTGCCAGTTCCCCGGTCGATGCTCCTTCGACTGCAAAGAGCGCTTCGGTCCGCGCTCCGAGCGGTTGAATGCGGTCGATCGCCGCGGCCTCGTTGGCATGTTCCTGAATCACCAGTGCGATGCATGAACCATCGGCGCCGCCCGCAGCGACAGCAGCGCGACGCGGCCCGTTGGCACGATCATGCAGCCAGTAAGTCGCCCGGCATTCCTGTAGGTCGGGCTGTGCCCGACGTCCGGACCCCTCACCACCCTCATCCCAGCGGGAAGAGGGTAAAAGCTCCTGATAGACGGCCAGGCAGGCTTTGAGAAACGCCGCCGCCGAGGATGCCGCGCCGCACTTACCGATGTCCGCGTCGACCGAACACGCCTCGATGCCATCGGTGTAGCCGAGGGAGGAGAAGTCGATGGCGGCATCGGCGCAGGCCCGGGAAACGGCCTCGGCAACAGCTTGTTCGGAAGGCATGCTGCCGGACGGGTCGCCGCCGCCGGCCGTGCCGACGCCCGCGATGACTGCATAAATGCGGTCGCCATCGCGTTCGGCCTCGGCCAGCCGCTTGAGGACGAATGCGGCCGCCCCTTCCCCCGGCAGTTCGACTTGACCCGGCAAGATGGTTCGCGGATCGCCGGCGAGATCGACGCCGCCGACCAGGGCCCGATCGATTTCGCCGGCGCCGAGGGCCCGCACGGCCAGTTCGAGCGCGCGGGCCGCCGAAGCCTCCTCGCTACAGACGGTGTGGCTGGGGCCGCCGAAGTGGAACGCCCGCGCGATCCGGCTCGCCGCGATGCTGCCGAGAGCGCCCATGACGCGATTGGCATTGAGCGCGGGTGATGCGCGATCCGCGCATTCCCGGCTCTTGGCAGTCAGGTAACCTATGACATCGAACGAAGCGGCATTTTCTGACCCTCTCCCCGCTGGGGAGAGGGTGGTTTGCGAGCGTAGCGAGCAAACCGGGTGAGGGGCTGAATCTGTATAACAAGACCCCTCACCCGCCATCTCGCTTGCGCGAGATGGCGGCCTCTCCCCAACGGGGAGAGGCGTGGGGCTGGCTGGTTCGATGTCATTGCTTACGCGATTGCCAGTAATCGCGCTCGCGGCCCAGCGCAGGTGGTAGTTGGTCGTGTTCGGGTCGAGGCCGAGGCCGATGTAGACGCCGGTGTTCGGGTCGTCCGAGTCGAGTTCGGCACTGGAATCCTCGAGGGCCGCGGCCGCCGTTTGCAACATGAGCAACTGTTGCGGCAGAGTCTCTTCCAGTTCCTTGGGCGGAATGCGGAAGCGATCGATGGGGAAGTGCAATTCATCGATGAGGAAGCCGGCGGGACACAGTTCGGAAGCCAGGCCCCAGCCGTTTTCCTTCGGTTTCGGAACCGCATCGCTGCCGAAAACGCGTTCCTGGAACGATCGCAAATCGTTCCACGGGCCGAAGTGGGCCGCCAGACCGACCACGGCGACGGGCACGTTCGCCGGCCGCCGCACGGAAACCTTCGCCGTCCGAACTTCACCCGTCCATTCTTCCAGCAAGAGATGCGCGTTGACGCCGCCGAAGCCGAATCCGCTGACGGCGGCGCGGCGCGGCCGTTGCTTGCTCTCCCATGCCTCCGCTTCGCCCAGGATTCGAAATGGCCCAGATTCGTACCGTAAGGCGGGATTCGGTTCGCGGAAGTTTGCCTGCGGCGGCAGCACCCCGGCCCACAACGCTCCAATCGCCTTGGCCGTCGCTGCCGCACCGGCCCCGGTCAACAGATGCCCGACCGTCGATTTCACCGAGCCAATGACGCACTGCCCCGGCCGCCAGCCGGTTTCGCCCCAGAGTTCGCGCAAGCTGTCGAATTCCACCGCGTCGCCGACCGGCGTTCCCGTCGCGTGGCACTCGATCAAATCGACCTCGCCCGGCTGCCACCCGGCGTTCTTGTAAGCTCGTCGCATCGCACGCAGTTGGCCTTCTTTGGCCGGAGCAAGCAAGTTTCCATGCATGTCGTTGGAAAGGCCGATGCCGGCGATCGCCGCGAGAATCGTGTCGCCCTGGGCGAGGGCATCGCTGAGCCGCTTGAGCACGAAGATCGCGGCCCCTTCCCCCACCATCAGGCCGTCGGCTTTCGCGTCGAACGGCGAACAGCGGCC